>DATHGT010000133.1:0-90436 GCA_035317605.1 Candidatus Acidiferrum sp. | reverse complement strand
CGACCGGCCGCTCGCAGCGCGCGCCGCACCCACGTCATCGCCGCGAAGAACGCGCGATGACGCAGGTGGCTGGCGCGGGACTGGGTCTCGATCAGCAGCGTGCCGCCGGGCGTCAGCACGCGATGCGCCTCGCGCAGGGTGGAGAGCCGCCCGCGGCGCCCGGGGACGTGGCTCAGCACCGAGCCCAGCATGAGCGCGGCGTCGAACGAGCCGTCGCGCAGCGCGAGGGCCTGCGCGTCCATCGCGCCGAACGCGATCGACGCGTGCCGCTCGCGGGCGAGGCCGGCCGCTTCACGAACCATCGGCTCGGCCAGATCCACCCCGATGACGCGGTGTCCGCGATCGTGCACCGTGAAGCAAAACCGACCGACCGCGCACCCGATGTCGACGACGCGGGCGCCGGGCTTCAGGTAGCGTTCGAGGAGACGCGTCTGGGCCGGCCGCGGGCCGGCCACCGCCTGGCGGCGATGCTCGTCGACCTCGCTTTGCTCGCTGTACTTCTCGGCCACCGTCCGGCCGAGCCATCGCGTCTGGGCCGACGGCAGGAACAGCAGCGTGAAGGACTGCACGGCCAGGGAGACGTTTCCGACGGCGTTCGAGATGGCGGCTCGCACGGCGAGTTCCTGGAGCAAGATTCGTGCACCCGCGGTCCCCGGCGCGCCCGGCACCCCGGACGCGGTGAATCATGAAGCGCGCTACCCAATGGCGGTAGCGCGATGGCCCGTCGCGACGGGGGGCGATCACCGCCGTCGCGACGGGAGAGGGGGTCAGCGCCGCGTCTTGGCCAGCAGCTGGACCACGTCTTCCACCGAGGGCCGCGGCGCGTCCTTGTAGGAGCTGAGCCGGCGCCACACCTCGGCGGCGGCGAGGTGGAAGCCGTCGGGGAGGCCGGCGGCGGCGAAGGTGGCGGCGATCTCCTCCATCTCGCCCACGAACCGCCACGCCTTGGGCGCGCTGCCGCCCGCCGCGTCCTCGGCGCGCTTGATGAGCTGGGGCTGCGAGGTCCGCCACTCGCTGAGCAGCGCCTCCTCCACGCCCTCGATGGCGGCGAGCGCGCGCACGCTGAGGATCAGAGCTGACGTCCCCTTCGTCCACGACGCGTACGCCATCTTCACCGCGGAGGCCGCGCCAGCCGGCGCGTCGAGCACGATGACCTCGAGCGGAGAATCGCCGAAGAGCGACTTGATCTGGGGCGCGCCCGCGCCCGACGCGTAGAGCCTCGTGGTCCCGGCCTTGCGGGGCGGGGAACCGATGATCCCGCCGTCGATGAAGGTCGCGCCGGCGCCCTCGACGATCCGCGCGATCTCGCGGGCGGTGCCCGGGGAGACCGCGTTGCCGTCGACGTACATCCGGGTGAAGCCGGCCGCGGCCACGTCGCGCGCGACGTCGAGGGCGGCTTCCGGCGGACACACGGACAGGATCACGTCGCTGGCTTTGACGAGATCGCGCAGCGAGCCCGCGTCCTCGAGCCCGGCCGCTTCGGCGCGCCGCCTGGTTTCGTCGCGTCGCCCCTGGGACGTCCACACCACCCGCGCCCCGGCCTGACGCGCGCACGCCGCCACCACCGACCCCATCTCTCCCGGATGCAACACCCCGATCGTCGTCTGTGCCATTGGTCCCCTCGTGAATGGAAGATTCCGCTCGATTCTACCGCGAGCCGTCGTCGGCTTGCGCTGTTGACGATTGGCCGCCTATGATCGCGCCATGCCAAACGCCAACGACTTCCTCCTTCAGAACAAGGTCGCGCTCGTCGTGGGAGCGGCCAACGGGATCTGTCGCGCGATCTCGCTCGCCTTCGCGGGCGCGGGCGCCGCCGTCGTCTGCGCGGACCTCGACGAGGCGGGCGCGCGTGACGCAGCCGGCGCGGTGGAGAAGGCGGGCGGACGGGCGCTCGCCCAGCGCCTCGACGTGACGCAATCGGCGGATGCGCGCGCCGCCGTCGCCGCCGCCGAGCGGGCGTTCGGCGGCCTCGACGTGCTGGTCTTCGGCGCGGCCACCCGCGAGCCGAGCGCGACCGTCGCCGCGATGGACGAAGCCGACTGGAACCAGACGATCGCCGTCAACCTCACCGGCGCGTTCCTCGTGAGCAAGGCCGCGCTGCCCGCGCTGGCCCGGCGCGGGGGCGGCAGCGTCATCCTCATCGCCTCGCAGCTCGGCCGGGTGGCGGCGCCGGAGCGCGCCGCGTACTGCGCGAGCAAGGGCGCCTTGATCCAGCTCGCCAAGGTGATGGCCGCCGACCACGCGCGCGAGGGGATCCGCGTGAACACGCTCTCGCCCGGCGCCGTCGCCACCGGGCGGCTCGTGCACCGCTACGGCGACATGGACAAGGCGCGCGCCCATCACGGTCCCAAGCACCTGCTCGGCCGCATCGGCGAGCCCGAGGAGATCGGGCGCGCCGCCCTGTTCCTGGCCAGCGACGCCTCGAGCTTCATGACCGGCAGCGATCTGCTGGTCGACGGCGGATATACAGCCATCTAAGGAGAGCGCACATGACGGCGGACGAGCTGATCAAGACGCAGGTCGCGAGGTTCGTGGATCGGCGCGGGGACTGGGACGCGTTCGCGGACGCGCGCGTCGACGGCTACCGGCGCGCGCAGCACCGGTTCATCGGTCCGGGCGCGTCGGGGAAATCGGACACCAACGTGATCCCCGCCGAGCACTTCACGCTCAGCATCATGTTCGTGCCGGTGGGCCAGGGCAACGCGCTGCACACGCACGAGGTCGAGGAAGTGTTCTTCATCTTGCGCGGCAAGGTGCTGGTGTTCTTCGAGGACGAGGCGGGGCGGCGCGCGGAGGCCACGCTGGGCGAGTGGGATTGCGTGTCGTGCCCCGCCGGGGTCATGCACGGGTACCAGAACGTGGGCCTCGAGCCCGCCTACCTCCAGGTCATGCTCGGCAAGGGCCGGCCCGACTTGATGAGCTATCAGGACGCCGCGCTCCAGGGGCGGCGCGACGCTCACCTGGTGACGCCCGCGTGATGAACGCCCAGGTGCTGCACGCGTGGGGCGACGCGCTCGCCCACGAGAAGATCGCCACGCCGGCGCCCGGCCGCGGCGAGGTGCTGATCCGCGTCGAAGCGTGCGGGGTCGGGCTGACCGTGCTGAATTACATGAACGGCAACATGGACCGCCGGCCCGAGCTGTTGCCGCGTGTGCCCGGCCACGAATTCGTGGGGACGGTCGCCGAGGTCGGTCCCGAGGTGCACGCGCCGCGCGTGGGCGAGCGGGTGATGGCGTACTTCTACCTCGCCTGCGGCCACTGCGATTACTGCCGGCTCGCGCACGAGCCGCTGTGCCGCAACCTGCGCGGCAACGTCGGGGTCGTCACCAACGGCGGCTACGCGGAGTACGCGGTGCTGCCCGCCTTCAACTGCCTGCCCGTGCCGGAGCGTCTCACCTCCGTCGAGGCCACCGCGGTCATCGACGCGATCGCCACTCCGCTGCACGTCAACCGCCGGGCCTCCATCGGGCCGACCGACGTCGTGATGGTGATGGGCGCGGCGGGCGGGGTCGGCATCCACATGGTGCAGATGTCCAGGCTGTTCGGCGCCACCGTGATCGGGGTCGACGTCGACGCGGCCAAGCTCGCCGCCGCCCGCGAGCTGGGCGCTTCCGCGACCATCGACTTCAAAGCTGCGGACGCGCGCGAGGCGCTGCGGGCGGCCGCGCCGACGGGCGTGACAGCGGCCATCGATCTCGTGGGCCGGCGCGAGACCCTCGCGTTCTGTCTCGACGCGCTCGACAAGCGCGGGCGACTGATCATGCTCACCACGTTCGCGGGCGCGACCATCGACGCGTCCCCGCGGCAGTTCGTCCGCGACGAGGTCAGCGTGCTCGGCAGCCGCTACGCGTCCCGCTGGGAAGTCTCGCGCGCGGCCGAGCTGGTCGCTGAGGGCAAGATCAAGCCCGTGGTCTCCGAGGTGGTCCCGCTCGAGCGCGTCGCCGATCTGAACGCCAAGCTGCGCGCCCATACGCTTCTCGGCCGCGGCGCGATCACCTGTTAGCTGGAGCGCATGCGCTTCAGCATTCAGTTGCCGACGTGTACCGAGGGGTTGGTGAATCCGATTCCGTTTGCCCGGCCGGAGGACTTCGTGCGGCTCGCGCAGGCGGCGGAGCGGCTGGGGTACGACGCGGTGTGGGGCAACGACCACGTCACGGCGGCGCCGTACGTGCGGACGAAGTGGAGCGAGCCGCCGAACTTCTACGAGGTGCTGATCACGCTCGCCACGGTGGGCGCTCACACGCGGCGGGTTCGGCTGGGCACGGCCGTGCTGGTGTTGCCGCTGCGCGATCCGGTGCTGCTGGCCAAGCAGGTCGCGACGCTCGATCAGCTCACCGGCGGTCGGGTCGTGCTCGCCGTCGGTCTCGGCGCCTACCGAGAAGAGTTCGAGGCGCACTGGCCGCGCCGGGCGACCGCGCGCCGTGGTGATCTCCTCGACGAGGGCCTGCACGCCCTTCGCCTGCTGCTGACCGAGCGCACGGCCAGCCACGCCGGCGCGCACTACGCGTTCGAGAAGCTCGAGCTGCATCCCAAGCCCGTGCAGCGGCCGCTGCCGATCTATATCGGCGGCCACAACGAGGCCGCCGTCGCGCGCGCCGCGCGATTCGGCCAGGGCTGGCTGCCGGGATGGCGTCCGCTCGACGAAATCAAATCGCGGACCGCGCTGCTCCGCCGGCTCACCGCGGAAGCGGGCCGCGATCCCCGCGAGGTGGAAGCGGCGGTGCAGTTCACGCTGCATCTCGGCCGCACGGCGGAAGCGGCCGCGGCCCGCTACCGAGCGACCGGGATGGTGCAGCACCGCCGATCGCTCGCCCACTCCGGACGCGATCCCGCGCTGGCCGAGGCCAACAATCTCATCGGCAGCCCCGAGAGCGTGGGAGAGACGATCGCGTTCCTGCGCGAGGCCGGCGTCGATCACCTGTGCGCGCTCCAGTTTCCCCACGACACCGTCGGCGAGATGCTGGAGCAGATGGACTGGTTCGCCCGCGACGTGATGCCTCCGTTCGCGAAAGGAGACTCGCATGCGTAAGGTGGTTGTGCTCGTGGCCCTCCTGTCGCTCGGCGGCGGCCGTGCGTGGTCCGCCGACTATCCCGTGCGCGACGTCGAGATGATCGTCTCGTTCCCGGCCGGCGGTCCCGCCGACGCCTCCGCGCGCATCCTGGCCCCGAAGCTGTCGCAGCTCCTCGGCGTGCCCATCGCGGTGGTGAACAAGACCGGCGGCGGCGGATCGGTCGGCGCCGACTACGTGGCCAGGGCCCGGCCCGACGGCTCGGTGATCTACAACTCCACCAACGCCGCCTTCACGATCAGCCCCGTGGTCCTCAAGGACGTCACCTACAAGACGGGCGACTTCATCCCCATCGGCGCCTACGCGGCGGACCTCGGGGTCATCACCGTTCGGTCCGGGGGGCCGGCCCGGACCCTCGAGGAGTTCGTGGAGCATGCGAAGAAGAACCCCGGTAAGCTCACCTATGGATCAGCCGGCCTGGGCACCGTGTCCTTCTTCACCATGGAGCTGTTCAAGCAGGCCTTCGGCGTCGACGTCACCCACGTGCCGTTCCAGGGCACGGGCCCGGTCAAGAACGCGATCCTGGGCGGGCACGTCAACGTCGCCACCAGCGGGTTCGGCTCGCTGGCCCCGCTGATCCGCTCGGGCGACCTGATCCCGCTGGTGACGACGGCACCCAAGCGCCTGGCCGATTTTCCCCAGGTGCCGACGATGGCCGAGAAGGGGTTCCCGGAGGCGTCGCTGAACATCTGGATGGGGATCTACGTGCCGGCCCGCACGCCCAAGCCCGTGGTCGACGCGCTGACCCGCGCCTTCAACCAGGCCGCGAAGGATCCCGCGGTGGTCGGCGCGCTCGACAAGGCCGGGATGCAGGGCTTCTATCACACCGGCGAGGAGACGGCCCGGCTCCTCGCGCAGGAAGCCGCGGTCGTGGCGAAAGTCGCCGACAAGCTCGGACTCCGGAAATAGAATGGACTGAAGGGCATGCGCATCGGGGTCCGGGCCAAGCTCGTCCTGATCAGCCTCCTGATCCTCGTGGTGGTCTCGTTCGGCTTCACCCTGCTCGGGCTGCACCTGTCGCGCACGTGGGTGGAGGAGGATCTCCGGGAACGGGCCGTCTTCTTCGCCCGCGAGCTGGCCGCCACCATCGGCGACCATCATGACCTCACCCCGGGGCCGCTGCTCGATCGCAAGATCCAGCAGATCATGAAGGTGCGCCGGAGCGTGCTCCAGCTCGACATCGTGCGCTTCGCCTCCGAGGACGCGAGCCTCCTGATCGCCACCAGCCGGCCGCAGAGCCGGCTGCCGTTCACGCCCGGCGACACCGATCGGGTGCAGCGCGGGCGGATCGTCTCGCGGCTCGTGAAGAGCGCCGGCGGCGAGCGCCACTGGGAAGTCATGGCGCCCATCACGCTCGACGGCGTCGTGGTCGCCGGGGTCGCGGCCAAGTTCTCGCTGGGGCGATTCGACGCGCGCGAGGGGCGCGCCCGCACGCTGGTGCTGCTGCTCACGGCCGCGTCGGTGCTGGTCATGGGCCTGCTGATGGGGATCGCCGTGCACTGGATCGTGAAGCGTCCGATCGGCCGGTTCATGCGGGCCATCGACGCGGTCGCTCGCAAGGAGCCGGCGGCCGTCAATCTGAAATCGGCCGACGAGTTCGGCGTGCTCGGGGGTCACTTCGACGCCATGATCGTGCGCACCCAGGCCTTCAACGAAGAGCTGCGGTCGAAGATCACCGCCGCCACCGAGGAGCTGGAGCGCCGCTACCACGAGGTCGAGCGGCTGCACGAGCTGCTCTTCGCCACCCAGCGCAACCTGAGTCACGCCGAGCGCCTGGCCCTGTCGGGACGGATCATGGCCGAGGTCGCTCACGAGGTGGGCACGCCGCTGCACTCGGTGATGGGACACCTCGAGCTGCTCCGCGAGGACCTGGCGCGCGACGGCGTGACCGACGGGGCCGAGCGGCGACTCACCATCATCGGCAGCCAGCTGCGACGGGTGACCGAGATCATCTCCCAGCTCCTCGACCTGACCCGGCGCCCGCCAGAGCAAAAGGTGTCCGTCGATCTCAACCGGATCGTGCGGGAGACCTCGGAGCTGGTGCGGCCGGTCGCCTCCGC
The DNA here is from genome assembly GCA_035317605.1 of Candidatus Acidiferrum sp. Classification (GTDB taxonomy): domain Bacteria; phylum Methylomirabilota; class Methylomirabilia; order Rokubacteriales; family CSP1-6; genus DATHGT01. The sequence goes on along the minus strand of DATHGT010000133.1, from coordinate 83,307 downwards.
GGCGGGGGTGTCGTTGCACGTCGACGCCGACGCCGAACTGCCCCGGCTCGTCGGCCACGGCGATCAGCTCCAGCAGGTCGTGCTGAACCTCTTGACCAACGCCATGGACGCGACGCCGCGCGGCGGCCGCATCGACGTGGCGACGCGCGGGCTCGCCGGCGAAGTGACGCTGGAAGTGAGCGACACCGGCTGCGGGATCGGGGAGGCCGACCGCAAGCGGATCTTCGACCCCTTCTTCTCCACCAAGGAGCCGGGGCGGGGCACCGGGCTCGGCCTGTTCATCTCGGCGGAGATCGTGCGCGACCACCGCGGACGCATCGAGCTGGAGGGCGCGGAAGGGAAGGGCAGCACCTTCCGGGTCGTGTTGCCGCTCGGACGAGACGGCGCATGATGGCGGCGGCGTCCATCCTCGTCGCCGACGACGACGCGGTGGCCCGCGAGCTGCTGGTCGAGGTCCTCACCCGCGAGGGGTACCGGGTGCGCGCGGCCGCGGGCGGGGCGGAGGCCATCAGCGCGGCCGAGAGCGAGGTCTTCGACGTCGCGCTGATCGACCTGCGCATGCCCGACGTCGACGGCCTCGCCGTGCTCGCGCGCATCCGCGCCCTCGACCCGGCGCCGCCCGTGTTCATCCTCACCGCGTTCGCGGCCATCGAGACCACCATCGAGGCCATCCGCCAGGGCGCCTACGACTATCTCTCCAAGCCCTTCCGCGTCGACGAGATCAAGCTCGCGGTGCGACGCGTCCTGGAGACCCAGCGGCTGGTGCGCGAGAACCGCGAGTTCCGCCAGGAGCTGCGCGGGCGCTACGGCGTGGAGCGGCTCATCGGGCAGTCGCCGGAGATGGTGGATATCTATAGATTAGTCGCGCGCGTGGCCGCTCTCGAGACGACGGTGCTCATCCAGGGCGAGACGGGCACCGGCAAGGAGCTGGTGGCGCGGGCCATCCACTACGCGAGCCCCCGCGCCGAGCGCCCGTTCGCGGCCATCGACTGCGCGGCGCTGCCGGAGAGCCTGTTCGAGTCCGAGCTGTTCGGCCACGAGCGCGGCGCCTTCACCGGTGCGGTGGGAATCCGGCGCGGACTGCTGGAGACCGCGGACGGCAGCACCTGCTTCCTCGACGAGATCGGCGAGCTGCCGCTGGGACTCCAGGCCAAGCTCCTGCGCGTGCTCCAGGAGCGCGTGCTCCGTCGGGTCGGCGGCAACGAGCCGATCCCCGTGAACCTGAGGCTCATCGCGGCCACCAACCGGGATCTGCGCAAGCGCGTCGAGGACGGGACGTTCCGGGAGGATCTCTACTATCGGCTCAACGGCGTGACGATCGCGATGCCGCCGCTGCGCGAGCGGGGCGCCGACATTCCGCTCCTGGCCCACGACTTCATGCAGCGCTACGCGGCGGCGGCGGGGAAGTCGCTGGAGGGCTTCACCCCCGAGGCGCTGGCGCTGCTGTCGGGGTATCGGTGGCCGGGCAACGTGCGCGAGCTGGAGCACGCGGTCGAGCGCGCGGTGGCGCTGGCGCGCTCGGCGGTGATCCTGCCCGAGGACCTGCCGCCCGAGATTCGCGCCGAGACCGCGCGCGCCCCCGAGCTCCCCGCGCCGCGCATGACGCTCGAAGAAGTGAAGCGCTGGTACGTCTCCGCCGTGCTCGAAGAAACCGGCGGCAACAAGGTCCGCGCCGCCGATCTCCTCGGCATCGATCGCCGCACGCTCTACCGCATCTTGGAACGACAGGACGAAGAGGGGTGATTCGGAGGGGCGTCGCCGGCCGCGCCGGCGACGCCCCTCCGAGGAAAGCTACTGCGTCTGCTTCTTGGGGTCGGGTCGGTTGGCCGGAGACGCGGCGGGGACGTCCGTGCCGCGAGTGCTGCGAACCTCCAGCTTGGCCATCGTCGCGTCATCGAGCATGCCGGTCACCGGCACGTCGTTCTTGCGCTGATAGTCGTTGAGCGCGGCCCTCGTGCGCGGGCCCATGCGGCCGTCGATCGGACCGGGATCGAAGCCCTGAGTCTTCAGCGCTTGCTGCGCGGCCCGCGTGTCCGCCATGACCATGCGGTCGTTGGCGGACCGCATCTTGTCCTTGGCGTGCGCAAACTTTTCCTTCATGTTGTCCTTGGCGCGCACAGCCTTGTCCTTGATGGTGTCTTTCGCGTTCTCGGCCTTGTCTTTGATCGTTTCTTTGGTGCTCTCCGCCTTGTCGGCGGCCTTGTCGGCGGCGCGTTCGGTCTTGTCGGCCGCCCGCTCCGCTTTTTGCTCCACCCGGTCGGTGGTGGTGGTCTGCGCGGACGCTGGTCCAATCGACCACATCGTCCCGACCGCGAGTGCGGCCGCTATGGTGATGTATTTGTGCATGGGTGCACCTCCTGCCCATGACCAATTGCAAGGCGCACACCAGCGACCGTCGCCGAGTTACGGCGTGAAGCGATACTTCTGCGCGGCTCCGGGGACGAGCGCGAGTCCGTGGCCGGGCGCGTCCGAGATCGGCAGATGGCCGTCCGCGCAGCGAGGAAGACCGATGAAGAGGTCGTCGGGCATCCAGTCCATCAGCTCGACGAGAAATCCGTTGGCGAGCGCGCCCACGACGTGGATCGACAGCTCGTAGACCACGTGCGGCGACACCGCGACCTGGTGCGCGGCGGCGAGCTGGCCGATGCGCAGCGTCTCGCTGAAGCCGTTGGCGCGGCAGACGTCGGGCATCAGGTAGCGGGCCGCGCGACGCTCGATCAGCTCGCGGAACTCGAAGCGCGTGTAGTTGTTCTCGCCGGTGGCCACGGGAATCGCGATCGACCGCGCGACCTCCGCGCAGCCCGCGAGGTCGTCGGCGGTCACGGGCTCCTCGTACCAGACCAGGTCCAGATCCTCGAGCAGGCGCGCTTGCTGGATGTTGCCGAGCACGTCGAGACGCTGGTTGACGTCGACCATCAGCCGCACGCCTTCGGGAAGCGCTTTCTTGACCGCTTCCACACGTCGGCGGTTCACGCGCGGATCGGGGTCGTGGATCTTCATCTTGTAGTAGCGGCAGCCGAGGGCCGCGTAGCGCTGGGCCTCCTCGATCACGGCCTCCAGCGGATATTTCGGCCACCCGCCGCTGCCGTAGACCGGCACTCGATCGCGCACGCCGCCCCAGAGCTTGTAGAGCGGCAGGCCCGCGACCTTGCCCGCGAGGTCCCACAGCCCGATGTCGATCGCGCTGATCGCGTAGGCGGCCACGCCCTGCCGGCGAATGCCGCGATCGTGGCGGTACATGCGGTCCCACAGCCGCCCGATCATCAGCGGGTCTTCGCCGACGAGCAGCGCCTTGAGCCGGGTCTCCAGGTAGACCTGGATCGACTCCGCGCCGGCGGCGCCGAACACGAGGCTGTAGCCGAGCCCGCTCGGTCCCTCGTCGGTCTCGATCGAGGCCACCACCAGGCGATGCTCGGGATACTCCAGGGCGATGGGTTTGGGCGTGGGAACACTCAATATTGTGGTCTCGATGCTCCGGATCTTCATGGTCTCCTCGAAGCGAGAATAGCGGTATGCTACCTCGAAACGTGCGGACGGAAGGGAGCCCCATGCGGACAGTCGTGACCTCGTCGTTGCTCGCCGTGCTGGTCGCCGCGAGCTTCGCGGCGGCGGCCGGACCCGAGCCGACGACCGAGGACCAGAAGACGCTCTACGCCCTCGGTATCGCCGTCTCGCAAGGCCTCACCGTGTTCACCCTGACCGAAGCGGAGCTGGAAATGGTGAAGGCGGGCATGACCGATGCCCTTTTGAAGAAGCCGCTGAAGGTCGAGGTCCAGCCTTACATGGGCAAGATCCAGGAGCTGCAGCAGGCCCGGCTGGCCGTGGTCGCCGCCGCCGAGAAAAAGTCGGGGCAGGCGTTCCTGGACAAGGCCGCCGCCGAGAAGGGCGCCACCAAGACGCCGGCCGGCTTCGTCATCACCATGCTCAAGCCGGGCGCGGGTGAATCGCCGAAGGCGACCGACAAGGTGAAGGTGCACTACCAGGGCACGTTGACGGACGGCACCGTGTTCGACAGCTCGTTCCAGCGGGGCGAGCCGGTGACGTTTCCGCTGAACCAGGTGATTCGCTGCTGGACCGAGGGCGTGCAGATGATGAAGGTCGGGGGCAAGAGCCGGCTGGTGTGCCCGTCCGACCTGGCGTACGGCGAGCGTGGCGCCCCCCCGCGCATCAAGCCGGGGGCCACGCTGGTCTTCGAAGTGGAGCTGCTGGAAATCGTCAAGTGACGGACCAACACTAACGGGAGGGGACGAGACGATGCAGGCGGACAAGTACGATCGCAACGCGGAGAACGTGGGCAACATCGTGGCACTCGAGCACTGCAACGTGCGCATTCCGAGCCAGCTCACGGCCACGGATTTCTGGCTGACCGGCATGGGATTCACCCGGGATCCCTACCTCATGGCCGGCACCGAGAACATGTGGGTCAACATCGGCAAGCAACAGTTCCACATGCCCACCGGCTATCCCCAGGTGTTCCGCGCCCACATCGGCATCGTCGTCCCCGACCTCGAGGCGCTGACCAACCGGCTGGCCACCGTGCGGGAGAAGCTGACCGGCACCAAGTTCGGATGCTCGCTGGAGGACAAGGCGGTCGTGGTCACCTGCCCGTGGGGCAACAAGCTGCGCTGCCACGCGGCCGGACCGGAGTGGGGCGACATGACGCTCGGCGTTCCGTACGTCGAGTTCTGTGTCCCCGCCGGGCATGCCGACGGCATCGCGCGCTTCTATCGGCAGATCATGGGCGCCGCCGCGGTGGTGACGCCGGTGGGATCGCTGGCCGAGGCGCACGTGCAGGTCGGAGTCGGGCAGGAGCTGATCTTCCGCGAGACCACCAACGAGCTGCCGAAGTTCGACGGCCATCACATCGCGGTCTACATCACGGACTTCTCGGGGCCGCACGCCCAGCTCAAGGAGCGCGGGCTGGTGACCGAGGAGAGCAACCCCGTGCAGTACCGCTTCAGCAACATCGTCGATCCCGACACCAACAAGTGCCTGTTCGTGATCGAGCACGAGGTGCGCAGCTTCACGCACCCGATGTACGCGCGTCCGCTCGTCAACCGGAACCCCGCGCAGCGGCAGGCGACGTACCGTCCCGGGCGCGACGCGTTCGTTCCGGGGATGAACTAGACGCAGAGGGATGCGCCGGGGCCCTGCGTGGCCCCGGCCCCCAGACGTTCGAAGCGCCCCGGCTGATCCGGGGCGCTTCGCTTTTCCGGGTCGTGTCACCGCTCGCCCTCGCTCTCGTCCTGGGCGCGGCCGTGTTCCACAGCACGTGGAACCTCGCGCTGAAGTCGGAGCCCCGCCGGCTCGAGGCCTCGCTGATCGCCCTGGCGGCCTCCGTGGTGCTGAGCGCTCCCGTCCTGCTGGTTCACGGCCTGGGCGAGGTGTCGGCCGGGGCCTGGGCGCTCGTCCTGCTCTCCGGCGCGTTCGAGACCGCGTATCTCCTCACGCTGACCGCGGCCTACGAAGCCGGCGATCTCTCTCTCGTGTATCCGATCGCGCGCGGCAGCGCGCCACTCGTGGTCGTTCCGCTGGCGGCACTCGTCCTCGGCGAACGACCCAGCCCGTCCGGCCTGGGCGGCATCGCGCTCATCGTGGCCGGCATCCTCGTCACTCACGCCGAGCTCTTCCGCTCGGCGGCGACGGCCGGCGCTCGTCGCGCCGCCGCGTTCGCCGCGCTGACCGGGGTGATGATCGCCGGCTACTCGCTGGTCAACAAGGTCGGCGTGGGCACGGTGCCGGTGCTGCTGTGGGCGTTCCTCGTCCAGACCCTCGATGCGCTCCTGCTCCTCCTCGTGCTCCGGGCACGCGGCCGTCTCGAGTGGCCGCGCGCGGGCGCGCCGCGGGGGCGCGCGGCTGCCATCGGCGTGCTGATGCTGGCGTCGTATCTGGCCGTCCTCACCGCGCTGACCCTGGCTCCGGTGAGCTACGTGGTGGCCGGCCGCGAGGTGAGCATCGTGGTGAGCGCGCTGGCCGGTGTGCTGCTGCTGCACGAGCGTCACTCGTCGCGACGGATCGCCGGCGCGGTGGTGATCTTCGCGGGCCTGCTGGTGCTGGCGTTCAGCCGCTGACGACCGATCGTCCCACGGCGGCCGTCACCGACCGGGTGACGACCGCCGCGCCGGCTTCGGTGACGTGATCGGTCGCGTGCCGTGGGTGGGGCCGCTCATCGTATAGGACTGATCGGTGTAGAGCCAACCGTCGCTGAAGCGGGTCGAGTACCGGACGTAGATGGTGCCGGTGTTGGGCAGGCCGGTGACGGTGGTGGTGTGAGCGGCGCCGAGGTCCTGATTCCAGAGATTGTTGCCGCCGGGGGTGGTGCCGACGGTGAGGGCGTGCTGGAGCTCGGCGGATGTGTGCCCGCCGGTGAAGCTCACCGAGTTGGTGGTGAGGATCGATCCCGGCGCGGGAGAGGCGATCGGTGGCGGCACGTTCACGGGGATGCTCATCGTGTAGGTCTGGTCGGTGTAGAGCCAGCCGTTGCTGAAGCGGGTCGAGTAGCGGACGTAGATGGTGCCGGTCTTGGGCAGACCGGTGACGGTGGTGGTGTGAGCGGTGCCGAGATCCTGGTTCCAGAGGTTGCTGCCGCCCGGGCTGGTGCCGACGGTGAGGGCGTGCTGGAGCTCGGCGGACGTGTGGCCGCCCGTGAAGCTCACGGACGTCGTGGTGAGAATCGAGTTCGGCGCGGGCGAGGTGATCGGTTGCGGCACGTTCACCACGACGCTCATCGTGTAGGTCTGATCGGTGAACTGCCAGCCGTCGCTGAAGCGAGTCGAGTACCGAACGTAGATGGTGCCGCTGTTGGGGAGGCCGGTGACCGTGGTGGTGTGAGCGGTGCCGAGATCCTGGTTCCAGAGGTTGCTGCCGCCCGGGCTGGTGCCGACGGTGAGGGCATGCTGGAGGTCCCCGGCGGCGTGCCCGCCCGTGAAGCTGACGGACGTCGTGGTGAGGGTCGAGCTCGGCGCGGGCGAGGTGATCGATGGCGCCACGTTCACCACGACGCTCATCGTGTATGACTGATCGGTGAATTGCCGACCGTCGCTGAAGCGAGTCGAGTAGCGGACGTAGATAGTGCCGGTGTTCGGCAGACCGGTGACGGTGGCGCTGTGACCGGTGCCGAGATCCTGGTTCCAGAGCGTGTTGCCGCCCGGGCTGGTGCCGATGGCCAGCGTGTGCTGGAGGTCCGACGCGGTATGGCCCCCGATGAACGTCACCGCATTCGTGTTCAGCGTCGAACCGGGCGCCGGCGACGTGACGGTAGGTGCCACCGGCGCGGCCACGCTGACCGACTGCCGGAAATTGGCGACCGTGGGGGCCGTGGTGTTCAACACCTTGCGATTGTCAGCGGCGTGGAACAATCCCTCCGCCACCCCTGTGGCCACCCCCGCGAAGGCGAGATCGGGGTTCGACCACCGCTGGATTCTCGTGCAGCCGCCGCAATCGTCGCCGTACGCCATCATGGTGCGCCACGTCTTGGTGGTCGCCACGAAGCCGTGGTTGTAGGTGAATGCGGAATTGTTGGTGGGGTCCACGAACCAGTCGTGGCGCGCGCCCATGTTGTGGCCCAGCTCGTGCCCGAAACTGTAGTAGCCCGTCGCGCAGGTGCGCGCGACCACGCTGAACGCGTTCCCCGCGAACGCGCTCGTCACCGGCGACAGCAGCCAGGCGATGCCGCAGAACTGCGAGCTCTCGACGATGAGGGACACGAGGTCGGCCCCGTAGGTGTTTCTGAGCCCATGCACGTCGTCCATGTATCCGTCGCCCGATCCGGTGAGCCGGTTCAAGTCCGTCAAGAAGTCGCCGGACTCCGTGTAGGCGATCTCGCCCTTGTAGACCAGACGAAGTCGCTGAGTGATGCCGCTGCCGGCGTAGGATGCGTTGGTCTCGACGATGGCCAGATCCACGAGGGCGTTCATGGCCGCGGCGCCCCCGGCCGCCGTCCGCGCCGCCGGGCTGTACACGACGAGGACGTCGATCGTCGACGCGTCGTCGGCGCCGACGTCGGCGTCCTCCGGGTCCGATGGGAGATTGGGCACCGGCACCACGATGTCTTCGGGGAAGGCGCCGGAGTCGAGGTGCTCGATGACGTGGACGCCCGGAGCAACAAAGCGAACGCGGTAGAGGCCGCCGGGAAACGTGATGCTTCCCTGAGCGACGCCGGCGGTCTCGTCGACGGTGAAGGTCACGCCGCTGTGGTCGAGTCCTTCAAGATGCCCTGCGAAGGCACGTGAGTCGCCGGAGACGTGTTCCACGCTGTCCCAGACGGCGGTCAGCGGGCCCGGCGTTCCACCATTGAAGAGGTCGAGAACGACCTTGGGCTGGCGCAGCGCGGCGAAGTCGATCCGCACATAGCGGCTCCGCAGGCTCAGTCGATTCGAGAGGGGCCGGGAAGGGTCCGCCGGCGTCGTGTCGGCGCCGAGGTCGTTGAACAGATGTTGCGCGGCGGCGTCCGGCGGCTCCTGATGGGCCGAGACCACGCCCGTCGGAACCGCCCAGGCTCCGAGAGCGGCGAAGGCGACGACGACCGTCACAACTCGGAGAGTGCGCATCGGCGTACCCTCCGAGCCTAGCCGCCGATGGCGCCTGTCCCCTCAGAAATAGTGCAGGGTGACGCGAGACTCGTCACGCCGGGTCGAGGTGGCCGTCCCGACTCCAGCGCCCTCAGCCGGAGCCGGGTCTCGGTAACTCGATCCGTGCTCGTTCTCGTGGCCGTGATCGTGGACCGTCGGGCCTCCTCGTTCCCTCGCGGTAGGCATATTGTAGTGTAGCGAGTCGCAACTCATTCAACGATGGAGGCAACTCGATGAAGCATCGGATCGCCGCCATTCCCGGCGACGGGATCGGCAAGGAAGTCGTGCCCGAAGGCCAGCGCGTGCTCGACGCGGCGGCGCGCCGGTTCGGGTTCGAGCTGGAGTGGACTTCCTTCGACTGGAGCTGCGAGGTGTACGCTCGGACCGGGCGCATGATGCCCGAGGACGGGCTGGAGCAGCTCGCGGAGTTCGAGGCCATTTTCCTCGGCGCGGTGGGGTTCCCCGGCGTGCCCGATCACGTCTCGCTGTGGGGCCTGCTCATCCCCATCCGTCGCGGCTTCCGGCAGTACGTGAACCTGCGCCCGGTGCGGTTGCTGGAGGGGGCGCGCACCCCGCTGGCCGGCCGGGGCCCCGCCGACATCGACATGATGATCGTGCGCGAGAACAACGAGGGCGAGTATTCCGAGATCGGCGGGCGGCTCTACCGCGGGGCGGCCGAGGAGATGGCCGTCCAGCAGGCGATCTTCACCCGCAAGGGCTGCGACCGCATCATGCGCTACGCGTTCGAGCTGGCCATGCAGCGGCCCAAGCGCCACGTGACCTCGGCCACCAAGTCCAACGGCATCATCCACAGCATGCCGTTTTGGGACGAGCGCTTCGCGGCGATCGCGAAGGAGTATTCCCAGATCAGGACCGACCAGTTCCACATCGACATCCTCACCGCGCACTTCGTCCAGCACCCGGACTGGTTCGACGTGGTGGTGGGCTCGAACCTCTTCGGCGACATCCTCTCGGACCTCGGCCCGGCCATCGCGGGCTCGATCGGGCTCGCGCCCGGCGGCAACATCAACCCCGAAAAGGAGTACCCGTCGATGTTCGAGCCGGTGCACGGGTCGGCCCCGGACATCGCGGGCAAGGGCGTCGCCAATCCCATCGCCCAGATCTGGACGGGCGCGATGATGCTCGAGCACGTGGGCGAGGCCGCAGCCGCGCGCGGGGTGGTGGCGGCGATCGAGCGCGTGGTGAAGGACGGCAAGACGCTGACCCGCGATCTTGGGGGCAAGGCGACGACGGTCGACGTGGGCGAGGCGATCGCGGCGCTGCTGTGAGCGTCGCGCGGGCGGGTGCGGGCCGGCGACGTCGAAGCCGGAGACGCCGGCTCAGGCTCGGGAATGGGCGGACCGGATCGCGCGGCGGTATGCCTGGAGCGTGAGCTCGGCGGTGGTCCGCCAGCTGAAGCGCGCGGCGCGGGCCCGGCCGCGCGCGATGAGATCGGCCGCCACGGCCCCGTCGGTGAGCACGTGCCGCAGGGCGGCGCCGATCTCGTCGGTCCGGAGCGGGTCGAACGTCAACGCGGCGTCGCCGACCACCTCGGGCAGCGAGGTGGTGTTCGAGCAGATCACCGGCACCCCGCACGCCATGGCTTCGAGCGGCGGCAGACCGAAGCCCTCGAACAGGGACGGGTACGCGAAGACGGCCGCGCCCGACAGGAGCCCCGGCAAGTCCTCCCGGCTCACCGCGCCCACGCGCAGGACGTCGTTCGCGCACGGCGAGGCCGTGATCGCGCGGTCCAGCGCGTCCGCCCGAAAATCACGGGGCCCGGCGAGGACGAGCTGCGCCGGCTCGGCCAGACCGGGCCGGACCCGTTCGAAGGCGCGCAGGAGTCCCAAGAGGTTCTTGCGGGCGTTGAGGCGGCCGACCGACAGCACATAACGATGGGTGATTCCGAACTTCCGCCGAACCGTTTCGCGGGCCGTCGCGTCGGGCGCGGGGGCGAGGGGGGCGTCGGCGGCGAGCGGGATGGCGGCGATCCGGCTCTCGGCGAGTCCGTAGGCGTCGCGGATGTCGCGCTTGGAGTGCTCGGAGTCGGTGATCACCGCGGCGGCGCGCCGCGCGTTGGCGCGAACCTGCCATCGGAGCCGGATCGATTGCAGGCGGGAAAACGACGCGGGGATGCGCAGAAAGGCCAGGTCGTGAATGGTCACGACGAGGGCCCCCTGGTGGCGCGGCGGCCCAACGTACTGCACGTGCAGCGCGTCCAACCGATCGCGCCGGGAGGCGACGGCCAGGGCCAGTGGAATGCGGGCCAGCGCGTGGCGGGGCCACAGGCGACGGACCACCACGCGCGGATGGCCACGAAACTGGGCGTAGAACTCGTGGCCGGGATCGAGCGCGTAGAAGACGTAGGCGACGTCGTCGTCCAGGCGAGCGAGGGCGCGCGTGAGACCACGGATGTAGGTGCCGTTGCCCGAGGGGTCGCCTTCGGCGGCGTGAGTATCGATACCGACTCTCACCGTGGCGGATGGTACCATCGCCGGACACCGAACTTTGAACGGGGAGGGGTGTTGGCATGACGCGGCGACGATCGGCCCTCATCATGGTAGTGATCGGCGTCATTCTGGCGCTCGTCTCGCTCCTCGCCGACGCCATCGGGGTGGGGGGCGATCCCGGGTTCGGCTACAAGCAGGGGGCCGGTCTTGTCGTCGGCGTCGTGCTGGTGGCGATCGGCCTCTGGCGCGGGCGCTAGCGCATTCTAGGACACGCGGCGGTAGCGGGCGCGGAGGCTGTCGAAGCGGCGGGAGCGCCGCAGACCCCACGCGTGCAGCGTGTACCAGAAGAGCACGGCGAGGATACGCAGGCCGTAGACCACCGACGCGGGGAAGCTCGCGGCCGAGGCTTCCGGGAAGTAGCGGGTGGGCACGCTGATCTCGGCGATCCGGAACCCCGCGGCCACCACCTGCGCGATGATCTCCTGGTCGAAGACGAAGCCGTCGGAGTTGGCCGTGAAGTTCACGGTCTCCAGCACTTCGCGGGTGAAGGCGCGATAGCCGGTGTGGTACTCGGAGAGGCGAAGCCCGAAGGCGCGGTTCTCCAGAAACGTCAGCACCCGGTTGGCGACGTACTTCCACCAGGGCATGCCGCCTTGCAAGGCCGCCCCGCCTTTGATCCGCGAGCCGAGCACGACGTCGGCCTGGCCCTCGATGATGGGCGCGATGATCTGCGGGAGCAGGCGCGGGTCGTACTGATAGTCGGGGTGGACCATCACCACGATCTCGGCGCCGGCCCGCAGCGCCTCCGTATAGCACGTCTTCTGGTTGGCGCCGTAGCCGTAGTTCCGATCGTGGACGAAGATCTGCAAGCCAAGCTGCCGGGCCACCTCGAGGGTGGCGTCGGTGGAGCCGTCGTCCACCAGGATCACCAGGCTGACGGTGTCCTTCGGGAGCTCCTCGTAGGTCATTCGGAGGGTGCGCCCGGCGTTGTAAGCCGGCATCACCACCACCACGTTGGGCCGCGGGCGCGTGTCGTCCACTGGGGAGCGGGACCTCCGTCCCGCACTATACTAAGGGCCACGGTGCCATGGTCCGCGACGACGCAGGGCGAGGCCGGGACGTGATCGCCGGGCCTCACGTGGCCGTCGTCATCCTGCACTGGGGCGCCCCCGCGATCACCGTACGGTGCCTGGAGTCGTTGCGCGCCGCCGCCTGGCCAGGCCCCGCCACCGTGTTCGTCGTCGACAACACCACGGCCCTCGACGAGACGGTGGTCGCGCGCGCGGCGCCGCTGCCGGTGCGGATTCTCCGGCCGCCGCGGAACCTCGGATTCGCCGGGGGCTGCACGCTCGGCATGTCGGCGGCGCTCGAGCAAGGCGTCGACTTCGTCCTGTTGCTGAACAACGACGCGGTCGCCGATCCCGATTTCCTCGCACCCCTCGTGGCGGCGGCGAACCAGCACGACGACGCCGGACTCCTGTCTCCGCAGATCGTTCACCTCGATCGTCCCCGCGAAGCCTGGTATCAGGGCGGAACGTTCTCGCTGTGGGCGGGGATCCCCAAGCAGGGCCACCGCGGACGCGTGCTGGCCCGCGACCGTCCGCCGCGGGAGGTCGACTACGCGACGGGCTGCGCGATGCTGATTCGTCCGGCCGTGATCCGGCGGGTGGGATCGTTCGACGGCGAGCTGTTCGCCTACTGCGAGGATCTCGACCTGTCGCTGCGGGCGCGGCGGGCGGGGTTTCGCGTGCTCTTCGTGCCGGGCTCGCTCGTCTATCACGACGTCAGCGATGAGCCGGACCGAACGGCCCTCCGGGTGTACTACAGCACGCGCAATCTCCTGGAGGTCATGCGCAAGCACGCGCCGTGGTACGCCTGGTTCAGCTTCGGCGCCAACTTTCTGGCGCGGTGGATCGGGTTCTTCGTCGCGCTCGCCCTGGTCCGGGGCCGGCCGCGCGACGTGACGGCGCTCGCGAGGGGCATGCTCGATTTCGCGCGACGAAGGCTCGGGCCCGCGGTCAAGCTGTTATAATCTGCCGGAGTGAAAATGGTCTATCTCGTCACCGGCGGCGCCGGTTTCATCGGTTCGCACCTGACGGCGCGTCTCCTCGCCGAGGGCGGTTGCGTGCGCGTGCTCGACAACTTCAGCACGGGATCGCCGTCCAACCTTCCGGGCACCGGGCCCCCCGGCGCCGACCTCGAGGTCATTCAGGGCGACGTGCGCGACCTCGCCACGGTGGAAGGGGCGGCCCGAGGCGCCACCACGATCTTCCATCAGGCCGCCATGCGCTCGGTGCCCCGGTCAGTGGTTGACCCGCTCGGCACCCATGAGCACAACGTGACCGGAACCCTCCACGTCTTCGAGGCCGCGCGACGGGCCGGTGTGCGCCGTGTCGTCTACGCGTCATCGTCCTCCGTCTACGGTGATCGGCCGGACCTTCCCAAGCGTGAAGACCAGCCGCCGGCGCCGATTTCGCCGTACGCCGCCTCCAAGCTGGCCGGCGAGCACTACGGATACGTGTGGCACCGCCTCTACGGGGTGGAGACCGTCGGGCTCCGGTACTTCAACGTCTTCGGTCCCCGCCAGGATCCGGAGTCCGAGTATGCCGCCGTCATCCCGAGGTTCATTCTGTGGGGACTCCGGGGCGAGCCGCTCGAGGTTCACGCCGACGGCCGGCAATCGCGTGACTTCACCTACATCGACGACGTGGTCGACGCCAACATCCGCGCGGGCCTGGCTCCCGACGTCGGCGGCGAGGTCTTCAACGTCGGCTGCGGCGAGCGCACCAGCCTGCTCGAGATCATCGAGCGCCTGGAAAAGATCCTGGGTCGGACCCTCGAACGACGGCACACGCCCGTCCGGGTCGGGGACATCGCGCACACCCTGGCCGACGTCTCCAAGGGCCGACGGCTGCTCGGCCACACTCCCCTGGTGGGTTTCAACGAGGGTCTCGCGCGGACGGTCGACTACTTCCGTTCACTCCAGTAATCGCGTCCGCTGGTTGAAACGACGACGCCGGACCCCGAGGGGCCCGGCGTCGTGTGAGGCTAGGCGAGCAGGCTACTGCTGGGTGTAGGTGCCGTTCGGGGCGGTGTTGCTGACGTTCCCGATGACGGTATTGGTGCCGGTCGACTCTACGACCGCTCCGCCGGCGATGGCGATGCCGACGTTGTTGACGTTGATGTTGTTGCCCTTGATCCGGATCTTGGAACCTGACACCGCGGCATTCGCGCCCGTGCCGCTGTTGAACGAGAGCGAGCTGTCCTCGACCATGATGGTCGAGGAGCTCACGCCGGCCCGAACGGCGTCGGCGCCATTGTTGGTGAACCTCGACCGCGTGATCAGGGCGAAGACGCTACCCGACGCGGCTTCGAAGGCATGACCATTGATGTCCTGGATCCGCACGTTGTCGAGCGTCGCGGTGTGGGACCCCGAGGACGCGATGCGGACGCCGGCCTGGCAGTCCGTGATGGTGACGTTGTTGAGGATCATTTCGCCGGCGCCCGTCACGTCGAGGGCGCGACCCGGGGCCCCGTTGAAACTGTAGATCGCCACGTTCTCGACCGTCAGCGTGCCCTGGCCGATGAAGCGAATCCCGTTGGTCCCCGAGTTGGCGCCGTTGATCGTGATGCTGCGGATCATGACCTTGTCGGTCGCGAGCGGCGGGTTGACGATGATGCCGGTGGTGCCGGCGGCCAGGATGCCGGCCAGGGTGCCGTCACCGTTGAGCGTGATCGACTTGGTGATGTTGAGCGCGCCGAAGCCGCCGGGATCGAGGACGGAAATCTCGCCGTGCGCAGCGGTCTTGGAAATGGCGCCCGCGAACGTCTTGCACGGGGCCGTGCGGCTGCACGGGTTGACGTCGTCGCCGACACCGGACACCCACGTTCGGGTCGCTTGCGCTTGCGCGTCCGGTACCAGGATAAGTGCGACAAGGGCGACGGCCACGATGCCCAGGGCGATGCGAAGATACTTCATGGGTCTTGCCTCCTCAGCGAAGTCTGTGACGTGAATGCTGCGTTTACTGCGGCGTTGAACCGACACCTCCTTCTTCTTTCCCACTACGTCTTCCCAACCCAATCGGGTCGATGAATCCGGAGCGCCAGTCTAGGTGGGCAAGGCTTGTCTTGTCAACCGTCCGGCGAGGGCGAGTACCGGTCGTTCTCGCCGCTATCGGCGATAGAAACGGATGACTTTTTCGAGCGAAGCGGTGGTGTCCACCGCGGCCACGAAGTCGACGAGGGCCCGGATCTTCGAGACGTTGGGGACGCGACGACGCGGATCCTCGAACCCGCCTTCGTAGGCCTGCTCGTAGGGGATGTGGACGACCTCCGAGCGGCTCCCGGTCAGGACCTTCACCCGATCCGCGAGCTGGTTGATGGTGATCTCGCTCCCGGAGCCGACGTTGAAGACCTGTCCCACCGCCCGCGGGTGGCGGGATACCGCGATGGTGGCGCGGACGGCGTCGTCAACGTCGGTGAAGCTCCGTGACTGCTCGCCGTCGCCATACACGGTGATGGGCTGGCCGGCCAGCGCCTGTTGGACGAAGCGAGGCACCACCATGCCGTACTGTCCGGTCTGGCGGGGCCCGATCGTGTTGAAGTACCGGACGATCACGACCGGAAGGCCCCGCGCTCGGACGTAGGCGAGGCCGAGGAACTCGTCGATCGCCTTCGAGCAGGCGTAGCTCCACCGGCTCTTCGTGGTGGGCCCGAAGATGCCGTCGTCGTCTTCCTTGAGCGGAACCTGATCGTTCTTTCCGTAGACTTCCGACGTCGAGGCGATGACCACCGTCTTCTGGCCCTTCGCGGCCGCGCGCAGGATCCGGTCCGTCCCCAGGATGTTGGTCTCGATGGTCTCCACCGGACGCTCGAGGATCAGGCGGACGCCGACCGCCGCGGCAAGGTGATACACGACGTCGCACTCGTCGACCAGCTCCTGGAGCCCCTCGTCCTCCAGGATCGAGGCCCAGTGCGTGCGGAGAGAGGGGGAACCGGAGACGGCGGCCAGGTTCTCGGAGCGCCCCGTGGAGAGGTCGTCGATGACCGTGACCGCATGCCCTTCGGCGAGCAGGCGTTCGGTGAGGTGGGAGCCGATGAAGCCCGCCCCCCCGGTGACCAGCGCTCTCATCGCCGAGACCTACAGCTTGACGACGACGCCGGCGGTGTTGGGCACGCCGTGCGTGGCGTTGCGGGTGTCGACGACGAGGCGGCAGTGCGGGACGATCGACTCCCACCGGAAGACCGTGTGGTCTGTGTGGATCAGCACGCAATCGGCGGCGCCGAGAACGGCGGGGGTGAGCTCGACCGATCGCATGGTGTGGCCCCGCAACCGCACTTCCGGGACGTAGGGGTCATGGTAGGAGATCATCGCGCCGTCCTGCGCGAGGAGTTCCATCAGCCGTAGGGCCGACGAGTTCCGCACGTCACCCACGTCGCGCTTGAACGCCGTCCCGAGCACCAGGATGTTCGCTCTCGACAGCGCGCATCCCCGGGCGGCCAGCGCGCGGGTCGTCTTCTGCGCCACGAAGTACGGCATGTTGCCGTTGACCTCGGCGGCCAGGTCGATGAAGTTCGTATAGAAGTCGTACTCGCGCGCCTTCCAGGACAGATACACCGGGTCGACGGGAATGCAGTGACCGCCAACCCCGGGACCCGGCTGGAAGCTCATGAACCCGAAGGGCTTGGTGGCCGCGGCCTCGACCACTTCCCAGATGTCGATGCCCATGCGGTCGCACAGGATCATCAGCTCGTTGACCAACGCGATGTTGACGTTGCGGAAGATGTTCTCCAGCAGCTTGACCATCTCTGCGATCCGGGACGAGGACACCGGCACGATCTTCACCACGATGGTGCGATAGAGGGCGGCGGCCAGCCGGCCGCACGTCGGGGTCACGCCCCCCACGACCTTAGGCGTGTTGGGGATCTGATAGAGCCGGTTGCCGGGATCGACGCGTTCCGGGGAGTAGGCTAGGGCGAAGTCGACGCCCACGCGGAGGCCGCTCTCGGAGAGCACGGGCTGGAGGATCTCCTCGGTCGTGCCCGGGTACGTCGTGCTCTCGAGGACCACGAGCTGGCCGCGTCGCAGGCGTTTGCCGATGGCCTGGACCGCCTCGACGACGGCGGAGAGATCGGGCTCCTTGTTGCGGTTGAAGGGGGTCGGCACGCAGACGATGAGGACGTCCAGATCGGCCACGACGTCCCAGTCATCGGTGGCCGACAGCTGCCCCTTCCGGACGGCGTTCTGCAGATCACTGTCCTCGATGTCCGGAATGTAGTTCTCGCCCTGGCGGATGCGTTCGACCTTGCGTCGATCGACGTCCAGTCCGACCACACCGAAGCCGGCCTTGGCGAACTCGACGGCGAGGGGCAAACCGACATAGCCGAGACCGACGACGCCGATGCGTGCGACGCGCCGCTCAATGCGTGTTTCGAGCTCCAGCACTCCCATGCCTCCTTCGTTGGTTCCGCGATCCGGCACGCACGGCATGATCGACCAGCCACCGCTCCGAGTCAAGAAAACTCTCCCCGCGTCGCGGGTGCGGTTCAGGTTGACAGGACGAGGGACGACACAATATCTTGGCGGATGGTGGGCCGTCCCACCCATCCCAATGGGGAGAACTGAATGACCGAACCAGCGGCGGCGGCGTCTTCCAAGGCGCCAAAGGTGGGTCGTGATGCCGACGAAGAGGAGCTCCATCCCGGGTTCGTGGACGCGATCAAATTCCTGTACGCCCGGCGCATCGCCCTCGCGGTGCGCTTCATCGCGTTTCTCGGGGTCGGGGTGCTCATCTTCCTCAACGCGTACCTGTCCGCTCCCAAGCTCGTCGAGGGCACGCTGCGGCTGAGCTTCCGGGGGATCGAGCGCAACGAATATCCCACCGGACGAAAATTCAGCGTCGAGGACTTTCGTAGTCCCGCCGTCCTGACGAGCGCGCTCGCGGAAGCGGGCATCCCGCAGTTCGGTCGCAACCTGACGAATCTGGCTTCGCACATCTTCGTCACCCCGATCATTCCCGGGGATATTCAGGGGCGCTGGAGACGGCAGGAGAAGGAAGGCGCGAGACGGGACGAGTATTTCCCCAGCGAGTTCAGGATCGCCGCCGAGATCCCCGGTATCAGCGACGCGCAGCGGATCCGGTTCTTCGACGCGCTGGTCCGCCACTACCGGGAACAGCTCAAGTACCAGGAACAGCTCAAATACGCGCAGAAATCGACGCTGGTCACGCTGAACGACATCGCCTACGAGAAACTCATCGCGACCTACGACTTCTGGGACCTTCCGATGCGGTTCGTGACGACCTACTCGACGCTCAGCTCGGAGCTGAACGGCCTCGTCCTGGAAACGCTGCAGAACAACTATCCCAAGTATCAGGTCGCCTTCCGGACCCTCGTCAACGATCTCGAGACCTGGTACGCCACGCGACTGCAAGCCCTGGAGGCCGTGACCTACCACGGCCGATTGGTCAAGAACCGCGACCTCATCCAGCAGCGGGTTCAGCACCGCATCGCCGAAGTCGACATCCGGATCCATCAGAAGACGCGGGAAGCCGAGGAGCAGGGGCGGCTGCTGGCGTTGATCGACCGGCCCAAGTCGCTGATGGCCGGCCAGCTCAGCAATGAACGCGGCACCTCGATCCTCGACGTCACCGCGCTCGAGAAGCTGCTCAAGAGCGACTACGAAGGGCCCGTGGTGTCCCGGATCTCGAAGCTCCAGGAGGACAGGCAAACGCTGGAGGCCGAGAAAGCCCGCCTGCAGAATCAGCTCGCCTGGCTGCCCAAGGCCAGCGACATCGGCATCGGCCAGCTGCCCTCCGGCTACAAGGACATCCTGGGGACCGTCTCGACCGAGCTGCGGGAGATCATTCAGAACTACTCCAAGCTCCTCGACGACTACCTCACGTTCACGGTGAGCAGCCAGGTCGCCATCGCCCAGCCGCCCGTGATCAGGCGAGAGGGCTACGCCTGGAGCACCATCCTGGCCGGGATCATTGTGGTGAGCCTGTTCCTGGCCATCGCCTTGATGAGCTTCGAGCATCTCTTCAAGAAGGCCCGCGACGAGGCGCGAACGGCCCGGCAGGTCTCCGAGGAGGCGACCCGTCAGGCCCTGTGACGGGTCGCCGGCGACGGCTCCACGGCCGGCCTCCCGCCGTCGTTGACGGGCGCCGGAACTCTTGTTAGGCTGGCGCCGTTCAAAACATGAACACGCGATGAGCGGGCTCCAAGCGGGCGGCGACGGGACCGGCGCGTGAGGCAAGCGGCCCAGCGCGATCTCAAGATCCTCACCGAGATCGCCGCCCGCGACGACGTCACCCAGCGCGGCCTGTCCGAGAGCCTCGGGGTCGCCCTCGGCCTGACGAATCTCTACCTCAAGCGGCTCACCCGCAAGGGCTACGTCAAGATCACCACCATCCCCACGAACCGCTTGAAATACCTCCTCACGCCCCGCGGCATCGCCCAGAAGACGCGCCTCACCTACGAGTACATGAGCTTCTCACTCGTGCTGTACCGCGAGACACGTCAGCGGCTCCGCGAGGCCCTGCAGCCCATCGCCAGCGCGGGCCCGAAGCGGGTGGCGCTGTGCGGGACCGGGGAGGCCGCGGAGCTCACCTACCTCACGCTCAAGGAGCTCGGGCTGGACGCGATCGCCGTGTTCGCCGACACCAAGGCGTCGACGTTTCTCGATCTCCCCGTCCGTCCGCTCCGTGAGCTCGCGAGCGCCGAGGTCGATCGGGTCGTGGTGGTGACGTTCAACGCCAACGACCGCCTGGTCGAGCAGGTGACGCGGCTGGGGCTCCCCAGGGCGAAACTGATCGTGCTCGGTGAACGGCCGGCATAGATGACGGCGCGGTCGCCGGCCTGCCGGCCCCCCTCAGGGCAGATCCGAACCTAGGCCTGTGCCACCATGGTGAGCCCGACCACCATGAGGTCGACCAGGTCCGGCCCGAGCGGGACGCGGCGCGCGTGACGGATCAACGGGTAGATGAGACGGGTGCGGCGCGTGAGGTCTCCCGGCGAGCGCACGAGGTCGTAGAGGTCCCAGGTGCGCGTGAATCCGACCTCGCGCATGGCGCGGCTCAGCGAGCGCCGGCTGAACCAGTGGAGCGCCGGCCGGGCGCTGTGGGCGACGACGCGGGGATGGCCGGCGAGCGCCCATAGGCGGATCCTGTCCTTGAGCCAGCGCGGATACCACGAGTACGGCCCCACGCCGTGATATTCCAACTGGAGCGGACACACGACGTTGGTGGTGGCCACGTACAACAGCCCCCCCGGCTTGAGCTTCCGGTACGCCGTGGCGAGGCAGGTACGGAAATCATCGACGTGCTCCAGCAGATCCTTGAGATACGCGATGTCGTAGGCGGCGTCGGGCACGCCTTCGCAGGTGACCGCGTCGGAGACCACCCGCTCGATGGGCAGGCCCGGCTCCTCGACCGCGAGGTGGCGTTCCAGCACCGCCATGTGCTTGCCGTCGACATCCACGGCTGTGACCGGCCAGCCTCGGCGCGCCGCCCACACGGCGGTGACGCCGCTTCCACTTCCCAGATCGAGCACGCGGTAAGGCGGCGACCCGAGCGCGCCGGTGTTCTCCAGGAGCGACTGCTGGCGGTCGTGCCGATCGGCCAGGGCCCCGGCGCTGAAGTCGTCCAGCCGCTCCTGAGACGTTCGGGGGGCGCTCATGACGGTGGCGGGAGCGTCCGCGTCGGCGGTGATTCTCGAATCTGCCCGTTCCGCACGAGGCCGGATCTTCGGGTTCTTCTCGCGACCTGTCAAGCGACCGGCCCATTCGCCGATGGGGCGCTTGACGGCGCGGCGGCCGGGGCGATAGAATCCTGTTCACATTTTGAACACGAAGCGGACTCCGACGGGCGCGCGGAAAGAATGATCCGATGATCGACGACAAGGTCGTGTTGATCACGGGGGGGACGGGTTCATTCGGGCGTTCCTTCGTCCGGACGGTCCTGACCCGCTATCAGCCCCGGAAAGTCATCGTCTTCAGCCGGGACGAGCTCAAGCAATTCGAGATGAGGCAGGAGTTCCCGGAGAGTCGGTTTCCCGCGCTGCGGTACTTCATCGGAGACGTCCGCGATCGTGATCGCCTCCACCGAGCCTTTCAGGGCGTCGACGTCGTCATCCACACGGCCGCCCTCAAGCAGGTCCCCGCGGCCGAATACAACCCGTTCGAGGCCGTCAAGACCAACGTCGTCGGCGCGGAAAACGTCATCAACGAGGCGATTGACATGGGCGTGGAGCGCGTGGTCGCCCTCTCCACGGACAAGGCCGCCAACCCCATCAATCTCTACGGGGCGACCAAGCTCTGCTCCGACAAGCTGTTCGTGGCCGGGAACGTCTACGCGGGACACCGAAACACGCGCTTCTCCGTGGTGCGGTACGGAAACGTGGTGGGCAGCCGGGGCAGCGTCATCCCGTTTTTCCTGGGGCGTCGAAAGACGGGTGTCCTTCCGATCACCGACCCCCGCATGACGAGATTCTGGCTGACCCTGCCGCAGGGCGTTGAGTTCGTGATCGACTGCCTCGATCGGATGACCGGCGGTGAGATCTTCGTGCCCAAGATCCCGTCGATGAACATCATGGATCTGGCGGCGGCCCTGGCGCCGGAGTGCCGCACGGAAGTCATCGGTATTCGACCCGGCGAGAAGCTCCACGAGGTCATGGTTCCCGAGGACGACGCGCATCACACGGCCGAACTCCCGGACCGGTTCGTGATCCGGCCCGAGTTCGACTGGTTCGACTCGAACCACTACGAACACGCGAAACCGTGCCCGGAAGGCTTCCGCTATTCCTCGGATCTGAACGATCGCTGGCTCTCGCGGGAGGAGCTCGCCGAGATGGTCTCCAAGCTCCACGCGAGTCCACTCTCTCGAGATCCGTGACCAACCGGCACCTCCCGTACGGCAGGCAGTGGCTCGGCGACGACGACATCGAGGCCGTCGTCCGCGTTCTGCGCTCCGAATACCTGACCACGGGGCCGCTGGTGGGACAGTTCGAGCGGGCCTTCGCGGATTTCGTGGGAGCGACGGAGGCGGTGGCGGTCAGCAACGGGACCGCGGCACTGCACGCGGCCGTCCATGCGATCGGGATCGGGGCAGGCGACGAGGTGATCGTGCCCGCGCTCACCTTCGCGGCGAGCGCGAACTGCGTCGTCTACGAGGGCGGCACGCCGGTGTTCGCCGACGTCGACCCGGACACCTTGCTGGTGGATCCCGCCTCGGTGGAGTCGCGGCTCTCGGCACGGACGAAAGCCATCGTGGCGGTGGACTACGCCGGTCAGCCCTGCGACTACGTGAAGCTCCGGGAGTTGGCCGTCGCGCACGGGCTCGTGCTGATCGCCGACGCCTGCCACGCGCTCGGCGGGGACCTGTCGGGCGTCCCCGTGGGGACGCTCGCCGACCTGTCGACCTTCAGCTTTCATCCCGTCAAGCACATCACGACCGGCGAAGGCGGGATGATCACCACCAACGACGCGGAGCGGGCGCGGCGGATGCGGATCTTCCGCAATCACGGCATCACCAGCGATCATCGACAGCGGGAGGCCGCGGGATCCTGGTTCTACGAGATGGTGGACCTGGGATTCAACTACCGCTTGACCGACCTGCAGTGCGCCCTGGGGATCAGCCAGCTCCGCAAGCTGGAGGGTTGGGTCGCGCGCCGGCGGCAGCTGGCCCGCCGGTACGACGCGGCCTTCCAAGGGATGCCCTGGCTGGCCCCCCTCGCCGTCCGCCCCGCGGCTGGGCATGCCTACCACCTTTACGTCGTGCGCCTCCGTCTGCAGCGACTGCGTACCGATCGGGCGGACGTGTTCGCGGCCTTGCGGGCGGAGGGCCTCGGCGTCAACGTCCACTACATTCCCGTGCACCTGCATCCCTTCTATCAGAAGCGCTTCGGGACGTCCCCGGGGCAATGCCCGGTCGCGGAGGCCGCGTACGCGAGCATCCTCTCGCTCCCGATGTTTCCCGAGTTGAACGATGCCGACGTCGACCGCGTGGTGGACACCGTTCGACGGGTCCTGGAAGCGCGAAGCGCGTGACCGTCGTCTTCGTCACGCGCGGAGGTCGTGTGGAGGGCTTCGGACACGTCCGTCGTTGCCTGACCCTCGCGGAAACGCTCCGCAACCTGGGAGCGGCGTCGCGCTTCGTCGTTAATCCGGAACCGACCGTGGCCGCGCTCATTGCCGACGCCGGCTTCAGGGTTCAGGCGATCGACGGAGGCGGCGTCACGTCGTGGCTCGATGAAGTCGACCGAGCGGCGCCGCGGGTGTTCGTGGCCGACTCCTACGAGCTCCGGAGGGAGGACCTGGCGCGCTTGCGGCAAGCGGGCCCGCTGGTCGTGATCGACGACCTGGCCGATCGCGAGATCCCCGCCGACGTCGTCGTCAACACGGCACCCGGCGTGGGCGTCTCCGCCTACCGCGGGTCGGCCGACGCGCGGCTGCTCCTGGGGCCGCGCTACGCGCTGCTCCGTCCGGAGTTCGCGCGGGACGGAAGGCCTGCCGCCTCCCACCCGGTGCTCCGAGTGCTGGTGACGGTCGGAGGAGCGGATCCGAAGGCTTCGATGAGCCGGTTCCTGAGCTGGGTTCGCGCCGCGTTGCCCGCGGTGACGATCGATGCGGTGGTGGGTCCTCTGGCCAGCGGGCCTCTCGGTGTTCCCGAGGAGCTCGTGACCGTGCATCACCATCCCAAGTCCCTCGCGGACCTGATGGTGACGGCGGACCTGGCCCTGAGCGCAGGCGGTCAAGTGACGTACGAACTCGCCGCCATGGGCGTACCGGCGGTCCTGGTGGCCGTGGCTCCCAACCAGACGCCGCAGTCGCGCTCGTGGGATGCGGAAGGCGTCTTCCGCTTTGCGGGGGACGTCGACGACGAGGGCGTCGGCCGACGAGTGGGCGAAGCCTTGCGCGGTCTGGCCGCGGACGCGGCCCTTCGGGAGGCGATGAGTCGGCGTGGCCGAAGCCTCGTCGATGGCGGGGGGGCGCACCGTGTGGCCGAGGCCGTCCTGGAGCTGGGCGCGCGGTGAGGCCCATCGAGATCGCCGGACGTCGGATCGGTCCCGGCGAGCCGACCTATGTCATCGCCGAGGCGGGGAGCAATCACGACGGCAACCTCGACCAGGCCTACGCGCTCATCGACTTGGCCGTCGAGGCGCGCGCCGATGCCGTGAAGTTTCAGACGTTCCGCGCCGAGGCGCTCTACCCGCGGAGCGCGGGTCAGACCGACTATCTCGCGCTGCCCCGGTCGATCTACGACGTCATTCGAGAGATGGAGATGCCTCGGGAGTGGATCCCGAAACTGGCCGCTCGCTGTCGGGAGCGCGGGATCGATTTCCTGTCGACGCCCTTCGACGAGCTTTCCGCCGATCTCCTGGAGGAGCACGTCGCGCTGTTCAAGATCGCCTCGTACGAGATGACCCACGTTCCGCTGGTGCAGCACATCGCCGGCAAAGGCAAGCCGGCGATCATGTCCACCGGCACGGCCAGCCTCGACGAAGTGGGCGAGGCGGTCGAGAGCTTTCGGGCCACCGGGAACGATCAATTGATCCTGATGCAGTGCACGGCGCGGTATCCGGCTCCGCTGTCGGCGCTGAACGTTCGGACGATCCCCCTCATGCGATCGACCTTCGACCTTCCGGTCGGCCTGTCGGATCACTCACGCGAGGCCCTCATCGGGCCGATCGCGGCCGTGGCCCTGGGGGCCTCGGCCATCGAGAAGCACTTCACGCTGTCGAACCGCCTGTCCGGCCCGGACCACGTGTACGCCCTCGAGGGCCGTGAGCTCATCGACATGGTGGCCGCGGTGCGCGCGGCCGAGAAGACGCTGGGCTCGGGGATCAAGGAGCCGCTGCCGGAGGAGATGGAACTGCGCAGCTTCGCCCGGCGGACCATCATGTCCACCCGGGTGATCGCGGCCGGGGAGCCGTTGACGCGCGAGAACATCGCCGTCCTTCGCTGCGGGAACCTCGGCTACGGCCTGCACCCGAAGGAATTCCCTGCGCTGATCGGCCGGGCGGCCCGATCCGCGATCGCCGCCGAGCAGCTCATTCGTCCCGAGCACGTCGCCTGATGGAGCTTCGCGGCCCCCGCATGCACCTGCGGTCGCTCTCCGACGCGGACACCGATCTGATTCTGCGCTGGCGCGGCGATCCGGGCGTGGCCGCGCAGCTGTTCAGTGAGGGGCCGCCGAGTCGGGCCGAGCACCAGGCCTTTCTCGAACGTCTGCGCGAGACGGACGAACGCCTGGAGTTCGCCATCGTGCTCGAGGGCGGCACGCCGGTGGGCACGGTCGGTCTCAGCCATATCGACCGGAAGGGCGGGAACGCGGAATACGGAATTCTGATCGGCGAGGAAAGCGCTCGGGGGAAGGGCATCGCGCGGGCGGCGAGCGACGTGATGCTCGACCACGCCTTCAACGTGCTCGGTCTGCATCGGGTCAGCCTGAGGGTGTTCGCCGACAACCACGCGGCCATCGCGCTGTACCGACGCCTCGGTTTCCGGATCGCCGCCGGCGGCGCCGCGATCAAGGAGAAGGACGGTATTCCCCGGCAGGTTCTCGGCATGGTGATCGACCTCTCCGAGCGGGCGGCCGCGGCATCGTGATCGAAGGGGTACGCGTCCGCGTCATCGTGCAGGCCAGGACGACGTCGAGACGCCTGCCCGGCAAAGTCCTGCTGCCCCTGGGTGGGTTCCCGCTGGCCATCCTCTGCGCGAAACGTCTCGGCAATACCGGACTCGACGTCGTGCTGGCGACCTCGAAGCACGAGTCGGACGATGAGCTGGTCCGCTTGGCGGGGCAGGCCGGCGTGACGGTCTGCCGCGGGAGCCTGGACGACGTCCTCGGTCGGTTCGTGTCTTGCCTCAGTGACTTTGCCGATGACGACATCGCGGTGAGAGCGACGGCCGACAATCCGCTGCCCGACGGCCCGTTCATCGAACTGCTCCTGCGGCGGTTCGTCCAGCACGACCTCGATTACCTCGGCACCGACTCCCCCTCCGACGGATTGCCGTACGGCTTGAGCGCGGAGGTGCTGAGGGTCGGCGTCCTCCGGCAGCGCGCCGATGCCGCGGCCACCGATTTCGAACGCGAACACGTCACCACGTCGATGCGCCGGCCCTCCCGTCGATCGCGGTCCCTGCAACGGAACGAGATCGTCCGAGGCGATCGTTCGTCCCTGCGCTGTACGATCGACACCCTCGACGACTATCTTCGGATGACGGAGATCTTTGGCGACGGTTCGGATCCTCTCGGGACGCCCTGGGACGTCCTGGTGACCCGCTTGGCCAAGTCCGCGCCGCCGAGGCCCGCCGTCGGCGAGGGGACGCGCACCGGCCCGGCCATCCTGGCCCTGGGCACCGCTCAGCTGGGGGCGGCGTACGGCATCGCCAACACCCACGGTGTTCCGTCCGACGACGAGGTCGTGTCGATGCTCGATCTCGCTCGGGCCAGCGGGGTGACCTGGTTGGATACCGCGCGCGCGTACGGGCGGGCGGAGTCGCGCCTCGGGGGCTACCTGCATGAACGGCGCGCCGAGGACGTGCACATCGTCAGCAAGGTCTCGCTGTCCGCCGTGGAAGACGGCGCCACGCGGGCCGAGGTGCTGGCCGCCGTGGAGGCCCGCGTGTTGCGGTCATTGCACGACCTCGGACGGCGGACCCTCGACGTGATGATGTTCCACCGCAGCCAGGATATCTTTCGGTGGGACGGGGCGGCCCTCGCTCAGCTCGCGCGCATGGTCGGGGAGGGAATCGTCGGCGCCATCGGCGTCTCGGTGTATTCCCCCGACGAGGCCGTCGGCTGCCTCGGGCATCGCGACGTCGGGCACCTGCAGGTGCCCTTCAACGTCCTGGATCGACGGTGGTGCGGCTCGGCGTTTCAGTCGGCCCTGGCCGCGCGCCCCGACGTCACCATCCACGTGAGGAGCGTCTTCCTCCAGGGGCTGTTGGTGAGCGACGTGTCCGCCTGGCCGTCGTGGGCCGACGCGGCGAAGGAGATCGTCGACGGCCTGGACACGCTGTGTCGCGCCTTGAATCGTCGCAGTCGCGTCGACCTGTGTCTGGCCTACGTCCGGGCCTTTCCATGGGTCGACCGCGTGGTCGTCGGCGCGGAGACGCCCCGGCAACTGGGGGAGATCATCGACTCCGCACGAGAGGCGCCGCTGGCGTGGGCCGACGTCGAACGCGTGGGCCGGACCTTGCCCAGGGTGTCCGGGCGCTTGCTCGATCCCCGGACGTGGTCGTGACACCCGCCGAGTCCCTCCGCGATCGCACGGTGCTCCTCACCGGAGCGTCGGGGTATCTCGGCACCGCCATGGTCGCCGCGATCTTGGAAGCTGGCGCCGAACTCATCATGAGCGGACGCGACGCGACGGCGCTGCACGCCGTGCACACGGGCTGCGCGCCCACGCTCCGCGACCGATGCCACGTCGCGGTCGCCGACCTGGCCAGTCCGGAAGGGGTGTTCTCGTTGTGTGGCGAGCTGGCGGGCCGGTTCGATCGTCTCCACGGCATCGTGAACAACGCCTACCTCGGGCGCATCGGCCACCTGTCGACCATCGACGCCAAGGATTTTCTGCTCGCCTGTCAATTCAACTTGACGGGGCCCTTCCTGCTGGTGCGGGAGCTGTTGCCGCTCCTGCGGCTCGGGGCGCAGGAGGTGTCGGGCGGGTCGTCGGTCGTGAACATCGCCTCGATGTACGGGACCGTGAGCCCGGATCCCGCGGTGTACGGGGACTCCGGAATGAACAACCCCGTGCACTACGGAGCCACCAAGGCGGGGCTGATCCAGATGACGCGATACCTGGCCTGCCATCTCGCGCCTCTGGGAATTCGCGTCAACAGCCTGTCCCCGGGCCCCATCCCCAAGGACACCACGTCCCCGCTCGCGGGCGGGCTGGCGGCGCGAGTCCCGCTCGGTCGGGTGGGACGCCCGGAAGAGGTTGCCGGCCCGGTCGTGTTCCTGTTGTCGGCCGCGGCGTCCTACGTGAACGGAGTGAATCTTCCGGTCGATGGGGGCTGGACGGCGTGGTAGGACGGCGCACCGCGCGGGGGGCCGAGGAATGAGTGACGATCGTTGGCGAGTCTGGACGCGGAACGACGCGGTCGAGCAGCGGACCTACCAGCGAGTGACCGGTGAACTGCCGGAGATGGAGTCCACCAAGCAGCTGGTGGAACTCGTGTCGGCGATCTACGAGCCCGGCATGGAAGTGCTCGACGTGGGCTGTGCCGCCGGTCACTACTACCATGGCCTGAGAAGAATCGATCCGGACATTCGCTATCACGGAGTCGATGCCACGGAGACCTATATCGACTTTGCCCGGAATCACTTTCACCGCCAGAGCCACGCGACGTTCGAAGTGGGGGACATCTATGCCTTGCCCGAGCGATTCGCCGCGAAGTTCGACATCGTCTTTTGCTGCAATGTTCTCCTGCACCTTCCGAGCCTGGCCGCGCCGCTGCGCAACCTCCTGATGTCCGCGAAGAAGTTCTGCATCATCAGGACGCTGGTGAGCGACAAGACGCACCTGAGCAAGCTCTTGTACTCGGATACCTTCGACGCGGGTGGCGAGCCGACCGAATTCGTCTTTCAGAACACGTACAGCTATTCGCTTCTCGACGCCACCATCGGGTCGCTCGGCGATTACCGCGTCGAGTACATCGACGACAAGTTCGACGCCCAGGTCATCAACCGGGAGTTCGAGACATATTCGGCCATTCAGAGTGCGGTCACCCAGGTGCAGAACGGCGTGCAGATCGCCGGCAGCAAAGTGTTCGAATGGAAGTGGATCAAGGTCACGAAATGACTCGGACGAACACGATCCGCTGCGCGTGTCGTGTTCAACCGTCGAACCCGAGGGGAAGGGGATGAACCGTGGCCGAATACATTCGCTATTGTGAACGTTGCGTATTCCCGGAGACCAAGCCGGATCTCTTCATCGACGACGGGGGGGTTTGCAGCGCCTGTCGCTACTACGAGCGACGCCCCGAGATCGATTGGGACGCGCGAAAGGCGCAGTTTCTCGAGATCACCGGCGAATACCGGTCCCCGGACGGCAGTAACTATGACTGCATCGTGCCGGTGAGCGGCGGGAAGGACAGTACGTATCAGGTCCTGACGATGCGGAAGCTCGGTCTCCGACCCCTCTGCGTCGTGGCCACCACCTGTCAGCTCTCGGCCATCGGTCGCCGGAACCTCGAGAATCTCAAGAGCCTCGGGGTGGATTGTGTGGAGTACTCGACCAATCCTCAGGTGCGGAGCAAGCTGAACCGCATCGGCTTGGTGGAGGTGGGAGACATCTCGTGGGCGGAGCATGTCTCCATTTTCACGGTTCCCGTGCGCGTCGCGGTCCAGTTCAACATCCGGCTGCTGGTCTGGGGCGAAAACCCCCAGCACGAGTACGGCGGTCCCGCGAGCAAAGCGCACGATCAGGTGCTCGATCGACGCTGGCTCGAAGAGTTCGGGGGGCTTCTCGGCCTGAGAGTCTCTGACCTGGTGGGCCGGGACGGCCTGACCCGGCAGGACCTCATCCTGTTCACCTACCCCAGCCAGGAGGACCTGGCGCGGGTGGGGGTGACCGGGCTCTTCCTCGGCTACTATTTTCCGTGGGACGGCTATTCGAACGCGTTACTCGCCCAGGCCCATGGCTTCGAGACCCTCCCGCACGCCGTGGAAGGCTCGCTGGTGAGCTACGAGAACCTGGACAACGTTCAGACGGGGATTCACGACTACTTCAAGTTCCTGAAATACGGGTTCTGTCGCGTCTCCGATCTCACCTCGCTCCATATCCGGCGCGGCCGCCTGCGGCGCGACGACGCCATCGAGATCGTGAAACGACGGGATGGGCAGTTCCCCTGGACCTATCTCGGATATCCCATCGAGGACGTGCTCGAGCGGATGGCCATGTCGCTCGACGAGTTTGTCAAGATCTGCGATCGATTCACGAACAAGAGACTGTTCAAGTGCGACAACCGAGGGAATCTGATCAAGGACGAGCGTGGGAACCTCACGAAGATCAACTACGACAACGTGGAGCGTCGGGTGTTGGCCGGCGGCCCCGCTGCGGGGATCCACTAGGTTTTCGCCCATGAGCGTGGTCACGATCATCGACTACGGGCTGTGCAATCTCGACTCCGTGGCGAGGGCGGTGGAGGAGTGCGGCGGTCATCCCCGGGTGACTGACGATCCACGAGATCTTCGGGACGCCACCCACATGATTCTGCCGGGGGTCGGCGCCTTTCCCGAGGCCATGGCCAACCTGCGCCGGGCCGGGTTCGATGTCGCGATCCGCGAGCAGGTCGAGTCCGCGGGGATTCCGCTCCTGGGCATCTGTCTCGGCATGCAGCTCCTGGTGAGCAAGGGCTTCGAAGGCGCGGAGACCCCGGGCCTGGATCTCATCCCGGGCGAGGTGCGTCGCCTGCAGTCGATGAACGGGCTGGAGCGCATCCCCCACATGGGCTGGAACGAGCTCCGGCTCCAGGACGAGTGCCCCGTGCTGGAGGGCATCGAGCCGGGGAGCGACTTCTATTTCGTGCACAGCTTCCACGTGGTCTGCGCGCCGGCCTACGTCAGGGCCATCACGCCCTACGCGGGCGGCTTCATTTCCGTCATCGGTCACGGGCGTGTCTTCGGGACCCAGTTCCATCCGGAGAAGAGTCAGCGGCTCGGGTTTCGCGTGCTGAAGAATTTCCTGAAGCTCTGAGGGAGGCGACCCTGCTCAAGGTCCGCGTGATGCCGACCCTGCTCCACAAGGAATTCGGCCTGGTGAAGGGCGAACGGTTTCACAGCTGGCGCCGGACGGGAAGCGCCATGCAACAGATCAAGGTCTACAACCTGCGGGAAGTCGACGAGTTGGTCTTCTTCGACATCGCGGCCTCGATCAACGGCCGCGCGCCCGACTACGACCTCGTCGACGACCTGGCCGACGATTGTTTCATGCCGATGACGGTCGGGGGAGGCATCACGACGCTGGAGCAGGCCGGTCGAATGCTGCGCGTCGGCGCCGACAAGGTCTCCATCAACTCGGGGGCGGTGAGCGATCCCCCCCTCATCAGCCGGATTGCCGATCGCTTCGGGTCGCAGTGCGTCGTGGTGTCCATCGACTTCACGCGACACCCGGACGGGCGCTGCGAAGTCTTCACCCATTCGGGCAGCCGGCCCACCGGGCTCGACCCCGTCGACTTCGCGGTCCAGGCCGAGCGGCTCGGCGCGGGCGAAGTCCTGCTGACCAGCATCGACCGCGACGGCACGTTCCTCGGGTACGACATCGAGTGCACGCGGCAGGTCAGCAAGGCGGTGTCGCTCCCGGTGATTGCGTCGGGAGGCGCGGGGAACTACCAGCACATGGTCGAGGTGGTGAAACAGGGCGGGGCCTCCGCGGTGGCGGCGAGCGCCATGTTCCACTTCACGGAGCAGACGCCGGCGGGCGCCAAGGCCGCGCTGCACGAGGCGGGCATTCCGGTCCGGAGCATCGTGGGTGATTCGTTCTGACGGTCGCCGGCGACGCACCAACACGGTCGTCCACATCGACATGAGGGGTGAGGACGGATGATCCGCTCGCTCGCGTTCGTGGAGACGGCGACGCAGGCCGCGGCCGCGCTCGAGCGGCAACGGCGCGGCGACGTCGATGCCCTCGTGGCGCTGGAGCCCGACGCGGCGTGGGCGCTGTCGCAGGGAAACCACCCGTATCTGAAGCTGGAAGACGGGTATCGCGAGCGAGACCTCGGAGACCTCGCCGAGGGGATCCTGGACGAGCAGCAGCGGTGGGCGGAGTGGCTGGATCGCGCGCTGGGCGAGCGCATCCCGGAATTCAGCCGTGGGGGATTCGAGCCGGCGCGTTTGTACCTGTACTGGTTGAAGGTCATGGTCGATTCGCTGGGTGTCAGGCTTCATGCCCTCCGCTGGGCGCTGGAGGCCTGGAAGCCGGAGCGAGTCGTTCATCTCGGGGGCGAGTCGCCCCACGATCGGTTCGGCACTGATCTCCTGTTTCGAGAGGGCCTCTATTCCACGTTGCTGAGGAAAGTGGCCCACGAGCTCAGGATCGACACGGAGGTGGTCGGAGCGAGCGTCGACGCCCCTCCCGCCCCGGATTCATGGCGGAAAGCCGGACGCCGCGCCGTCGATCGTCTGCGCGCCGCGGGCGTCGTTGGAGTGGCCCGCTGGCAGGGACGTTCGCCCTGGCTGGGATCGCCGGCCGGCGCGGTCGTCGCGGGCTGTCACTACGACGTGCGTCGCATGTGGAGAGCGGCGCGCGGGCGGGCACGCTTCGTCCCGTGGGAGCAGGTGACCGGGCACGTGCGGCGCGGGGTGGCGAGGGACGAGTGCGAGCGCGCGTCCGGCTGGCTGGCCGATGCGTGGAGCGGCATCACGAAGGAGGCGCGGTTCCGGCGCCCCTTCCTCTTCGGGGGCATCGATGTCTGGGACATCGTCGAGCAGCGCCTGGGTTTCTGGTGGCACCGACTGATCCCGGAGCAGTGGGCGGCGTTCCTGGCGGCACGGACGTACTTCACGCGAGAACGCCCGGCGGCCGCCGTCGTCGCCGCGCTCGGCGATCACGTGGAGCGGGGCGCGTTCGCCGCGCTCCGATCGGCGGGCGTCCCGACGTTCATCTACCAGCACGGAGGGTTCGTCGGGGTCTGCGAGTGCGTTCCCTGGGACTGCAGTGATCTCTGGCACGCGGACTACGAGCTCACGTACGGCGACGGAGTGTCGAAGTATTTCGAGAGCCGGCGGGCGCGATACGGCGGGGCCCGCGCCGAATCGATCTCCGTGGGCTCCAGTCGCCTGGATGAGCTCAAGGGACGATTGCACCGGTCACGGAGGCCACGCTCACGGCCACGTGTTCTGATCGTGCCCAACATGATCGCCTTCAACAACCGGTATTTCGACCGTGGCAACATGCCCGACGTCACGGAGGCGGAGGTTCAGGCATCCGTGGTGGGACTGGCGCGAGAATTCCCGCGCTACGAGTTCGTGCTCAAGACGTTTCCGGGCCAGTCGGATACGCCGGCGGCGCGGCTGGCCGGACGCCAGGGGTCCAACTGCCGCGTCGAGGCCCGGAGGACGCTGACGCGCCTCCTGGCCGGCGCCGACCTGATCGTCCTGACGTTCCCTTCCACGGCCCTCCTGGAGGCCGTCGTCACCGATCGGCCCATCGTGCTCCTGGCCGATCGCGAGTCGATCAGGCTGCGGGCCGAGGCGAGGGAGACGCTCCAGCGCCGGCTGGTCCTGGTCGAGGAGCGGGGCGCGTTCGTGGACGCCTGTCGGCGCGTCCTGCGGGAGGGGAATCTGGCCCGCGTGCCTCCTCCCGACGAGTCATTCGCCCGGCTCTACGGCGTGCACGTCGGAGACGGCCGGTGTGCCGTCCGCGCCGTCGACGCGGTGCTGCAGCGAGCTCGCGCGGAGGCGGGGCGGCCACAGGTCACGATGCGCGACGTGAGACGCGCGCGAAAAGAGAGTGCCGATGCTGACGCGTGAGCAGGTCGACTCGTTCGATCGCGATGGCTATCTGCTGGTGCCGAACGTGCTGACGGACGAGGAGGTGACGCGGGCCCGCGCGCTCCTGAGGGCGAAGTTCGAGCTGCCCCCGGAGCGCCGGCGGACGGGCGATACCGGGACCATGCTGTTCGACGTGTACTCCCAGCACGCCGACCTGCGGTGGCTGCTGTTCCACGATCGCACCCTCGGTGTCCTGAGAACGCTTCTCGGCCCCGACTTCGCCGTGGTGCGCGAGTGCTCCGCGATGCTGAATCACTTCGAGGGCTCCTGGCACAAGGACAGTTCTCGACACGAGGGCAGGGGGCACGCCTTCAGCCTCGCGCCGGATTTCCTGATGGTCCAGGTCGCCTATTACCTCCAGGACAACGGCCCGGAGTACGGGGGCGGCCTCGACGTCGATCCGGGCTCGCACCGGGGCCGCGACCCCTTCATCGCCCACGGGCCCGTGGGGAAGGTGGCCGAGCGGCTCTACTACCGGGCGGCGTTGCCGGTGCTCCGCCGTCTCGGCCGGGAGGATGATGCGTGGCGGGACCGGCACGTCCGAGCCGGGGTCTCCATTCCCAACAAGGCCGGTGACCTCGTGATCTTTCACCAGCGGGCGACGCACCGGCCGACCCAGCCCCGCCAGCCCGTGGTCCCTCCCGATCGGGAGAAGGTCGCCCTGTTCGTGATGTGCGGCCGGAACAACGCGCACGTCCGCGCGTACCACGACTACATCCGCGGCGTGTACGCGTTCCTCGGCGACTTCGCCTATCCGGAGGATTTTCGGGCCGAGGCCACGAAACGGGGCGTGACGCTGGTATGACCGAGGACGTCGTGCCGACGGTGAGCTTCGCCGACAGCATCCGGTATCGATACCTGGCCACGCTGCTGGCCAGGTTCGTCCAGCTGGGGGCGTCGGCGATCACGCTCACCGTCGTTCCGCGGGCGCTGGGGCCGGTGGCCTACGGAAGCTACGCCTTCCTCATGACCACGGCCGCCTCGGTGCGCGGCGTCGTCGACCTGAGCGCGTACGACGCGTTCTTCACCTTTTCGTCCCAGGAGCGCCGCAGCGGTTCGTTGACGAGGCTCTACGTGGCCTGTCTGGCCAGCCAGCTCGCACTGACGCTGATCCTGGTCGGCGTCGGCGTGACCACCGGGGCCGCGGGCTGGCTCTGGCTGGCCCAACCGCCGGATCGAATCGTGTGGCTGACCATCCTCGACTGGCTCGTCTTCGTGGGCATCGCCTTGCAGAGCCTGGGCGACAGCAAGGCGTTGACCGTCCGCACCCAGGCCATCGGGGCCGCGGTGGCGGGGCTGAACGTCGCCGCCCTGCTGCTGCTGCATTCGCTGGGAGAGCTGGATTTCGACAGCTACGTCCGGGTCAACGTGGGGTCGTCGCTGGTGTTGTGCGCGGTTCTGGCCTGGTGGCTGCTCACGATCAGGCGAGACGAGTGCTGGATCGGGCGTCTGTTCGAGCATTCCCGGTGGTACCTGACGCGCTGGTGGCGCTACGCGCGCCCCATGATCGTGGTCAACCTCTACGGCTGCGCCGGATCCTGGTTCAGCGCGTACATCCTGCAGCGGGCGTATGGGTCGTCCGAGCAGGCCTACTTCGCCCTCGCCTCTCGGTGGTCCTTGCTCGCCTTGACGTTCGCCGGCGCGGCCGTGCCGATCTTCTGGAGGGAAATCTCCAAGGCCATGGCCGGGAGCGACCGGGTCCAGGCGGCCCGGGTGTACGCGCGGTTCAGCCAGTCGTTGTTCTTCGTCGCCTTGGCGCTGAGCTGCTGGCTGAGCCTCGCCAGCCGATCGCTCGTCGAGTGGTTGGCCGGACCCGAATATCTCGCGGCGGTGCCGGTCCTGATGGTGATGGCCTTCTACCCGGTCGTCCAGACGATGGGACAGCTCAACGACGCCGCCCTGAAGGCCACCGAGCGCACCGTGCAGCTTCGGAACCTGCGCCTGGGGCTGGCCATTCCCGACCTGCTCATCACCTATTTCACCGTCGCTCCTTCGACGGCGCGGGTGCCGGGTCTGGGGCTGGGCGCCATCGGCGTGGCCGTCCAGCTCGTCGGCTGGGGATTCGTGAGCCGGCAAATCTACGAGTGGGTGAACAGTCGGTTCCTGGGCCAGAGCTATCTCCGCGGGCTCCGGGACCGGCTCGCCGCGTTCGTCGTGGTCGGGACCTGCGCCGTGACGATCCTCGCCGGCCCGAGCGACTGGTTGCGGGTCCAGCTGGAATGGGGGACGATCGGCGGCCTTGCTCTGGCGTCGGTCCTGTACTTCGCGTTACTGGGAATACTCGTGGTGCTGTGGCCTGCCCTCGCCGGGCTGAGCTTCCTCGGCTTGGGTCATGGGCAGGGGCGGCTGGGAAAGAGGTGACGATGTTGACCGCACGTGACGCGGGAATCGGGCTGTGGAAGGTGCAGAAGAAGTTCTTCGGACAGCACCTGGGACGATGGCTCTTCTACCAGGATCGCGTGGGCGCGCACGGGGAGTCGCTGCCCGCGCGGCGCCTGAATCGCGTCAACCAGTGGATCACGGAGCGTGGCGTGACGGCGCCATGGGTCATGACCCGGTCGGAGTGCCAAGCCTACTGGCGCACCCGCACCAACGGCGCCGAGTACGCCACCACCGACAGCAATCACCCGGCCTCCTACGGGGCCAAGTCGCAGGACATCGTGCGGTTCCTGCACGAGTTCTGGGGTCCTCACGTCACGCGTCACGATCGCATTCTCGAGCTCGGGTGCAACTGCGGAGCGAACCTGAACGGCCTGCTCACGCTCGGTTACGAGCGGCTGAACGGCGTGGAGATCAACGCCCATGCCGTCGCCTACATGCCGTCGATCTTTCCCGAGGTGTCCGCGGTCAGCACGATCACCGTGGGCTCCGTCGAGGACGTCCTTCCCGGACTGGAGAGTGGGAGCGCGGACGTGATCTTCACGATGGCCGTCCTCATCCACGTGCACCCGAACAGCCGCGCCATCTTCCGGCACATGGTGCGGGTGGCGCGGAAGTACGTGTGTGTCGTCGAGCTCGAGGCCGCGAATTGCGGGTACGTGTTCGCCCGCGACTACCGGCGGGTGTTCGAGGGGCTCGGCTGCACCGAGGTGGCCTCCGTCGCCATCACCGGGGAGGCGTTTCCGCAGTCCCTCGGCGAGTACCATGGCTACACGGCCCGACTGCTCGCGGTTCCTCGGCCGAAACTCGACCGTCCGCGCGGAGATCGGGCATGACGCCGGTCGCCTCCGCGCTTCGCCACAGACTTCGGAGCGTCGCGGCGCGCGCGGGCCTCCAGCCGGAGCGGCTGTGGCACGGGCTGGCGACGCGCGCGTACCGCCGGAAGCTGGCGCGGGACGTCGACTTCCGGGAGTGGTGGAGCCGCGAGGGCCAGCGGATCGTCGAAGGGCACTGGGGACACGAGGAGCTTCACGGAGAGTTCAAGCAGTTGCACCTGGCGTCCCAGTTGTACGAGCTCACCGGAATGCTGCGCCGGCGCGTGGGCACGGTGGGCGACGCGCGCGTGCTCGACGCCGCCGCCTCGGATGGATTCTTCCTGTCCCGGCTGGGCGTCAAGCGAGGGGTGGGGGTCAACATCCTGCTGGCCTGCGCCCGCAAGATCAGGAGCGATGGTTCCCAGGCGTGCCTGGCCGACCTCGAGCGTCTGCCGTTCGCCGACCAGGCGTTCGACTACGTCGTCAGCTGCGAGACCCTCGAGCACGTCCGCAGCCCCTTGGCCGCGCTCGACGAGCTGATCCGGGTCGCCGCGCGGCGGATCTTCCTGACCATCCCGTGGATGCTGCGGACGCGAATCACGCACCGGCCGCACGGGTGGCCCAACGTCGAGAGCCATATCTTCGAGTTCTCGGAGGCGGACTTTTCCAAGGTCCTGAGCTACGCGCGGGTGAAGATCGTGTACCAGAGTCGGGTCCAGGTGTTCCCGGAGCCGGTCAACCCGCTCACCCAGTGGTGGCTGGGCACGCTCATGTACCCGAACTACTTTCCGAAGCTTCAGTACTACGAGCTGGAGCCGATCCGGTGAACGGGCGGAACTCGGGACCGTTGCTAGACGAAAACTTCCGGGTCGCATACAGTGACGCCGGACGGGCGCTCGACCGTGAACGGAGAGACGACGAAGGAGGTCGACCGTGATCTGTGCACTGATGCTGGGACGAGAAGGGTCCTCGGGGTTTCCAGGCAAGAACGTCCTTCCGCTCCTGGGCCGGCCCCTCGTCGCGTATCCGCTCATGGCGGCCCGCGACGCCAAGCGCGTGGACCGCGTGTACCTCTCGACCGACTCCCCGCGCTTGAAGGCCATCGCGACGGAGTACGGCGCCCGGATCATCGACCGGCCCGCCCACCTGGCCACGAACCAGGCGCTGGGCGAAGACGCCTACGTCCACGGCTACGAGGTGATTCGCGACGAGGTCCGACGGGACGGGGGCGAGGTCGAGCTGATCGTGCTGCTGATGGCCAACGCGGCCACCATCACCGCCAAGACTCTCGAAGAGGGGATCGACGTGCTCCGGGAGCATCCGGACTACGATTCGGCCGTCACCGTCTCGCGCTACAACATGTGGAGCCCGCTCCGCGCCCGCAAGATCGGCGGGGACGGGCTGCTCCATCCGTTCGTCCCCTTCGAGACCTTCGGTGATCCCGCGACCCTGAACTGCGATCGCGACTCCCAGGGCGACGTCTGGTTCGCCGACATGGGCACCTCGATCGTGAGGCCGCGCTGCCTGGAGCACCTCCACGACGGGTTGCTGCCCCAGAAGTGGATGGGGCAGAAGATCTTCCCGCTCCAGCAATGGGGCGGCTTCGACGTCGACTACGAGTGGCAGGTGCCCATGCTGGAATTCTGGCTTCGCGCGCACGGTATCGAGCCCGCGAAGTGATGGCCCCCCTGAGCTTCGCGGTCGTCGGGTGCGGACGGATCGCCGGTCACCACGCCGATCACCTCGCCGATCTCCCGCGGGCCCGGCTGGCCGCGGTCTGCGACCTTCAGCCCGAGCGGGCGGAGGCGTACGCGCGCAAGCACGGCGTGCCCGCCTACACCAACTATCACGAGATGCTGCGCCGGGAGCAGATCGACGTCGTCAACATCCTCACCCCGAGCGGGATGCACCCCGAGCACGCGCTCGACGCGATGGAGCGCTACGGCAAGCACGTGATCCTCGAAAAGCCCATGGCCCTGGCCTGGGAGGACGTGCAGACGCTCAGGCGGACGGCGGAGCGCGCGGGGGTCAAGATCTTTCCCGTGTACCAGAACCGCTACAACAAGGCCGTGCGCAAGGTCCGCGCCGCGCTCGCCTCCGGCGAGCTGGGCCGTCCGGTGCTCGGCACCGTGCGCGTGCGCTGGTGCCGGCCCCAGGCCTACTACCGGCGCGACCCGTGGCGGGGGACGTGGGCCATGGACGGCGGCGCGCTGACCAACCAGGGGATCCACTACATCGACCTCGTGCGCTACATCGTGGGCGACATCGACGCGGTGAACGCGCGCACCGCGACCCAGCTCGTCGACATCGAGGTCGAAGACACCGCGGTGGCCACCATCCGGTTCGCCAGCGGAGCGCTGGGCGTGATCGAGGTGACCACGGCCGCGCGCCCCGACGACTTCGAGGCGTCGATCTCGGTCCTGGCCGAGCGCGGCACCGCCGTGCTCCAGGGCATCGCCGCCAACGAGCTGGCCGTGTTCACCCCGGCTCCGGACGAGCGCGCGCTGCACTCCGAGATCTTTCCCAACGCCTATGGCCTGGGCCACCGGCCGTTCCTGCTCGACGTGGTCGCCGATCTGCTCGACGGCCGCCCCCACCCGATCTCGTTCGAGGAGGGGACGCAGGCGCTCCGGCTGCTCAACGCGATCTATCGGTCGGCCGAGGACGGGCGCGAGGTGCGGCTCGCCGAAGACGTCGCGTCCCGGCGCCTGGGCCGGAAGGACGACCGGCTGGCCGCGCTCTATCGAGTTTCGCCGCCGGCCGCCGGGGAAGGCGGGCGCTGATGCGCGTGCTCGTGACCGGCGGCGCCGGCTTCATCGGGAGCCATCTGGCGCGCCGGCTCGTCGAGGATGGCCACGACGTGGTCGTGATCGACAACATGCGAACCGGGCAGCGCGCCGCCGTTCCGCGGGCGGCGCGGATCGTCGAGCTCGATCTCGACCGGTCCAACTTTCTGGACCAGGTGCCGCCGCCGCGCTTCGACGCCGTGTGCCACCTGGCTGCCCAGTCTTCGGGACCCGCCTCGGCGGAGGTACCGTACTACGACCTCCAGGCGAACGCCGGCTCCACCGTGCTCCTCTCTCGCTGGTGCCTGGAGCAGGGCACGCCACGGTTCATCTACGCCAGCTCGATGGCGGTCTACGGCAGCCCCGACGAGCTTCCGGTCCGGGAGACCGCGCCGTGCGTGCCGCTGTCCTACTACGGAGTCTCCAAGCTGACCTCCGAACATGTCCTGCGTCTGGCCGCGGCCGAGGGCCTGAGCGTGACGAGCTTCCGGATGTTCAGCGTCTACGGTCCCGGCCAGAACCTCGGCAACTTGCGGCAGGGCATGGCGAGCATCTACCTCGCGTACCTGCTGCAGGGTGTGCCGGTGCCGGTCACGGGGTCGCTCAAGCGCTTCCGCGACTTCGTCTACATCGACGACGTGATCGACGCGTGGCTCCGGGCGTTGTACCGGCCGAGCACTCCGGCCCTCGAGTACAACATCGGGGCCGGCGAGCGCACGGAGGTGGGCGATCTCATCTCCCGGCTGGCCGTCGCCCTCGGCCGCGAGCCCGATTACCCGGTCCAGGAACTGGCTGGCCACATCGGCGACCAGTTCGGACTGTGCGCGGACATCAGCCGGGCCGAGCAGGACCTCGGCTGGCGACCGGTGACGCCGCTCGACGAAGGGCTACGCAGGATGGTCGAGTGGGCGCAGGGGCTCGAGCCATGACGCGGGCGTGCCGGCGCGATGGGTCGACCCGCGGCACCGCGGTCACTTTCCGATCATGAAGGAGGACGCATGAGGCCGGAACCCAATCCTCACCTTCTCGCCATCCACCGCGTCGACGACGCCATGGCCGAGCGCCTGGCCTTCGTGCGCCTGGACCGGAACGAGCGGGTCACGCCGTTTCCCGAGCCGACAGTGCGTGCGATGCTGTCGGAGATCACGCCGGAGACGCTGTGCGCGTATCCGGATCCTTCGCCGCTCTACGCCCGTCTGAGTCGTGAGCTCGAGCTTCCCGTCGACCATCTTCATCTGACGCCGGGGTCCGACGCGGCGATCCGCGTGCTGTTCCATGCCTACGTCCGGCCGGGTGATCGGGTCGTCACGCCGGACCCGACCTACGCCATGTACGCCATCTACACGCGAATGTTCCAGGCGGTGCCCGACACGGTGGCGTACGGTCGCGACCGCCGGCTGGACCTGGACCTGCTCATCTCGAAGGTCCGGCAGCGTCCCCGGCTGGTCGCGCTGCCGAATCCTGACCAGCCGACGGGGACCGTGGTCAGCCTCGCGGAGCTGCGTGAGGTCGCGTCGGCCGCCGCCGCCGTCGGCGCCCTGTTCATCGTCGACGAGGCGTACTTTCCGTTCCATCCCATCACCGCCCTGTCCCTGGTCACGGAGTTCGACAACGTCGTCGTGACGCGGACGTTCTCCAAGGTCGGCGGCCTGGCCGGGCTCCGGCTCGGCTACCTGGCCGGGAACCCCGGGATCGTGGACGCGGTCCGGAGGGTTCGCGGATCCTACGAGGTCAACAGCGTGGCGATCAGTCTGGGGTGCTACGTGCTCGATCACCCCGAGATGGGTGAGGCGTTCCGGCGCGAGATCGAGGAGGGCCGTCGAGTGCTCTGCGAGGGGGCGACCCGTCTGGGTCTCGACGTGCCGGGCTGCCCGACGAACTTCCAGCTCGTGCGGCTTCCCGGAAGCGTGAGCCCGGCGGTGATCGTCGATGCGCTGCGCGGCCGCGGCTATCTCGTCCGAGGTCCCTTCGGCGCGCCGGCGGTCCAGGATTGCA
Source organism: Candidatus Acidiferrum sp. (assembly GCA_035317605.1). Lineage (GTDB taxonomy): Bacteria > Methylomirabilota > Methylomirabilia > Rokubacteriales > CSP1-6 > DATHGT01. Next base: position 41,813 of record DATHGT010000133.1, on the reverse strand, counting down.
TTCGGGTGACCTTGGGCGACGCCGAGATCATGGCGGGATTCGTCAGCGCCCTCGAGGCGGTGGTCCAGGAGGCCGTCGAGCAGAGAATGGCCCGATGAACGTCGTCGTTTTTGGGGGCAGCGGCTATCTCGGCAGCCACGTCGCCGACGCCCTCACCGATGCCGGCCACCAGGTCAGCCTCTTCGACGTCACCCCGTCGCCCTATCGGCGACCGACGCAGAAGATGATCGTCGCCGACGTCCTCGATCCGGTGGCCGTGGACCGCGCCCTCGAAGCGGCGCAGTGCGCGTACAACTTCGCGGGCATCGCCGATCTCGACGCGGCGGCCGAACGCCCCATCGACACGGTCAAGCAGAACGTCCTGGGCAACGCGATCCTGCTCGAGGCCGCCGTGCAACGGCAGCTCCAGCGGTACGTCTACGCGAGCACGGTCTACGTGTACAGCCGGGCCGGCGGGTTCTATCGCTGTAGCAAGCAGTCGGCCGAGCTCTACATCGAAGAGTACGCGCGTCGCTACGGCCTGGGGTACACGATCCTGCGCTACGGGACCGTCTACGGCCCCCGTGCCGATGGGCGCAACAGCGTCTACCGGTATCTGCACCAGGCGCTGACCACGGGCCGGATCGTGTGCCAGGGAACGGGGGAGGAGATGCGGGAATACGTGCACGTGAAGGACGCGGCGTGCCTCAGCGTGCAGGCCCTGGCCGACGAGTTCGCGAACACGCACTGCCTGATCACGGGTCCGCACCGGATGAAGTTCGCCGAGCTGCTGGAGATGATCCGCGAGATCCTCGACAATCGCGTCGAGATCCACTTCCAGCCCGTCTCCGACGACGACGTGCACTATCGGTTGACTCCCTATTCCTTCACGCCGAAGGTGGCCCAGAAGCTGGTCGGCACCTCGTATCTCGATCTCGGCCAAGGGCTCCTACAGTGTCTCGCCGACATGTACGAGGTCGTCGGTGGTCGCGAGCGGGCCGCGGGGCTCGAGGCGAAATGAACAAGACGTATCGCACCGACGAGATCGCCCGGTTCTACGGAGGCCACCGGCTCCGCTGGGAGGAGTTCTATCCCTCCGAGCGGACGGTCTTCGAACAGGTCGCGGCCAGGTTCGGGCCGCCCCGCTCGGTGCTCGACGCCGGCTGCGCCGCCGGCGGGCTCGGACTGGCCCTTCAGGAGCGGTTCTCCACGCTCGATCGGTACGTGGGGGTCGACGTCAATCCCCAGGCTATCTCCGTGGCCCAGGGCCGCGCCCGCCCCTGGCAGACCTTCATCTGTGCCGACGTGGGAACGACGCCGAGCGGCTCCGCGCGGTTTCAGTGGGTGGTGTCGTTGAGCTGCGTGGACTGGAACCTCGCGCCGATCGAGACGATCCGGAGCCTGTGGGCCTGCGTCGCGCCGGGCGGTCTCCTGATCCTGTCGCTCCGGCTGACGGATGGGGCGGGGACGACGGACCCCGCGGTGAGCCGCCAGCGCATCGTGTTCGAGGGCGACGACCCGGGTGCCGAAGTGGCGAACTACGTGGTGTTCAATGTCCACGAGGCGATCGGGCTGCTGGCCGGGCTCGGCCCCGATATGCTGGTCGGCTATGGGTACTGGGGCCCCCCCTCCCGTACCGCGGTGACGCCGTACGAGCGTCTCGCCTTCACCGTGTTCGCGGCGCACCGGTCGGCCGACGCCCGCGAGGAGAACGTCCGCCTCGAGCTCGGCGTGCCCTCGGACCTGCTGACGGGCCGGGGCGACGAGCGTCGCGGAGCCAGCGTGTGATTCAAGCCGTCGTGCTCGACTTCGACGGCGTCATCGTCGAGTCGGCCGACGTCAAGACCGAGGCGTTCCGCGCGCTCTTCGCGCCCTGGGGTCCGGACGCCGCGGAAGCGGTGGTGGCCTACCATCGGCGACACGTCGGCATCTCGCGCTTCGAGAAATTCCGCTACGCGTATCGCGAGATCCTGCGTCGTCCCCTCGGTCCCGGGGAAGAGCACGAGCTGGGGGAGCGGTTTTCCGCGCTGGTCGAAGACCAGGTGGTGGCGGTCCCGCTCGTTCACGGCGCGCGCGAATTCCTGGAGACCGCCCCCATGCCGCTCTACGTCGCGTCGGGCACGCCCGACGCCGAGCTGGCGCGTATCGTCGCGCGTCGCCGTCTGGACCCGTACTTCAAGGCGGTATTCGGCAGCCCGGCGAGCAAGGCGGAGATCATCCGCGGCATCCTCGGCACCGCGGGGTTCGACCGGACCACGGTGGTGATGGTCGGGGACGCCTGGAGCGACTTCACGGGCGCCCGCGACGCCGGAGTCTCGTTCGTGGGGCGCGTGCCGCCGGGGACCGCCTCGCCCTTCCCGGCCGAGGTCACCGTCGTCGACGACCTGCGCTCGCTCTCCGCCGCGCTCGTCGGTCTGGGAGAACGGTGAGCGAGCCCCTCTTGCTCATCGTCGATCACCTCGATCCGGCGGGGATTCCGTCGGACCGGGGTCCGGTGACGATCCTTCCCCTCGGGATCGTCCCGAGCCTCTACGTGGCCCACCTCGCCGAAGCCCTGACCCGCGCGAGCGCCACGGTCCTTCCCGTCGAGGACGTCTCCGAGCGGGCGCTCGAGCAGCTGCGCGGGCTCTACCCCGCGTTTCTCGACGAGGCCGTCCGTCAGCGCATCGGGGCCGGCCCCTCGCTGTTGACGCTGCTCGAGCGGGACGGCACGAGCGCGTGGTGGTTCACCGATGCGTGTGAGAAGAGCCCGCTGAGGACGCCCTTCCTCAACCGGCTCTACGCCCTGCTCCTGGTCGAGGGGGTGCTGGCCCGCCGCGGATTCCCACGTGCCCGGCTCGACTTGGTCGACGGATCTCTGGCCGCCTGCCTGGTGTCCGGACTGCGCGCGCGGGGGCTGGCGGTCGAGGAGATGACGAGACGGCCGGCCCGCGGCCGGGGACTTCGTACCCGGCTGAGCGGTCTCAGGCATTTCTGGTTGCGCTTCGTGGCCATGCGCACGGCATGGGGCATCCAGACGCTCGGCAACCGTCTGGTGCTGGCCATGATCGGTCTCCGCCGTCCCCGGCCGGATTCGGCGGTGCGCTCGGTGGTGTTCAGCCGATACCCCGTGCTGTACGAGGCGGCCGACTCGGAGGTCGTCCGCGAGCGGAACCTCGAGCCGGTGTTCCCGGCCCTGCGCAGCCGGGGGCCGATGTGGCAGGTGGTGCTGCTCACTCTGTGGCCGTGGCGCCTGCTCCGGCGCCGTCGGAACATCCGGCGGGCGTTCGATCACGGACGGATCGTGCCGGTCCTGTTGTTCGCCACCGTCGGCGAGCTATGCTCCGCGCTGGCCGGAGCGGATGGGCTCCGATGGACGTGGCACTATCGGAGGTTGCGGCGCCGTCTGTCGGCTCACTTCGCGGAGTGGGACGTGACGCCGCTGTGGCGCGAGGAGTTGGACCGCAGCTTCACGGGCTTCGAGCTGCCGACGAACCTCGTGCTCGCCGCCGCCATGCGTCGGCTGATGATCGCCCACCGGCCCTCGTTCGTGCTGCACCCCTGCGAGTTCCAGCCCATGGAGCGCGCGATCTGGCACGCGGCGTCGGGGACCGCGACCCGCACGGTCGCCTTTCAGCACACGACCGTGTCGTCGAACACGCTCATGTTCTTCTTCGCCAAGGGTGAAATCGAGCGGGCGCTCGCCGGCCACGACCGGCTCGACACGCCGCTGCCCGACTACTACCTGGCGACCGGGGACTGGCCCCTTCAGATCATGCGGGCGACCGGCTATCCCGAGACGCGATCCGAGGTCGTGGGCGCGGTCCGCTACAACATGCTCAGGGTCGAGGCGGCTCCCGCGCGCGAGGCGAGGGCGAGCCTTGATCTGCCCCTCGAGCGCCGCATCCTGCTGGTGGCCGGCTCCAGCGACCGGGACGACTCGCTCGCCCTGCTCGAGGCGCTGGCCGGCGCCACCGCCGACGGAGCCGGGGAGTTCGTGCTCCTGTTCAAGCCGCACTATCACTGTCCCATCGCGGCCGACGTGCAGCGTCTCTTCGGCGGCCGCCCGCGCCACGGCTGGCGGCTCCTCGGCGTCGACAGCGACCTCCACGCACACATCCGCGCGAGCGACGCGGTGGTGCTCACCAATTCGACGACCGGCCTCGAGGCGATCGCCCTCGGCCGGCCACCGGTGGTGTTCGACAATCGAGCGATCGTCAACATCGGGCCGCTGGTCGACATGAAGGACGCCGCGCTCTTCGCGCACTCCGCCGCCGGACTGGCGGAGGCGCTCGAGGCGTTGCTCGATCCGGCCGTGCTCGCGCGGCTGCGGGCCGCTTGGCCGGCCGCGCTCCGCCGGACGTTCCACGTCCTCGACGGCCGAGCCGACGACCGCCTCGTCGGCTTCCTGACGGCTCGGGGCCTCCTGTGACTCCGCTCCGGCGCCCCTCGCGACTTCAGGTGTTCACGACACCGGAATGGCGGAACTATCTCCGCCGCGTGATCGCCGAGCGGCGCCTGGGCTGGGGCGTCCATACCGTCCGCGAGGGGCTGCGCTTGCTCGAGCGCCGCCGCGCATTTCGTCAGGGCCGGGCGGGCCGGTCGGCCATGGACGGGCTTCCGCCCTCCGGTGCCCCGACCGCGATGAGCGCGTCGTTCCTCCGCGGGTTCGCTCGGCCGTGGCCGGTCAACGGTGGTGACGTCGCGTGTCCCCCGCCGGTGGATCTCCCGCTGGTCACCACCAGCGTCTCGGCGGTGCCGGCCCCCGAGTGGGCGGCCGAATTCGCGGAGCTCGAAGACGTCCTGGCCCTGCACCGCTGGGGATGGGCGCTTCGCCTGCTCGCCACGCACTCCTGCCCACAACTCCCCATGTGGATCCTGGACCGCATGCTCCAGTGGGTCGAGCGCTGTGGCCCGCCGCGCCCGGGCGCGCCGGCCTGGGAAAGCTACTCGGTGTCCGAGCGCATCGCCAACGCGCTGGTGTTCCTGTCGGCGACGCGCGCGTGCTCGCCGCGAAACTCCGACGCCGAGCGCCGGCTGGTGGGCGCGCTGGGCGAGATGGGCGCGTTCCTGGCCGGGCGCCTCGAGGATCACGGCGACCGCACGAACAACCACCTCGTCAACAACGCGCGAGCGCTCTACCTCTTCGGAGCGGCCACGGACCAGGACCGGTACGCGTCCCTCGGACGCGCGCTCCTCGAGCGCATGCTGCCACGCCTGGTCACCGAGGACGGGTTTCTCCGCGAAGGCTCCTCCCACTATCACTTCCTGCTCACCCGCACCGTCGCGGAGATCCACCGCGCGGCGGAGGCGGTCGGAGACGACGGCGTCCTCCGACTGACGGAGCCGTATCGACGGCGCATGCTCGATCGCTGCCGGTTCTTCTTGCTGGAGTCGCCCGACGGGGCCGTCGACATCCCGCGGATCGGCGACGTGTCGCCGGACTGCACGGTGCCCTGGCTGCTCGACCTCGTGGCCCCCGGTCCGCCGCGTGGCTGGGGCCGTCTCATCGAGCCTCCCGCCGCAGCCCCGCGCGCCGAGCGATCGGCCGCGCCGTCGGTCGAGGCCTTTCCGGAGAGCGGCTGGTATCGCACCGACGTGGGACCGTTGACGATCTTCTGGCGGATCGAGCGAACCGGCCGCCCCGATCACCCGAGCCATGGCCACAACGACAGCGGGGCCTTCTGCGCGTTCCTGGAGGGTCGCCCGCTGCTCGTCGACGTGGGACGCCGCAGCTACGCGACGGACGCCGGATCGCGATTCCCCGTCCAGGCCTTCGCCCACAACTCGGTAGCCCTCGACGGGTTCGAGCCATTTCCCGACGACTGGCTGGGATGGTTCCCACCCGCCTACACGAGGTCCTCCTGCCGCGCCGACGTCAAGGTGAGCGCCGCCGGAGTCGAGGTGGTCGTGGCCCACGACGGCTTCGAGCGCGTGCGGCGGGGCGTCCGATTCGAGCGCACGCTCTCGTGCCGCACCGACGGCTTCACCCTTCACGACCGCTACGCCGGTTCGGGGCCGGCCGAGATCGAGGCGTTCTTCCACTGGGCGCCGGGATCCGACCCGATGCCGGCGGCGCCGGATCGACTCGCCGTGTCCACGCCCGCTGGAACGATCACGGCGCTGGTGCAGTGCCAGGGAGCCGACGGACCGGCGACGTGCGAGACGTCGCATCATCGAGGTGAGGGGGGCGCGTTCCCGCTCGGCTGGTATCACGGGGAGTATGGTCAGGCTGTCCCCACGCTGTCGTCGCGGGTGCGGGCCCGCGTGACGCTCCCGGCCTCGCGGGTGATGACCGTGCTCGTCGAGGGAATGGAGGCGCGCTGAGCCATGTGCGGGATCGCCGGGATCCACCGGTTCGACGGCGCCCCGCCTGAGACGCGGGCGCTGCAGTCGATGCTGGACCGGATGGTGCACCGTGGCCCGGACGATCAGGGCAGCTTCACGGACGGCGGGTTGACCTTCGGCATCCGCCGCCTCTCGATCATCGACGTCAAGGGCGGGCACCAGCCGATCGAGAGCGAGGACGGGCGCTACTGCATCGTGTTCAACGGCGAGATCTACAACTTCCTCGAGCTGCGGGCCGACTTGGTCGGCCGGCACACGTTCCGGACGCACAGCGACACCGAGGTCCTGCTGCACCTGTACGAGGAGCGGGGCCCGGCCTGTCTCGCCGATCTCAACGGCATGTTCGCGTTCGCCGTCTGGGACCGGCGGGAGCGCGAGCTGTTCGTGGCCCGCGACCGGCTCGGCATCAAGCCGCTGTTCTACGTCGCCGAGCCCGGACGCTTCGCCTTCTCCTCCGAGCTGCGCTCGCTCGTCGAGCTGACGGGCCGGCGCACGATCGACGAGACCGCGTTCCTCATGTACCTGCTCATGATGTACGTCCCGGCCCCCGACTGCCTCGTCGAGGGGATCCGGAAGCTCCCGCCCGCGCACTACCTCAAGATCGACCGACACGGCCGCATCGAGACCCGACGGTACTGGGACGTCGAGCGCTTCGGCGACGCTCGGATCGACGAGCGAGAGGCGAGGGAGCGCCTGCTGGAGCTGCTGCGCGACGCGATTCGCCTCCAGCAGCGCAGCGACGTCCCGCTGGGCATCTTCCTCAGCGGCGGACTGGACAGCGGCACCGTGGTCGCGCTGATGGCCGAGCAGGTGACCCAGCCGGTGCGGACCTTCTCGGTCGGGTTCGAGGGACACCTCTACGACGAGCGGCCGGCCGCGCGCATGGTGGCCGCCCGCCACGGCGCGCGCCATCGCGAGCTGCTCCTCGACGCCAAGGCGGCGATCGCCGCGCTGCCCGAGGTCGCCGCCTCCATCGACGAGCCCGTCTGCGATTCCGCGGCGGTGCCGACCCTGCTCCTGTCGCGGCTGGCCCGCGAAGACGGGATCACCGTCATTCTCAACGGCACCGGGGGCGACGAGGTGTTCGGGGGTTATCCCCGCTATAGTGACCAGGCGTGGCGGCGCGGTCTCGAGGCGATGCCGCGGGGCCTCCGCCGTCTCGCCGGCCTCGCGCTCGGGGCCGGCGGCAGCGCGCAGGCCCTGCGCCTGCGAAGCCCGGTGGTCGACTACCTCTGCCGGATCTCCGGACGTGTCGATCTCATGAGTCGTCTGCTGAGGGACCCGGCCTGGACGCGGCGCCTGACCGAGCGACTGGACGCTCTGCTGTCGCCGATCTTCCACGATCCGCGGCTGGTCACCGCGGTCAGCCGCCGGACGTATTTCGATCTGCACACGTACCTGGCCGGCGACCTGCTGCCGCTCCTCGACAAGATGACGATGGCCGCGTCGGTGGAAGGCCGGGTGCCGCTGCTCGACCATCGGCTGGTGGAATGGATGTTCGCGCTGCCCGACCGATATCGCGTCGCGGGAGGGGCCACCAAGCGGCTGTTCCGGCAGGCCATCGGTGACCTCCTGCCGAAGGAAGTGCTCGCGATCCCCAAGCGCGGATTCGGGGCCCCCGTCGGCCACTGGCTCGCCGAGGCGGCGCGGGAGAGCGACGAGCCGTGGGACCGGGTCTGGAAGAGCGACGAATTCCTCCGCGACCGCATCGACGTGACGGCGGCCGCGGCGAGCTGGACGGATCTCCGGGGAGCGTCCGGTGACGCCAACCTCCTGTTCGGTCTGACCCTGTTGGCCGAGTGGCGGCGCCAGGTGCTGGTCCCGGCCTGATGTCCACGACGCCGGTGGTCTCGATCGTGATCCCCACGAGGAACCGCGCGGCGCTCCTGCGCCGCGCCCTGGAGAGCGTCGTGGGTCAGACCTACCGGCCGCTCGAGGTCATCGTGGTCGACGACGCGTCGACCGACGCCACCGGCGAGACCGTGAAGGCCTTCGCGGCTGCGCACCCGGACCTGCAGCTCCGTTACGTCCGGCACGAGGCTCGGCAGGGGGGCGCCCGCGCCCGCAATGTCGGCATCGCCCGCGCGACGGCCGATTTCGTGGCGTTCCTCGACGACGACGACGAGTGGTTGCCCGACAAGACGTCGCGTCAAGTCTCCTTCCTGCAATCCCACGCGCGGCACGTGGCGGTCTCCTGCCTGTTCGTCAGACAGGGTGCGCACACCGCCCGCCGCGCGAAGATCGGGGGCAGGCGTTCCAGCACGCCCGCGGAGGTGACGCTCGACGAGCTCCAGTGGGGGAACGTGTGCGGCAGCTTCTCCTTCGCCATGGCCCGCCGGAGCGCGCTTCGGCGGAGCGGCGGGATCACCGACGACCTGGCCTCCTGCCAGGACTGGGATTTCTGGCTGCGCATGAGCGAGGTCGGCCCCATCCACGTGCTCCAGCACCACCTGGCCACGTACCACGACGAGGTGCGCGACCGCATCTCCCGGCGGTACGACGACATCTACCGCGGTTATCGCCGGGCCTATCTCCGCCACGCCGGCCGCTTCTCACGCCCCTGCCGTCGGCGGCATCTCAAGTATCTCCTCCACCTCCAGTATCGGATCGCCAGAGGGGGGCGGGCGAGAGTGCGCGCGCTCGAGCGCGAGCTCCGTCGGGGGTTCCCACTGTTCGCGCTCATCGATGCCGTCCATTTCGTTCTGCCCCCGCGCCTGTTCGCCCTCTCCCGCGGCATCGCCACCAAGCTCGGTCTGTTCCTGGGCGATACCACGCTGATGCCCGGCGGGGTGCCGGAGCCCCGGCGGTGACCCGGAGTGTCGTGAGTCCCTGCGGTCGGAGGCGCCGGTGACCGCCTTCTACGTGTCCCTGCTCGCCCTCATCTTCTATGCGTTTGGAAACTTCGGATTCCTGAACGCGATCGGCGATCGACGATCGTTGCAGGTCGTGCTCCTCCTCCCGCTGGGGCTGTTGCTGCCGCTGCTCTGGCGGCGCCACCGTTCGTTCCTGGTGGAGCCGCTGTTCGTCCTCGCCGCGGTCTATTTCTGTGCGAACGTCGTGAAGGAGGCATCCGTCGAGCGGATCGCGGATGCCGCCCTGGCGCTCGTCCTCGTCGCGATCGTGGACAGCTTGGGGCCGGCGTACAGCCGGCGCATCGTTCGCGGCATCGTCGTCGTCGCGGCGGTGTTCTCGTCGATGGTGATCTTGCAAGCGGTCGCCGTCGCCACCAATCCCGGGATCACGGCGGCGCTCGATGCGTCGTACACCTCGGGCACCTCGGCCGACCCGGTCGAGGTCTCGCACTCGCTCAATTATCTCGGCTTCCTCCAGCCGTACCCCATCTTCATCGCCGGGCACGAGTTTCCGCGATTCGAGTCGTTCGCCTCCGAGCCCTCTGTGCTCATCTACTCGTTCCTGGTCCCGGGCATCCTGGCTCTCGGTGCGCGTGGCGCCCTGTCGTTCTGGGCCACCCTCCCGATCGCCGTGTTTGTGGTGATCCTGGCGGCATCCGGCACCGTCTGGCTGTCCATTCTCGCCTCCGCCGCCCTGTGGCCGATCCTGCGAATCTTCTCGCGACGGACGCGGCTGGCCGCCGCGCTTCCGTTCATCGTCACCGCGGCGGGCATCGGTATCGTCCTGCTGGCTGACGTCCCAGTCATCGTCTTCGCCATCGCGGAGATGAGTGCCCAGCTCGGCGAGGTGTATACCGCGTTCTCGAAGACCGGTTCTGCGCTGGCGCGCCTCAGCTGGATGGCGGAGACTGCCCAGGCGAGCGCAGGCTCGCTCTGGGGCACGCGGGTGGAGGCCACGGACGCGGGCGCGCTCTTGGGCGCGTATGTCCGGGGCGGCGTCGTGGGCATCGCCGTGGCCGTGGTCGCGTACTTCCGGTTGTTCGCCTACCTTGCCCGATGCGTCGATGCGGCTCGTGGACGGCAGCGAATCATGGCGGTGCTGCTGTTCGGAACCCTCACGCAGGTCCTGGCCTTCTCGGAGTACGGCTGGGGCAGCGCGCCAGGGTTCATGATGCTGGCCCTGTTGACGCAGACCCTGTCCGTCTGGGCTCAGCGGGCCGAAGCGCGACTCGGGACGAGCACGCTGCTCGCACCGACGCCGTCCGGCTCCCGCGCATGACCGTCGCCCCGGACACGCGCGGGAGACCTCGGCGAGGGATGAGCTCGCGGCCGATCCGCCTGCTCCACGTCATCACCACGCTGTCGACCGGCGGCGCCGAGGTCAACCTCTACAAGCTTTTGAGCACCATCGATCACCGGCGTTTCGCGTGCGACGTGATCTCGCTCACGAACATCGGTCCCATCGGTGACAGGATTCGCGCGCTGGGGGTGCCCGTGCAGTCGCTCGGGCTGCGGCGGGGCCGTCCGAACCCCGCCGGAATCCTACGATTGGCGGGCCTGCTGCGGCGCCGGCGTCCCGACCTCGTCCAGACGTGGATGCACCACGCGGATTTGATCGGCGGCCTGGCCACCCTCCTGGCCGGCCGGATTCCCGTCGTGTGGAACGTGCAGCTGGGAAGTCTCGTCCCCGAGGGGACCTCGCGCCTCACCCGGCTCACCGTCCGCGCCTGTGTCGCGCTGTCCTCGAAAGTTCCTCGCAAGATCATCTGTAACTCGGAGGCCGGCCGCCAGCTGCACGCGTCGCTCGGCTATCCGGCGCCCCGGATGACCGTGATCCCGACGGGGTTCGACGTCTCGACGTTCCGGCCGGATCCCGGCTCCCGGCTGGCGCTGCGTCGCGAGCTCGCGCTCGCTCCCGGCACCCCGCTGGTTGGCCTCGTCGCCCGCTTCGACCCCTACAAGGACCACCAAACGTTCGTCGACGCCGCGCGGCGAATCGCGGCGGCGCGGGCGGACGTCCACTTCGTCCTGTGCGGTGACGGCGTCACCGGGGAGAATCGGGAGCTCGCCGGGTGGGTGCGGGCGGCGGGCCTGCAGGGGCGCGCGCACTTGCTCGGCCGCCGCGACGACGTGCAGCGGGTGCACGCCGCGGTCGACTTGGCCTGCTCGTCCTCGCTCGGCGAGGGATTTCCCAACGTGATCGGAGAGGCGATGGCCTGCGGCGTGCCGTGCGTGGTGACCGACGTCGGGGATTCCGCGTCCCTCGTCGCGGACACGGGCCGCGTGATTCCCCCCAGGGACCCTCGAGCTCTCGCCGACGCCTGTCTGGCCCTCCTCGAGGACGACGACGAACGGCTCCGGCTGGGGTGCGCGGCCCGCCGGCGCATCGAGCAGCAGTTCGCCTTGCCGGTCATGGCCGCCAAATACGAGGCGGTCTACGAGGAGACGGTCGACCGTGTGCGGAATCGCCGGTAAGGTCTACACCGACCGCTCCCGGCCCGTCGACCCTCGACTGGTCCAGCGCATGCTCGACACGATCCGCCATCGCGGGCCGGACGACGAAGGTCTCTGGGTGAACGGTCACGTCGGTCTCGGCAGCCGACGGCTGGCCATCATCGACCTCTCGCCGCGCGCGCGGCAGCCGATGACCAACGACGACGGGTCCCTGCACCTCGTCTTCAACGGCGAGATCTACAACTTCCAGGCCCTCCGCGCCGACCTCGAGCGGCGGGGTCATCGCTTCCGGTCGGACAGCGATACCGAGACGATCCTCCGCCTCTACGAGGACGAGGGAATCAAGTGTCTGGATCGGCTGTGGGGGATGTTCGCCCTCGCGCTGTGGGACGCCCGCGACGGCAGCCTGATCGTGGCCCGTGACCGGCTGGGTAAGAAGCCGCTCTTCTATCATTTCAACGGGGAACACCTGGTCTTCGGCTCCGAGCCCAAGACGATCCTTCAGGATCCCGACGTGACCGCGGAGGCCGACCCCTCCGCCATCGATCACTATTTGACCTACGGCTACGTCCCGTCGCCGCTCTCGGCGTTCCGCGGGCTGCGCAAGTTGCCGCCCGCCCACTACCTCCGTCTTCACGAGGGCGCGCTGAGCGTCGAACGCTACTGGACGCTCCGCTATTCGCCGAAGCGCGAGGAGCGCGAAGACCATCTGATCGAGGAACTGGGGGCGCTGTTGCGGGAGGCCGTGCGGCTGCGGCTCATCGCCGACGTCCCCGTGGGCGCGCTGCTGAGCGGCGGCCTCGACTCCAGCACGGTGGTCGCCCTCATGCGTCAGGTCACCTCGGGACGGATCACCACGTTCTCCATCGGGTTCGAGGACGCGGATTACGATGAGCTGCGGTACGCGCGCGAAGTGGCCCGGCGCTTCGACACCGACCACCACGAGCTGGTCGTGCGGCCGAATGCCGTCGAGCTGCTGCCGCGGCTGGTCTGGCACTACAACGAGCCGTTCGCCGACTCGTCCGCGGTGCCGTCGTATGCCGTGTGTCAGATGGCGCGCCGCCTGGTGACGGTCGCCCTGAACGGCGACGGTGGCGACGAAAGCTTCCTCGGCTACGATCGCTACCAGGCCGCTCGGCTCGGCCGGCTCGCCGACGCCCTGCCGCGTCCGCTGCTGGCCGGCGTGGTCCACGGCGCCTCGTGGCTGCCCCACACCGACCCCAAGTCGCGCGTGCACGCGCTCCGCCGGTTCGTCGAGGCCCTCGGCCTCGAGCGAGCGCGCCGGTACGCACGCTGGATGGTCGTGTTCGACGAGGAGACTCGCCGCGCGCTGTGCACCCCGGCGTTCCAGTCCGCGGTTGCCGGGGGAACGCCACTGGCCCGGCTCGACGCGCTCTTTGCGTCGGCCGATGGCGACGGCGACGCCGAGGCGGCGGCCTCGGCCGACGTCCACCTCTACCTGCCCGACGACCTCCTCGTGAAGATGGACATCGCCAGCATGGCGAACTCGCTCGAGCTGCGGTCGCCGTTCCTCGATCATCGGGTCGTCGAGTTCGCGGCGGCGCTGCCCTCCCGGATGAAGCTCCGGGGAACGACGCAGAAGTACCTGGTCAAGGCGCTGATGCGGGGCGTGCTCCCCGAGAGCATCCTCGGCCGGGCCAAGATGGGATTCGCGGTACCGATCGATCGGTGGCTGCGCCAGGAGCTGCGTCAAATGACCCACGACGTGCTGCTGGACTCCCGCGCCCGGCAGCGCGGCTACTTCGACCCGGAGGGTGTGCGCAAGCTGCTCGAGGCCCACGAGGCGGGGCAGCCCCGGCACCGCCAGCTGTGGGCGCTGCTGATGCTCGAGCTGTGGCATCGAACCTTCATCGACCAGCCCTGCCCCGTCGGCCCGCCGGACACATGCGGTGTCTGAGCGCATCCGCCTCCTGCGGGTCATCGCCCGGCTGAACATCGGCGGACCGGCGCTCCACGCGGTGCTCCTCACCGAGCGCCTCGACACGAGCCGCTATAGCTCCACCCTGGTGACCGGGTCGGAGGAGGCGACCGAGGGCAACTTTCTCGAGCTGCAGGCCAAGCGGCTCGATCGGTTGGAGATGATTCCCGCTCTCGGACGAAACATCAGGGCCGGGCAGGACGCCGTTGCCCTCGCGCAGCTCGTGCGGCTGATGCGCCGGGTGCGGCCCGACATCGTCCACACCCATACCGCGAAGGCGGGGACCCTCGGCCGCATCGCCGCGCTGATCTGTCGGGTCCCGACCGTCGTGCACACGTACCACGGCCACGTCCTGCACGGATACTTCTCGCCCTCGACGACCCGGTTCTTCGTGGCGATCGAGCGATGGCTGGCCCGTCGGACCCACCGACTCCTGGCGGTGAGCGAGCGCGTCCGGCAGGAGTTGCTGGCCATGGGCATCGGAACGCCCACCCGCTTCGAAACCGTACCCCTGGGCCTCGACCTCGACCCCTTCTTGCGCTGCGAAAGCCTCCGCGGTCAACTCCGTCGCGAATTGGCCGTCGGGCCGCACACCCCGATCGTGGGGATCGTCGCGCGCCTGGTTCCCATCAAGGCCCACGAGCTCTTCCTGGCCGCGGCCGCCGAGATCCATCGCACCGTTCCCGAGTGCCGGTTCGCCATCGTGGGCGATGGCGAGCGGCGGCGAGAACTGGAGGAGCTGACCGGGCGGCTTGGTCTCGAGGGGCGCGTGCATTTTCTCGGCTGGCGCGGAGACCTGGATCGCGTGTACGTCGACCTCGATGTCGTCGCGCTCACCTCGCGCAACGAGGGGTTGCCGGTGTCACTGATCGAGGCCATGGCAGCGGCGCGGCCGGTCGTCGCGACCAGCGTGGGAGGCGTTCCGGACCTCGTCGAGGATGGAATCAGCGGACGGCTCGCTCCGCCCGGAGACGCTCGTGCCCTCGCGAGCGCCATCGTCGGCCTCCTCGCCGATCCTGATCGCGCCCGCGCGATGGGCGGCGCCGGGCGCAAGCGCGTCTATCCCGCGCTCAACGCCGATCGGCTCCTGGCCGACATCGATGACCTGTATACGCGGCTGCGCTCCGAGAAGTCCAGATGATCTCGGTCTGCGACCGGTCCTCCACCTGAGCGGACGGCCGGAGCCGGCGCCCCCTCACTGGATCCACAGCGACGCCCGCGTCACCAGGACGCCGCGGGCCGTGCACAGGGCGCTCAGCTGCTCGAGCCGTTCGGGCGGGATCTTCTGTGAGGCGACGATCACCTCTTCGACCTGCTGGGCCGTGAAGATCTCCTCGGCGAGGTCGAGCCCACCCAGGATGGGGAGCCCGTAGATCCGCCGGCCTCGCTTGTGCCGATCGTCGTCGAGGAAGCCCACCGGGCGCCGCGCGAGACCGGCATTGTTCAGCAGCTCACGCAGGGTGAGGGCGCCACCGTCGCCGGCGCCGTAGATCAATGCCCGCCGGGACGTTCTCGATCGCGGCCGCAGCCAGTCACCGAGGAGACGGAACGCCACCCGGCTTCCGGCGAGAAGGAGGATCAAGAGGGCCCAGTCGAGCACGAACACCGCTCTCGAAAACGTCTCGAACCGCGTGGTGAACACCAGGTACAGGACACTGGCGGCCACGCCGGCCGTCGCCGCGCGGCACAGACGGACAAGGTCGGAAAGGCTCGTGTAACGCCAGATTCCGCGATAGCTGCCGAAGACGGCAAGAGCCAGGATCTGCAGGCCGAGGATCGGCCCGACGCTGCGCATGAAGTTCGCTCGTTCGGCTTCGAACGTCCCTTCGAAGCGGAGCAGGTACGACGCATAGTAGGCCACCACGATCAACATCGCATCGATGCCCAGGGTAACGACGTGACGCTTGTACGGGAAGTCGTTCACGAAACGGAAGGTGGCCGCCGCCTCCCCGCCGGCCTGAGCCGTGACGACGTGCGCGCGACTGAGATGTACGCCCAGAAGGGCGAGCCAGATGATGAGCAAGGCGAGCAGGATGATCGAGTATCGGAACCCCTGCTGATACGACAGGATCGCCAGGACCCCCGAGACCGTCGAAACGCCCAGAAGCAGGCTGAGCGCCTTCCGCTCGCTGATCCCCAGGGCCATGAGCCGGTGGGAGGTATGATCCCGGCCGCCCTGGGCGACCGATCGCCCGCTGAGCAGGCGCGTCACGGTGACGAATGAGGTATCGAGAATGGGCACGAGGACGAGCAGGATCGGGAAGACGAGCACGGCGATGACCCCGCGAGTTTGGGCGTAGCTACTGACCAGCGAGACGCCGCCCAGAAAGAAGCCCAGGAAGAGGCTTCCCGCGTCGCCCATGAAGATCTTGGCCGGCGGATAGTTGCGGATGAGGAACCCGCCCGCCGCGCCGACGAGCGCCGCCATCATCCAGGCGCCGTCGCCGTCGCCGTCGATGAGAAAGAGCCACAGCCGGAACACCGCGGTGAGGACGGCCACGCCGGCCGCCAGGCCGTCCATGTTGTCGAGGAGGTTGAAGGCATTGGTGATCGCCACCATCCAGAACAGGGTGAGGAGCAGATTGACGATCGCGAACTGGGTGAGCGGGAGGAGGGCTCCGAACTGGATCAGGACGGCCGCGCCGACGATCTGTGCGGCCAGCTTGGTCTGGGGGCGCAGCGTCCTGACGTCGTCGACGAGTCCCACGACGCCCATGGCGAAGGACAGCACCAGCAGCGGCGCAAACCGACCAAGTCGGGCCCCCCATCCGGCGCCCACCACGGCGACCGTCAGCATGATGGCCAGGCCGCCGAGCAGCGGGACGCTCTCACGGTGCCATCGATCCTCGCGCGGGTGCGCGATCAACCGGAAGCGACGGGCCACGCGCTCGCACACGAGGGTCAACACGACGGCGACGAGCAGCGCGGTCACATATGGCCCGGCGAGCGCCGCGACTCTCATGGGGCCATCGGTGACTTCCACCTAACGGACGCTCGAACCTTTCACGGTTGGGCTAGGGGTGAATACGGCAGAGAACATCGTCGCGGGTACTCTAACCCACGACGCGACGGTTTGGGAATCCGGTTCAGGGGTTTACCTGGCGCGCAGTCGATCGTGATCGTGTCACCCCGCCCGGCGGATGCTGGACAGAAAATGGCAGCACGCCCTCCACGGTGATTGCTGAAATGTACTTCGTACGTAAGAAATCAACTATTTAAGGCGTGTTGTCGCACTCGCATCCGGTCCGGTACGAGTGTTGCTCTAGGCTTCTGCCAGAACGAAGACCCCTTCCCCGATAAAGGCAAACCCGTCGTGAGGCGGGGACGCAAAGCCACGGGTCAGACATGAGGTCTGATAGCCGGGTTACCGAAACGAAGGGGGCCATGGCGGTCTTCGCGCAATGGGAGACTCGCTATGGTCGCGAAGGCTCGATTCGCTTCGGTCACCGTTCACCTGCTGCTCCTCGCCCTGATGATCACGGCCGTCAGTCTCGGAGCCGCCGAAGCCGCGGGCGTCCAGCTCACGGCATCGTGGGTCGACAACTCGAACGGCGCCGCGGCGACCCTGCTCGAGCGCCGACTGGCGTCGGCTTCGGGCTTCGCCGCCCTCGCCGACATCCCGGCAGGCGTCACGCAGTACGTCGACACCTCCGTCGGCGAGGGGACGAGGTACTGCTATCGCGTGCTCGCCCACGACACCGGCGGCGTCTCGGCGTACTCCGACGAGGTGTGCGCAACCTCCAGCACGGCCACTCCGCTCATCCTGTCGTTCACGAATCCGACGAGCGGGACGACGGTGAGCGGCACCGCGGCGGTCTCGCTGACCGCGGGCGGCGGCAGCGGATATACGTACACGATCAAGGTGGATGGCTCGACGATCTACTCGGGAACGAACGGAAGCTTCACCTGGAACACGGCCACGGTGGCCAACGGGTCGCACACGCTGGCGGCCACGGTGACGGATTCCCAGAACCGCACCGCCACGGCGACCCAGACGGTCACGGTCTCGAACGTCGTCACGCCGCCGCCGGTGGCCTTCACGGTGACGTTCACGTCTCCCGCCGGCGGCGCCACGGTCAGCGGCACACCGACCGTGGCGCTGTCGACCACGGCCGCGGGAGGACAGGCCAAGACCTTCGCGCTGCCGGTCGACGGCACGGTGCTGATCACGCAGAGCGAGCAGGGCACCACGCTCTCGTACACCTGGGATACGACCAAGGTGGGGAACGGCCCGCGGACGCTGACCACGACGGTGACCATGGCCGGCCAGACGGCCACGGCGGCGCTGCCGGTCACCGTCAACAACCCGCCGCCACCCTTGGCGCCGTTGACCGCGTCGTTCACGGCGCCCACGGGCGGCGCGACCGTGGGCGGGGTCACGACCGTCGGCATGATATCGGCGGGGGCCAGCGGGTCATCGACCTTCAAGCTCGCGGTGGACGGGACGGTGGTCTCGACGCAGACGGTGAACGGGGCGGCCGCGACCTACGCCTGGAACACGGCGACGGTCGAGATGGGAGCGCGGACGCTGACCCTCACCATCACCGATGCCGCGGCGCGGACGGCGACGGCAACGCTCGCGGTCACCGTGGTCAGGCGCGTGTTTGGAGATTTCGACGGGGACGGCAAGACGGACTACACGGTGTACCGTCCAAGCACGGGTGAGTGGTTCGCCTTCACCAGCGCCGCCGGCTTCCACAGCCTCGTCTTCGGCTCTCCTGCGTCCAGCGGGCTCGGTGACACACCGGTGCCCGCGGACTACGACGGCGACGGCAGGACGGACCTGGGCATCTATCGTAAAGCGACGGGCGAGTGGTTGATCTACGGGACGGATTTCGGCTTCCGCACCCTCGTCTTCGGCGCTCCCGCGTCAAGTGGGCTCGACGACATCCCGGTGCCGGCCGACTACGATGGCGACGGCAAGGCGGATCTCGCCATCTATCGCCGGGCGACGGGCGAGTGGTTGATCTATGGGACGGCCTCCGGCTTCCGCACCGTGGTGTTCGGCGCGCCGGGCGCGGCCGGGCTCGACGACATCCCGGTGCCGGCCGACTACGACGGCGACGGCAAGACGGACCTCGCCATCTATCGCCGCGCCACGGGCGAGTGGTTGATCTATGGGACGGCCTCGGGCTTCCGCACCGTCGTCTTCGGCTCTCCCGCCCCCAACGACTTCGGCGACATCCCGGTGCCGGCCGATTACGACGGCGACGGCAAGACGGACCTGGCCATCTACCGGCAGGCGACGGGTGAGTGGTACATCTTCGGAAGCCTGAGCGGCTTCCAGACACGCGCCTTCGGAGCGCCGGCGAGCGCGCGCCTCGGCGACGTCCCGATGCCGGGCGACTTCGACGGTGACGGCAAGACCGACCTCGCGGTCTTTCGGAGCACGACCAGCGAGTGGCTCGTGAACCGGTCGGTCGACGGACAGACGCAAACGACCACGTGGGGGACGACGGTCGACATCCCGCTCCCCCAGATCGCTCGCTGATGCCCGGGCGAGGATCGCTACAAGAGGCGCTTGAGCCGGCCGCGGATCCGGTGATAGGCCGCGAGCCAGCCGAGCCGCTGGCGCCGGTGCAGGGCGGCCTGGAGGCGGCGGTCGGCGTTCCGTAGCGCCCTGAAGACGCCGCCGCGCAGGAGCACGCGGCGCACGAGGGCGCGAGCCCCGGAGGGGACGGGCGTGCCCAGCTCGCTCTGCAGCGCGGCGGCCTGGGCCTTCAGGTCCCGGACCTCCTGACGTCCCCAGGAAAGACCCGGAACCAGGCGTCCCAGCGCGGTTCCGTCGGTGCCGAGGAATTCGAGCTTGCGCAGGCAGCCGAGCAGGGCCTTCGCGCTCTCGACCTTGTCGCGATCCTCGACCATCGCGTACCACTCCTGGACCTTGCCCCGCGTGCGATGCACGTCGAAAATCACGGCGAGGACGCTGTGCAGCGCCGAGCGGACCACGGTCCGCGGTCGTTCGCGGCCGATGGTCGACGCGAGCGATGCTTCGAGGGTCAGGAGCTCCTCCAGGGACCGCTCCAGCGAGACGAGGAACTGGTCGGTGTGCGCGTCCAGCGTCTTGACCTTGTCCAGCAAGGCCGGCTGCGCGCGGAGCTTCTCGACGGCCTCGACCCAGTCTCCGATCCAGCGCACGGTCAGGACCTCGTCCATCTTCGGATGCTTGCGGTAGAAGACCACCGCCATCTGCCCGGCGCTGTATTCGCGGCGCGCGAAGCTTTCGAGGTCCATCCAGTGATCGTGGTAGGCGAGCGCGTCGCTGGAGTAGTGGATGGTGAGTCCCCGCGACTCGAGCCGGAGGGCCAGCTCGGAATCCTCGAACGCCGCGTACCGGAAGCACGGGTCGAAGCGGACGCCCGCCTCGAACGCCTCCAGGAGAAACCGGCGCTTCAGAGAGATGTTGCTCGTGTACAAAAACCGGTAGTCGAGCGACGGAAGATCCGGGATGAACTGGTACGCGAACTGAAGACCGCCCTCCCCGCACACGTAGTCCATCACCGGCGTGGGCGTCAGCCACGGCGGCCAGTCGATGTGTCCGAGCACGGACGCGCTCGCCTCGGGATGTTGCGCGTGGGTCAGGAGATGGTGCTCCAGCAGCCGCTCGTGGGCGATGATGTCGTCTCCGATGAAGAGCACCAGCTCGCCGCGGGCGAGGGTGACGCCGAGGTTGCGGGCGGCGCCCGGCCCCTGATTCGACTGCCGGTGGTATTCGAGGGGAAACGTGAACTGACGCGCGGCCAGCGCCGCCTCGGTGCCGTCCGTCGAGCCGTCGTCCACGACCACGACCTCGAACTCCGAGGGCAGGATCGACTGCCGCTCCAGCGCGGCCAGACACTGGAGCAGCGTGTCCTTGCGGTTATAGGTGGGAATGACCACGCTCAACCGGCAGCCGAGCCAGTAGGGCGACGCCTCGGCCGCGGGGGCCGGGGCCCGGTCGGCCCGTCGCGTGGTGCGCCGCGTCTGCCCCTCGCGGATCTCGTCCACGATGGCGACCAGCCGCCGCGCGGAGGCGTCCCAGGTGAAGCGATCCACGACCGAGCGACGTCCGGCCTCGCCCACCGCGGCGGCGGCCGCGGGGTGGCCGGCCACGAACCGCAGCTGCCTCACGAGGTCGTTGCGGTCGGGCGCACCCCAGAGCGGTTGATTGGTGATCCGGAGCGAGCGGGTGTCGAGGCAGTCGGTCATCGGCTCCAGGGTGAACGCCACCTCGAAGCTGGTCTCGGGCGTGCAAAAGTCCGCGGGGCCGCCGAAGCGCGGGGTGATCACGGGCAGACCACAGGCGAGCGCGTCGAGGATCTTCATGCCGAAGCCTTCGCTGCGGTGGGCCGAGACGAAGGCGTCGCAGGAACGATAGAGGCTGATCAGGTCCCGCTTGCTCGTGAACGCATCGACGTACTCGACGCGGGCCCGGCCGTTCGCCCGGCGCATGAGGTCGCGGAGCGTGGTGTCCGCCGACGTGGCCCCGTAGTCCTTGACGACCAGGACCGTGTCGTCCCCGCGCGCGAAGGCGTCCCAGTAGGCCTCCAGGAGCAGTCGGGTCCCGTAGCGCGTGAGGTCGTGCGAGTTGGTGACGGTGAGAAAGCGGAATCCCCCCGGGCGGCGCGGGGGCGGCCCCACGTCGTGGACTTCGCGGGAATAGCCGAGGTGCAAGAGGTGGCTCTCCGCCGCCGGCACCCCGACCTCGAGGAGCACGTCCTGGCAGAACCGAGTCAGCGGCAGCTTGTGATAGTGATTCTGCGCCAGGCACTGGAGCCAGTAGTCCCACGGGTCGGCGCCAGGCCGGGCGAACGTGTAGTTGATGACGAACAGCTCCAGGTTGATCCGGCCGGTCAGATCGAGGGCGAGATGCTCCGGCCAGTAATGCGACCACTTGATGTGCACTCCGTCCGGGTCACGATCGCCGCGCATCAGGGGCTGCAGCTCCCGGCGGGTCGACTCGTCGAGGGTCTTCGTCAGGGGCGTGTTCGCGATGTGGACCGGCGCCCCGAGGCGCTTGAGGGCGAGGACGAGATCGGCCACCGCCCAGGACAGCGCGCTGCCCCGCGAGAGGTCGTCGACGAAGTGGAACGCGGCCCCGCCCTCCGGCCGGGGCGCGGGCACGAGGCGGCGGGCCGCCTCGACCCGCTGAACGTCCTCCAGGTCGGCGTGAGCGTAGTCGCCGTCGTCGGCCCGGACGTGGGCTCCCCACTTGGCGACGAAGCGCGCCGCGTTGCGGGCGTCGGCGCTGGTCCGCCCCTCGGAGATCTGGCCGTAGTGATAGATGAAGGACGACGTGCAGCAGACGATCTTGAAGCCGCGCTGCCGCACGGCCAGGCAGAGGTCCATGTCCTCGTATCCGTTGACGTAGCCCTCGTCGAAGCCGCCGCACGCCTCGAACAGTTCGCGCCGGATCAAGAAGCACGCGCCGTTGACGGCCTGATACTCGCGCTGCTTGTTGACGTGAGGCCACCGCGCGTCCGCGTGCGGATAGAGGTGCAGGGGACGGGCGCCCGCGGTGAAGACGATGCCGGTGTGATGGATGGTGCTGGTGTAGGGGAACAGCTGCTTGATGCCGACCATGCCGATCGCGGGATCGCCGCTGGCCAGGCCGACCATGTCTTCGAGCCATTTGGGCTGGACCAGCGTGTCGTTGTTGAGGAACAGCAGATACTTCCCCCGGGCCAGTCGCGCTCCGAGGTTGTTGCCCTTGGCGAAGCCGAGGTTGGTGTCGTTCCGGAGGTACCGCAGTCGCGGCGAGACGACGCCGCCCTCGAAGTGCTCCCGGGTGCCGTCACTCGAGCCGTTGTCCACCACGACGACTTCGTAGGGGACGATGGTCGACGTGTTCCGCCAGATCCGGTCGAGGCATTGGAGCGTGAAGGCCCGCTTGTTGAACACCGGGATGACGATGCAGACGTCGGAAGGACTGTCGTGGCTCACGCGCTTGGTTCGCTCGTCGCGAGGCCTCGGGCGAGGCGAGACCTCACGGAGAAATCAGCCAGGTTCCATCGCTCGGCCGCCAGACGGCGATGTTGCTCTTCTTGTTGCCGTCGAAGTCGCCGGGCGTCGGGATGTCCGTGGGTGTCCCCCAGACCTGCTGGACCTGACCGAGGCTCGATTGGAAGATGAACCAGGTGCCGGTGCTGTTCCGGCGGACCGCCAGGTCCGCCTTACCGTCGCCGTCGTAGTCGCGGGGGACCGGGACGTCGCCGAGGCCGAGAGAGGCCGGTGAGCCGAAGAGCAGCGTGCGAAATCCCGTGCGGCTACCGAAGATGAACCACTCGCCGGTGGCCTGGCGATAGACCGCCAGATCGGCGATGCCGTCGCCGTCGTAGTCGGCGGGGACCGGAATGTCGCCGAGGCCGAGAGAGGCCGGCGACCCGAACAGCAGGGTGAGGAATCCGCTACGGCTGCCGAAGACCAACCACTCCCCCGTCGCCTGACGATAGATCGCCATGTCGGCCTTGCCGTCGCCATCGAAATCCGCGCGCACCGCGGTATCGCCGAGGCCGCTCGAGGCCGGCGCACCGAAGATACGGGTCTGCAGGCCGGTGGCGCTGCCCAGGACGAACCACTGTCCGGTCGACGGCCGATAGACGGCGGGATCGACCTTGCCGTCGCCGTCGTAGTCGGCGGGGATGGGAATGTCCCCGGAGACGCCGAGTTGCACGTTCGGGATCGGCGACGGAGGCGGGGGCGCGGGGGCCAGGGACGACAGGGCTTTGGCGACCTGAATCCGGGGCTTGGTGACGGTCCCTCCGGGCCGGATGTCCGTGATCGACACGCCGGTTTGCTGGAGCGCGCTCAACATCGTGCTCACCGAGGCGCTGGGCACCGCGTGTTTCAGGATCGCGAAGGCGCCGGTGACGTGCGGGGTCGCCATGGAGGTTCCGCTGGCGAAGATCCACTGGCCCCCGGGATAGGACGACTGGATGATCCCCCCGGGAGCGAAGAGGGAAAGAACCGGGGCCACGTTCGAGAACGACGACACGACGTCGGCCTTCTCCGTCGAACCCACGCTCACCGCCGAGGAGATGCACGCCGGCGAGCTCATCTTCGAGGTCGAGCCGTCGTTGCCGGAGGCGATGACGGTGGCGATCCCGACCGAGCGGAGATTGTCGATGAACGACTTCGTCGGATCGGAGTCGCAGTTGCCGCTGAAGAGGCTTCCGCCGAGGCTCAGGTTGACCGACGCGAAGTTGCGCTGGTTGCGCAGGCTGTAGACGCGGTCGAGACCCGCCATGATGTCGGAGTTCCAGGCCAAGGCGCAGGGGGGCGCCGGGCACTGGGTGGAGACGATCGTCATTCGGGAAAAGACCTGGACCGCCATGATCTGGGCGCCCTTGGCGATGCCGGAATACGCCACCCCGGCGCTAGCGCCGTTGCCCGCGGCGATGCCCGCCACGTGCGTGCCATGCCAGCATCCGGGAATGGTCGACGGGCAAGGGACGCCGGCGCCTGCCCCGAACTGCTGCGGCTGACCGTTCGGACAGACGGAGGCCGATCCCAAGATGCTGCTGGAGAAGCACGCTTCTTCGAGGATCTTTCCCGCGAAGAAGGGATGGCTTCGGTCCACGCCGGTGTCGAGAATGGCGACCATGACCCCTGTCCCGTCGAATTGTAACCCCCACGCCTCGGTGGCTCCGACCAGCGGCGCGCTCTGCGGCAGCATCGGCTCGTACAGCGCATCTTCCACCACCCGCTGGACGTCAGAGGACGCCCCCGCGAGCTCTTGCATGGCGTCGGCGGCGACCTCCAGTGCGAGGTAGGGAGCGGAAGAGAATTGACGCAGGACCGCGTGGCTCCGGCCCTGGAGCCGAGACAGCACCCGAGATTGCGCTGACGCCAGATTGGCTCGCTGGAGTGCCACATGCGCCGGCGTGGGCAGCTGTCCCTCGGGAACGAATGCGTTCGGCAGCCGGACCTCCACGATGACCCGCGCGCGCCCGGAGGTCGCCAGCTGGTTCATCACGTCGGGCGACACGAACAGATCGTCCGCGCGGGCCGAACCACGAATCCCCCCGCGCTCGGAGCCGAGGGCCAGAGCCAACAGGCAGACGGCCGCGATCAACACGAAGGTCCGCGAGGCGTGCATCAGCGTGTCCTCCCTCTCATGGCAGCGCGCTCCTGGCTGCACGGCCGGGGCCAGACATGCTCTCCGGCATGATTCGCGTGACGAGCCCGGCCATGTGGACGAGGGTCGTCAGGACGTCGGCGACGATCGCGCGGGAAGGGGACGGTCTCGAACGGGCGAGTCACGTCGAGGTGAGTGACGGAACCCGCGAGCCGCCGCGATGCTTCACCCCGTCGGGTGCGAAATCGCACTCGGCGAGTCTGATTCCTGGCCGTCGAAAAAGTCAACTTTTTGGGGCGAGTCGGGGCGATCGACGGCAATCGCGTCGGTGGCGCGCGATCGATGTGCTAGGATCTGCCTCTCGGATGGACCCGTTCCGCAATCCCGTCTTCGTCCCGAAGTATCGGAGTCCCTTCGGCGGCCTCTGGCCCGACCTCGGTCACGCCAAGACGCTGGCGGACGGCAAGCTCCGGCTCGGCGTGATCACCGAAGAGGAACACGCGGACCTGATGTCGTGGATCGACGACGGCTACGTGGTGATGCCGGGCGCCGTCGACCTGGACCTGATCGACGCGTTGAGCGCGGAGATCGAGGACGTCTGGGAAAAGGGGCATCCCAACGCGTGGGTGAACCTCATCGAGGACGGCGTGGGGTACTCGCGACCGCTCAAGCCCGAGGATCGCCTCAAGCCCGACAACCTCGTCAAGCTCCTCGACATCTACGAGTTCATGGAGTCGGCGCGACGGGTCATCTTCGCCCCCCGGATCCAGCGTTTCCTCGAGATCATCTTCGAGCGTCCCGTCCTGGCCCACCAGGGTTTGAGCTTCTACCGTGGATCCAAGCAGCCGATCCACCGTGACACCGCCTTCGTCAAAGTCAGCTCACCGATGGAGCTGGTGGCCTCGTGGGTGGCCCTCGAGGACGTGCATCCCGGCTCGGGCGAGCTGGAGTACTACAAGGGCAGCCACACCTGGCCGGAGTTCCTCTTCGAGGGCAAGTATAAGTGGTGGCCTCCGGGAAACGAAGAGACCGACCAGTTCCACCGGCACCTCGCGGACTGCGCCAGGCAGCGGAAGGTCGCGGCCACGAGGTTCCTGGCCAAGAAGGGCGACGTCTTCATCTGGTCGGCCGATCTCGGCCACGGCGGATCGCCGTACACCGACGAGACGCGGACCCGGCGGAGTCTGGTGACGCACTACAGTCCCGCCAATACCTACCCGATGTACTTCCACTACGTCGAGCACAGCGACCGAGTCCCGTGGGGGAAGCACAGCTTCTACTGCTACCAGAAGAAGGTCTACTGGACGTCGCGCCCGTCATGACGGCCGCGCCGCCGGGAGCGGGCCGCAGTCACCCATGAGGCTGGACGGTCACGTCGACCGGTTCACGATGTTTTCGATCCACGGATGGGCGGCCGACCGCGAACACCCCGGGCGGACCGTGGGCGTGGAGATCGTGCGGAACGATCGCCTGGTCGCCGTCGTCCCCGCCCGCGGCGTCCGCGCCGACCTCCTGAACGCCGGTGTGGTCGACGCGCGCGGGGCCTTCTGGTTCAACCCCTTCGAGTCTCTGGAGTACGGCGAGAATCGCTTCGAGGTGCGCTTCGCCGACACCCGAGCGTTGCTGCCGAACGGCACCTCCACGCTCTACTACGACACGCACTCGGCCGCGCGATTCGCGGCCGAGGACCCGATGACCCGCTCCAAGGAGCGGTGGCAAGGCGCGGAATCCGAGGCCTCGCTCACCTGGGGCTCGGTCATGACCGGCGACACCTTCATCGGCGCCCTCGGCGCCCACGTCGACCTGGGCACCCTCCGCCAAGGGCGCATCCTGGAGGTCGGTCCCGGGTACGGCCGTCTGCTGGCCTCGCTGCGCGCCGCTGGACATACCTATCGGAGCTATACGGGGCTGGACCTCTCCGGCGACCGGGTCCAGAAGCTCTCCGAAAGGTTCGGCGACGAGCACACCCGCTTCGTTCGGGGCGACGCCATGACCGACCAGGTGGAGGCGGAGTGCGACCTGTTCGTATGCTCGGCGACCTTCGAGCATCTCTACCCGAGCTTCGTGCGGACGCTCCAGAACGTCCAACGCCAGCTCGCCCTCGGCGCCTGGGCCTGCGTCGACTTCGTCCAGCTCGACCCCGAGATGCTCGTCTCCGAGGCGTGGTTCGAGGCCAAGGACCGGGGCGGGGCGTTCGTCCGTGTCTATGCTCGGGCCGAGCTGGAGCGGCTGTTCACCGCGTGCGGATTCGAAGTCGCGGGGGTTGCGTCGGTGAGCCCGGGCCGGGGACCGGGGGGCGAGAGCATCGAGCGCATCCTGGTGTGCGCGCGCAACCGCGGCATTCCCGAGACGATCGAGGTTCCCCTCGTCTCACCGGCCATCGAGCTGTTCGCCCTGCCCGTCGACGAGCGTGACGACGCCGGCACGTTGAAGAAGGCCCTGCGCGCCCACGCCCGACGCCAGGCCTTCCGCCTCTGGCGTCTGCTCCAGCGGCTGCGGAATACCGGGCCGATCAAGCCCGCCGTGGACCGGGTCCGACACCTTCCCGCGTACCAGGCGCTCAAGCGCCACGTCTCGACGAGGCTCCTCGGTCATCGTTGACCACGGGACCCCTGGCCGGCCGGGTTGACCTGATCGATGGTCTTCAGCTCCCAGGTCTTCGTCTTCTACTTTCTTCCCATCGCGCTCGCGGTCTATTTTTCGGTGAGCGCGCTGTACCCGCGGATGCGCAACCTGTCGCTGGCCCTGCTCGGCTACGTCTTCTACGGATGGAGCAACCCGCTCTTCATCGTCCTCATGTTCGGGACGACCGCGATCGACTGGCTGGCCAGCCTGGTCGTCGCTCACGACGACTGGCGGCTGTGGGCGAGGGCGCGTCCGGCCCCCGCGCTGGCGCCGGGCACGCCCCGGAGCAGGCTTCAGCACGGGGCCATCGTGGTCTCCGTCGTGTCGAACCTGCTCGTGCTGGGGTTCTTCAAATACTTCAACTTCGGCATCGACAACTACAATGCCCTGGTCAGGGGGCTCGGCTTCGAGGGGGCGGCCTGGGTGGGCGTGCTCCACGTCGTGTTGCCCCTCGGCATCAGCTTCTACACGTTCCAGTCGCTCAGCTACACCATCGACGTGTACCGCGGGCATGCGCGGGCCCTCGACCGGTTCGTCGACTTCTCCTGCTTCGTCTCGATGTTTCCCCACCTGGTGGCCGGTCCCATCCTCCAATTCTCGTTCCTGTCCGGGCAGCTGACCGGACGGTCGCTCACCGTCGACAAGTTCGCCCGCGGCGTGGCCCTGTTCAGCCTGGGGATGGGCAAGAAGGTGCTGCTGGCGAATCCCTGCGGCAAGATCGCCGACACCGTCTTCACGGCGCCCAGCGCCCATGCCCTCGATGCCTGGTACGGGGCCGTCGCCTATGCCTTTCAGATCTACTTCGACTTCTCCGGTTACTCCGACATGGCGATCGGGCTCGGCCTCATGCTCGGCTTCGTCTTCGCCAAGAATTTCGATTCGCCGTATCGCAGCCGCTCGATCACGGAGTTCTGGCGGCGGTGGCACATCTCACTGTCGACGTGGCTCAGGGACTATCTCTACATCCCACTCGGGGGAAACCGTCGGGGGCCCGTGCGCACCTACGTGAACTTGATCCTGACGATGCTGCTGGGTGGGTTGTGGCACGGGGCGTCCTGGAACTTCCTGGTCTGGGGCGGCCTGCACGGGGGTTGCCTGGCCGTCGAGCGCGCCCTCGCCGGCAGGGGCGCCCTCGCCGGCAGGGGACGGCGATGGGGGGCGCCGCCGATCCAGTGGATGGCGACGTTCCTCGTCGTGCTCGTCGGTTGGGTCTTCTTCCGCGCCGCCAGCCTCCCCGACGCGGTCGCGTATCTGAGAACAATGGCCGGCCTGACCACGACCTCGGAGGCGGCCGATCTGCTGCGGGGACTGGTGTACAAGCCGTACTACGTGGGGACGTTCGTCCTGGCGGCCGTGGTGGTGTGGAGCGCGCCGCAGGCCTGGGACTTCACCCGCCGCCTGACCTGGCCGCGGGCCTGCGCCAGCCTGGCCGTGCTGTGGCTGGCCCTGGTGGTGCTGTTCACCCAGGCCTACAACCCGTTTATCTACTTCATCTTTTGAGCATGGCAAGCCGAGCGCGATCGGGACGGCCGGGCCAGCGGCGATGACGAGTGACGCCCCCCGCAGTCGCGAAGAGCAAGCCTTGGCCGAGCTGGGGCACACCTCGTTTTCGCGGGGTGTGCGCTGGATGCTGGTGGGCGCGCTCCTCCTCACCATCCTCATCGTGCCCCTCGTGCAGGCCTGCTCGGAGCTGGGGCGTTTCCGCGTGCCGTCGGCGGCGGCGGTCGAGGCGGCGTCGCCGGAAATGCTCGAAGCGGAGGTGCTTCCCTTCGGACGGGACCTCCGTCGG
This sequence comes from Candidatus Acidiferrum sp., assembly GCA_035317605.1. Classification (GTDB taxonomy): domain Bacteria; phylum Methylomirabilota; class Methylomirabilia; order Rokubacteriales; family CSP1-6; genus DATHGT01. The sequence goes on along the minus strand of DATHGT010000133.1, from coordinate 12,792 downwards.
CGCGTCCGGCGGTTGCTGGCCTGGGTGCCGACCGAGGCCCGACTCCGTCGCTTCGAGACGGCGCTCGAACGCGGCTCGGTCGTCGGCCACGTCGTCCGGACCACGGCGCAGACGATCATCACCAGCCGCCTCGACGTGGGGAACGACACCATCTACGTCGGCGAGCATCGCTGGCTCTTCGACCGCATGGGGGTCGAGTACGTCATGGGCCCCGGGTTTCTCGATCCCCAGGTGCTGGCCCGGCGGAGGGCCGCCGCCAAGAGCACCGACGACCTCCAGCAACCCGATCCCCGCCCCGCGATCATCCGCTTTCGGCGCCAGCTCGCGGCGCGCGGCATCGACCTGATCCTCCTGCCCACGCCCGACAAGGACATGATCCATCCGGAGCGATTCCGATCCGTCCCGCGCTGGGACTCGGTGCCGCAGAATCCGTCGTACGCCGCGTTCAGGGAAGCGCTCGCGCGCGAACGCGTCGAGGTGTTCGATCCGTCGGCCGACATCTATGCTCGCTCCCGAACGTCGCCCGCGTACTTGCGGGCCGACACGCACTGGCTTCCGGAGACGATGGGCGTGGTGGCGGCCGGCCTGGCGCGGACCATCGGCCGGGCCGCCGGCCTGCCCCCGCGCCCGCAGGCCTATCGGACGAAGGAGGCCGAGGCCCATCTCGTCCAGTTCGACCTGGTCAACCTGCTCTATCTTCCACTCGGCCAGATGCTGTACCCGCCGCTGACGCTTCGCGTACGGCAGGTCGTCGATCACGCGGGCGCCCTGTGGCAGCCGACACCTTCGGCGGACGTGCTCCTGCTCGGCGACAGCTTCTGCATGATGTACGGGACAGACCAGATCGGCCGCCCGCTCGCCGCCGGCCTGCCGGAGACGCTCAGCGTCGAGCTCGCTCGTCCGCTCGACAAGATCTGCCTACCCGGCGGAGGCGCGTATCTGTCCCGTCTCGTCCTCGCCAACGAGCTGGCGCGCGGCTGGCGGCGGCTCGATGGGACACGCGTGGTGATCTGGCAGTTCGCCATCCGTGATCTCGCCTGGGGCGACTGGCGAATCGTCGATCTGCCCGGCTAGCGGACCGACGAACGATGGCGCGGGCGTCGGCTCAGCGCCAGGACGGAGGCTTCATGAGGACGCCGAGCGGGCGCGTGTCGGTGTTGATCCCGAGCGCCGCGGGCACGACGGTCCGCGCCACCCTCACCTGGACGAGGACCGGGGCGCCGCGCGGCTTGTCGATGGGAATGTCGACCACCTCCCAGGTCCACGGCGAGTCGAAGACGATCTGACGAAACGGCCGGCCGTCGACGATCACGGTGGCGCGCTGCGGGTGGCGGTGGATCACCTGCGGCATCGGGAAACTGAAGGCGAGGGTCAGCAGGGTCCCATTCGCGGGAAAATTGAACACGGCGCCCCCGCGCGTCCAGAGGGTCTGGCCCGGCTCGCCGGGATACAGCCCCCAGGCGTAGCCGACGGGAACGGGACGGCGGAGCGCGGCGTCGACGCGCAGCGACCCCAGCACCAGAACCGCCACCACGATCGCGGCGAGCCACCGCTTCGACATCGGCCGACCACGCCAGGGCTCGGACAAGATGAGCAGGAGCCCCAGCGTGATCCAGAAATACCCCTGCATCGATCGCATGAGGAACGTGTACTGAAGGCACCCATACGCCAGCCACCCCGCCATCGATATCAGCAAGAAGACCAGAGCCGTCTGCCCCTGGCCACCTCGGCGGACGCTGCGCACCGCCGGGATCACGACGGCCCCGACCAGCAGGAGGAAGCTCACCAAGCCGAGCCCGCCCTGCTCGGCGAGGAACTGCGCGTAGATGTTGTGAGCTGACAACGAGCCCCATTGCATCCTGGGCTCCTGGTCGTACTGGGAGAAGACGCCCGCGAATCGACCGCTGCCGATGCCGAGCAGTGGCTCGTCGCGGAACATGCGCCACGTGACGGACAGGGCCTTGACCCGATAGGGGTCGCCGTTCCACCACAACTGCTTGACGTGCACGACGATGCCGTGACCAAGTGGGGTGAAGACGACGAGCCCGACGACGGTGAAGACGAGGGCCCCCATCCCCACGACCAGGACGGCCCGTCCCCCTCGGCCCCGCCGCCAGTTCACGGCGGCCGCGACCAACAGCAGCACCTCCATCACGAACAAGAGGTAGGCCGTCCTCTGGTGGGCCGCGGGAATCGTGTAGCCGCTGACGATCAAGCTCAGCAGGGCGACGGCGGCCCCCCAGCGAGGTGCCACGTCCGTCAGCGCCAGGGGCAGGGCCATGAGCGGAAGATAGGTGAGCGCGTATTGCGCGAAATACGACATGTTGAAACCGACGCTCTGAAAGCCCTCCAACACGGGCCCCCCGAGCCAGAGCGTGACGAACGCGCCCGCGGGGGACGCCGGCCGCCAGTGACACCACAGCCCGAGGGCGGTCGTGGCGAGGTAGACGAGGCCGATGGACGCGGCCAGTCGCGCGATCCGCTCGCGGGGCCACCGCTCGTTCACGACCAGCACGAACAGCCCGATGCCACTGGCGACGTTGAGGACGGTGCGCACGTAGAAGAGGTTGTCCCAGAGATCGGCCCGGCGGACGCCTTGCAGCACCTCGCTCCAGGGCGAAACCTGGAGCTGGAGCCACACCTCCCTGAGGTTGAGGGGAAACGAAACCACGGTCGAGGCGAAGAGCATCGCGAGCAGAACCCCGTGAGGGACGACGAGCCGTTGCCGGTGCCGCAGACGGATGACGATGCCCACCACCACGGTCAGGTAGACGAGCACCTCGAGCAGCCAGAAGTACGGACGCCCGTCCTCTCCGTTGAAGAGCGGGGGCACGAGATAGAGGAGCACGAGTCCGTTGGCCGGCGAGAGCAGCACGCTGACCACGAAGAAGGCGATGAGCACCGCGACCATGACGGCCTCGACCGGTCGGAGCGAGAGGCCGGCGAGGCCGAGCGCGCCGGCCAGGACACCGAAGGCGGCGAGGCCGACGGCGAGGGTGACGGGGTCGCGGGAGAACGACGACGGGTCGTCCGCGCGAGCGGACGCGGACTCCACGCTCACTTCTGGCAGAGGAAGGCGCCGCGTCCTTGGCGCGCGAATCCCTCCGGCGTCTTCATGCCGGGTGGCGGCGTCCACACGAAGCCCTGGAACACGGCCTGCCGAAACCCGGCGGCCCGCGCCATCCGTTCCACGCAGCGCGGGCCGTAGATCCACCAGTTCGAGGCATCCTGGCCGTATTCCTTCTCGATGAACCACGCGTACTCGGACATCTTGGGGTCGAGCAGGGTTTCGCTCTCGAGATACATGAGGTGCCGGGTGACCTGGGCCACGCGGACCAGGAAGTCCATGGGATTCTGCAGGTGATAGATGACGCCGGTGTTGATCACCACGTCGAACGTCCCGGCGTTCGCGTCGAGATCGTGGCCGTCGCTCACGCGGAATTCCACGTCGAGACCGAGGATCTCCCTCATCAGCAGCGCCTGCTCGACGTAGTGGGGCTGCGAGTCGAGACCGAGGACGGACTTCGCTCCGCGCAGCTTGGCCACGAAGGAGTAGAAGCCGGCGTTACAGCCGATGTCGAGCACGGTCTGACCCGCGAGGTCCTTCGGGAACCCGTGACGATCCAGCAGGGCGAGGGAGCCCAGACACGCGTGGCTGCCCGGGGTCTCCAGGCGCTGGCCGCCCGCGTCGGCGATGACCAGCCGCTGGTAGTACCCCCAGGATTTCCGCTCGTCGATCTGCCTGCGGTAACGCGCGTAGTCGTCCGCGGTGAGCCGCCGGTCGAGCACCATGGCGTCGGGCGTCAGCGTCACCGTCATCGTCGAGGGGCGGCCGGTACGCGAGCAAGCGGCGTCGAGCGGCCGCGGTTGACGCACATGTCGCGGTCACTATACCGCACTCGGGGCCGGTTCCGGGACGGCGCGCGCACGATTCGTTCGTGGGCCGCGTAGCGTCATGTATGATCCAGGCGTGAGCAGTGTCGGAGGGCGGCCATCGCGACGTTCGCCGGCGCCCTGATCGCCCCGTTTCGAATTCTCGTCTTGCACCGCGCCACGATCGAGGCGTTCGTGCGGCGAGACATCCGTGGACGGTACGTCACCTCGGTCATGGGCCTGTCGTGGGCGATCATCCAGCCGCTCGCGCTCCTGCTCCTCTACACCTTTGTCTTCGCGTACGTGCTCAAGATCCGGTTCGGCGGCGGGACGACCGGTGGCTTCGCCCTGTACCTCTTTTGCGGCATGCTGCCCTGGCTGGCCTTCGCGGAGGGGATCACCCGCTCCGCTTCGGTCATCGTGGAGCAGGCGCCACTGATCAAGAAGGTGGTCTTTCCCTCGGAGATCCTGCCCGCGTACGTGGTGATCTCGGCGCTCCTGATGGAGCTGGTGGGGCTCGCGATCATGCTCGTGGGGGTGGGACTGTTCTCGCGGGGCGTCGGGTGGAGCCTGGCTCTGTTGCCCCTGGTGATGGTGCTGCAGTTCCTGTTCACCATGGGTGTCGGCTGGGTGTTGGCCAGCCTGAACGTCTTCCTGCGCGACGTGGGACAGGTGCTGGGGCTGGCCATGACGCTCTGGATGTTCCTGACCCCGATCTTCTACCCCGCGGACTTGATGCCGGCCCGTTACGCGTGGGTGCTCGCCCTGAACCCGATGTACTACGTCGTCCAGGCCTATCGCGATGTGATCCTGGAAGGGCGATTCCCGCTGGGTCCGCAGCTGCTCGTCCTCGCCGCGGTGGCCGTGGCCAGCTTCGTGGGGGGCCACTGGGTCTTCGGTCGTTCGAAGCACGCCTTCGTCGACGTGCTCTGATGTCCGCCTTCGCGGTCGACGTCGAGGCCGTGTCCAAGATCTACCGGATCTACGCGCATCCGCGGCATCGTCTCTACGAGGCCCTCTGGCGCGGACGTCGTCGCTATCACCGGGACTTCTGGGCCCTGCACAACGTCAATTTTCGGATCCGGGGCGGGTCCACGCTGGGCATCATCGGCATGAACGGCTCCGGCAAGAGCACGCTGCTGCAAGTCGTCGCCGGCATCGTGCAGCCGACCCACGGCCGGGTCGCCGTGCAGGGCCGGGTGGCTTCGCTGCTCGAGCTGGGGGCGGGCTTCAACCCCGAGTTCACCGGTCGGGAGAACGTCATGATGCAGGGCACGATCCTCGGGTTCCGCTCCGAGGAGACGCGGGCGCGGGTGCCGGCCATCGAGGCCTTCGCCGAGATCGGTCACTACTTCGACCAGCCCGTGAAAACGTACTCGAGCGGCATGTTCGTTCGCCTGGCCTTCGCCGCCGCCATTCACGTCGACCCCGCCGTGCTGCTGGTCGACGAGGCCCTCGCCGTCGGCGACGCGATCTTCCAGCACCGCTGCATCCGTCGCATCAAGGAGCTGCAGGAGCAGGGCAAGACCATCGTCTTCGTGAGCCACGACATCGGCACGGTGCAGGCGCTGTGCTCGGAAGTGCTCTTCATGCACGCTGGCGAGGTCCGTGCCTTCGGCGACCCAGCCGACGTCGCCAACCTCTACCACGCCCATATCGCGAGCCTGGAGACCCGGTCCCCGGGGCCGGCGACGGCGCCGCTGGCCGCGCCCGCCCTCGCCCCCACCGCGAGTGTCTTTCGTCCGGATGCAACCTTCGACCAGCGGGCCGGGTTGTTTCGCCATGGGACGGGGGCCGCACGGATCCGGAACGTCGAGCTGCTGAACGGAAACCTGCGGCCGCTGGCCGCGGCCGATTTCGACGCGGAGATCGTCCTGCGGGTCCACGTCGAGTTCTACCAGGACGTTGCCGAGTGCATCCTGGGCTACCTGGTCCGTGACAAAACCGGCACCAACATCATCGGGACGAACACGTACGAGGACCACGCCCCCATCCCGTCACGCCGGGCCGGTGAGACGATTGTGGTAGATTACCGACATCGGCTTCCGCTCGCGCCCGGGACGTACAGCGTGACAACGGCACTGGCGTACAACCGTTACTCCGCGACCTTCTTCGACTGGGTGGACAACGCCCTGGTGTTCGAAGTCCTGCCTCCCACCGACGGCCGGATGATCCACACCAAGGTCTGGCTGCCCGTGCAAATTACCCTGCACACATGAGGTCGGACGCCGTCGCCGTGCCCGCGGTGGCGAGTAGGGCGGTGAGCCTCGCGCCCGACCGTTTCCTGCTCGGCCGTGCGCTCTCGCCCGACGAGTTTCGGCGGTACGCGCAGCGCATCGAGGAGTGCCGCGGCGTCGACTACTATCATCGTCTGACCATCGAGGACGCGGCCGGCCAGCGCCTGGAGACGCCGGGCATCCACCCGTGCCATGGGGCCCTCGCCGTGCTCGACCAGCACGGGTTCCCGCGGGACTTCACGGGCCAGACCGTGCTCGACGTGGGTTGCAACGCCGGGTTCTACTCGTTCGTGGCCGCGCTGCGCGGGGCCCGATCGGTGCTCGGCCTGGAGACGTTGCCGCACTACTTCCGCCAGGCGCAGTTGATTCGGGAGATCCTGGCCGTCGACGTCGAGTTTCGATTGCAGGACGGACACGCCGCCCTCACCGACCTGCCACCCTTCGACGTCGTGCTCAACACCGGACTCCTCTATCACCTGCAGAACCCGCTCGACATGCTCGCCAAGATGGCGAAGATCACCCGGCGGACCATGTACCTCGAGACCGAGGTGCTTACCGACCCCGCGGCCTCGGAGTACGCCTGGTTCATCGAGGGCCCGTACTGCGGAGATACCACCAATTGGTGGATCTACGGGCCGGCCTGTGTCGAGCGGATGGTCCGTGCCGCCGGCTTCGCCGAGGTGACGTTCCAGGGCATCGTGTGGGCGCCGCCCCCCGGTACGAAGACCGCCGAAGGCTTCGAGCGCCAGGGACGGGGCGTGTTCGTGTGCACGATGGAGGGTGCTCGCGGCTGAGCATGACGCCGCTCAAGTACGAACACCGCATCGATCTCGACGCCGACAACGCGCACCGTCGCGTGCTCCATCTGGTCGGCGCGGGCAAGCGCGTCCTCGAGCTGGGGTGCGCCAGCGGATACATGTCACAGGTTCTGGTCGAGCGCTTCGGCTGCACGGTCGTGGGCATCGAGTGCGATCCCGAGGCGGCGGAGCGGGCGCGGGCGGCCTGCGGCCGGGTGATCGTGGCCGACATCGACGCGCTCGATTTCGCGGCGGCGCTGGGCGCCGAGCGGTTCGACGTCATCGTCTGCGCCGACGTGCTCGAACACCTGCGCGATCCCGGCCGAGCGCTCGCGGCCCTGCGGCCGTTGCTGGCGCCCGACGGCTACGTGGTGGCCTCGCTCCCCAACGTCGGCCACGTGGCGATCGTCGCCGAACTCCTCAACGGACGCTTCCCGTACGGACCTCTCGGACTCCTCGACGACACGCACCTGCGCTTCTTCACGCGCCAGAGCGTCTACGAGTGCTTCGAGCGGGCGGGGTTTCTCGTCTCGCACCTCGAGTGTCTTCGCGTCGAGCCGGAAGCGACCGAGTTCCGTGCCGACCTGTCGCGCTTCCCCCCCGAGGTGGCCACGGCCATGCGACGGCACGAGGACAGCACGACGTATCAGTTCATTCTCACGGCCTCCCCGGCCTCGGGGGGAGCCGCCGCCGGACTCCGTGACGGTCTGGAGCGGGCGCTCGACGCCACCGACTCCCCGATCGTCGGAACGGGGACGGCTCACGGCGCCGAGGTGGCGCGCGCTTTCGTCGAGGCCCTGCTCGGACGGATGACGTTCCTGGAGGCCGAGCGGAACGGCAAGACGCGGGAGCTGGACGAGACGCGCGTAGACCTGCGCCTGCACGCCGAACGCGTCAGCTTCCTCGAGGGCGAGGTCGCCCGGCAGGTCGAGTGGGTGAACCGGACGGCCGAGAGGCTCGACGTCCTCGAGGGACAGCTCGCCGAGATCGAAGGGAGCGTCGGCTGGCGCGTGGTCAAGCGCGTGCGGCGCTGGCGCGCGCGACTGGCACCACCCGGCTCGCGTCGAGACCATGCCGTCCGCGTCGTCCGTGACGCGTTGTTCGGACGGCCCAAACGTTGATCAAAAAGCCAGGGCAGGGCGTGAATCGTCATGCCAGTGACACCGCCTCGTGCGAGATCGCCACGAGGGGTGCCAGAAAGGAGCGGGAACATTCTCACGAGCGCTCCGCGTCCGTCATCGCCGCGTGCAAGACCGCGAACGACCATCGATGTCGCTATGCCAAATGCTAGGTGTGCGGGCATGCCAAATGCTACGGTCGATCGCATGACTCCATACAACTCGGGCCTGTCACCAGTCCGTCGCGACCTTCGCCGCGGACTTTCGACGGCGTTGCTGGCCGGGCTGATCGTCGCGGGGCTGTCGATCTTCGCCCCCGCGGCCGACGCCGCCACCGTGCCGGGAGATTTCTCGACCATTCAGGCCGCCATCAGCGCCGTCGTCGGCGGGTCCCTCCCCGACGGGACCGTCATCAACGTTCAGCCGGGTACCTATAGCGAGACATTGCTGATCAACTCGACCGCGAAGTCCATGACCATCCGGGCGACGGGCTCGGCGGGCAGCGCGGTGGTCGACGCGGCGGGCAAGAACCTCACGGCCATCCGCATCCTCGGCGCCACCGGCACCATTCGGATCGACGGGTTGAAGTTCCGCAACGGCATGGGGGAGTCGACGGGAGGGAACGGCGGCGGCTTCACCATCCTGAACAGCTCCCCGACGTTTGTGAACTGCACCTTCGAGAACAACACCACCCCGGCGAGCGGGGGCGCGGGGGTGATGACCACCGCCAATCCCGTGTTCGACAACTGTGTCTTCCAGAACAACACGGCCCGGCAGTTCGGTGGGGCGTTCGCGATCACGGTCGGGTCCCGGCCGGTGTTCAGCAACAGCATCATTCAGAACAACACCTCGGGGACCGGCTCGAACATCGGCAGCGGTGGGGCCGCTCACGTCAACGACGCCTCGCCGACCTTCCAGGCGTGCTCGATCATCAACAATCACTCCGCCTTCGGAGGCGGCGGGATCGTGGTGATCGGCATCTTCGGCTCGGCCTTCGGAGAGAGCACCCTGACGATCGATGATTCCGACGTATCCGGCAACACGGCGGTGCGGTTCTCGCCGTCCGACCTGCCCGCCGAAGGCGGCGGCATCCACGTCGAGAACAACACGGTCGGCGTGATCCGGCGGTCGACGATTCGCAACAACACGGCGAATACCGGCGGCGGCCTCAGCGGTTACCGCGCGCGCTACGTGATCGAGAGCTCGATCATCGAGGGCAACACGGCCGCCGACCCGGCGGCGGTCGGCGGCTTCGGCGGCGGCGTCGAATCGTCGTCGAGCAACGTGTCGACGCCGCTCCAGCGGTCGGCCAGCATCTCGCTCACCGATACGGTCGTTCGTAACAACACCGCCCGCATCGGTGCGGGAGTCTTCATCGGGGGCGATCTGGCCTGCGGCGGCGGCACCTGCACGGATGCCAACGCCACCAAGGCCACGCTCCAGATCACCGGCTCCGTGATCGACAAGAACATCGCCAGCCTCCAGGCCGGCGGCGTGTTCACCTCCCGGACGAATCTGACCATGACGGACAGCCTGGTGTCCCGCAACCAAGCCAACGGCGGCGTCGGTGGGTTCGGCGGCGGCTTCGCGATCGTCAGCGGGACGGTGGCCACGCTCACCAACGCCCGGATCGCCGGCAACAGCGCCACCGGGTTCGGCGGCGGGCTGTACCACGACATCAACACCACCCTCACGGGCTCGTTGCTGTCCATTCACAACAACACGGCTCCCGGTACCGGCGGGGGCGGCGGCCTCTTCGTGGGCGGTCAAGGGACGAACACGGGCTCGATCGCGGACAGCGCGTTCGTCGACAACACCCCCGGCACCGACATCGTCGAACAGTGCCCGGGCTCGTCCCCGTTCCTGACGTATACCAACATCAAGTTCGCGACCAACGGCACCGTCTACAACGGCGTCTGCACCCCGCCGGGCACGGCGCTGAATCCGGCCGCCTTCGAGGCGCTGAACAAGACGTCGGGGACGGGGGCGGTCGGGCTGGCCGACGTGCAGGCGCGGGCATTCTTCAAGGCCGTTCCGCCGAACTCGCCGACCGCGCTGTGGTGGGACGTGATCCGCGCGACCAGCGTGACGATCACCCCCGGGGTGGGCACCTTCACCACGAATCCACAGACGGGAACCGCCGACGTTGCGGTCACCTCGACCACGACCTACACCCTCAACGCGGCGACCGGGTTTGGCGCGTTGAATCCGGCGTTGACGACGACCCTGCTGGGCGCGCCGGTGCAGTTCGGTGCGCCCGGAGACGTGCCGGTACCGGCGGACTACGACGGGGACGGCAAGACGGACTTCGCGGTCTATCGGCCGGCGACCGGCGAGTGGTTCGTGTTCGGCACCCGCAGCGGGTTCCGCACGCTGGTCTTCGGCTCGCCCTCCGTGCTCGGCCTCGGGGATACGCCGGTGCCGGCCGATTATGACGGCGACGGCATCGCCGATCTGGCGGTCTATCGCAAGGCCACGGGGGAGTGGTTCGTGTTCGGCAGCCGCAGCGGGTTCCGCACGCTGGTCTTCGGCTCCCCGGCCGCCGCCGGGCTCAACGACTTCCCCGCCCCCGCCGATTTCGACGGCGACGGCATCGCCGATCTGGCGGTCTATCGCCAGGCCACCGGGGAGTGGTTCGTGTTCGGCACCCGCAGCGGGTTCCGCACGCTGGTCTTCGGTTCGCCGGCCGTGCTCGGCCTCGGGGACACGCCGGTGCAGGCCGACTACGACGGCGACGGCCTCGCCGACCTGGCGGTCTATCGCAAGGCCACGGGGGAGTGGTTCGTGTTCGGCACCCGCACCGGGTTCCGCACGCTGCTGTTCGGCTCTCCGGCCGCCTCCGGCCTCGGCGACATTCCCGTCCCGGGCGACTATGACGGCGACGGATCCGCCGACCTCGCGATTCGTCGAAGCGCTGACGGCAACTGGTTCATCTTCCAGTCGAGGGACGGGTTCCGCCAGCAGCTTTGGGGCTCGCCCACGGACATCCCGGCGCCCGGCGATTACGACGGCAACCACCGGACCGACATCACCGTCTGGAGGCCGAGCAACGGAGCCTGGTTGATCCTGCCGTGACGCCTGAGGCGTGAATCATCGCCGCCTGTTCCCCGGCGCGGCCCATCGGCCCGCCGGGGATCACCGGTCGGTCGTTCTCGATCTCCAGACGACCACGGTCAGCACGAACATGGCGGTGAGACCGCCGAGCGACAGCACGCCGCCCAGGACGACGCCCCGTGGACGAAACGCGAATTCGACGGTGTGGCGTCCGGCCTCCAGCCACACGCCCACGTGGGCGATATTGACGGGCATGACCGGCGCCGGCTGACCGTCGATGCGGGCGCGCCAGCCCTGAATGGGCATTTCATTCAGCACCAGGACCCCGGGCCGGGTGACGTCCGCCTCCACCACGATCCGGTTGACGTCGACCGGACGTACCGATAAGTTTCCGCCGCCGTCGCCGGGCTCGCGTTCGGGGGGCAGCTCGGCGATCATCTCGCCCCCGCGCAGGAGGTCGACATTCCGCAGAACGTCATCGGTTTGTCGCCGGAGTCTCTCCGCCCAGAACACATGGGGCAGCGCACCGGGCACTTCGACGGTGCGCGTTCCGTCGCGATCGGTGACGAGCACGTAGCGGACGCCGACCAGTTCGAGGATTCGACGCCATCCCCGGTCCGTGAGCCTGTCGGTCGACCAGTGAACGCCCATCTGAAACGCGTCGTGTGACAACCCGAGCTGGACGTAGCGCAGCGAGAGCGGGAGCTCGCCTCCGCGAAGGTCGTTGAGCCCGATCCACGCCGAGCTCTGGGGCGCGAGCGTCTGGTACTCGACCGCGGTGATGCGATGCCAGCCTCGGGCCAGCTCGTGCTGCAGTGCGTGCCCCAACCGCGTCACGGGCACTTCGGCCACGCTTCGGGGGAGCGTGCCGTTGTAGCCGCCGTGGGCCGCCCACAACTCGAGCGCCACCAGAACGCAGACCGCGCCGAGGACCCACGTCCGTGGCCGGGGTCGTGACATCCACGGCAGGACGGCGGCGGCCACGCCGGCGCCGACCAGTGCCAGCGCAAACCAGCCATAACCGCGCGCGGAGCGCAGACCCCACGTGAAAAACAATCCGCCCGTCGTCAGGAGCCCGGCCGAGACGCCGATCACCAGGCGATGGCGGCGGTCGGCCGGACGTGCGGCCAGCACGTGCCACGCGATGCCGCCCCCGGCGGCGAGCGCGAACTGCAACAGCAGGGAGATTCGTTGCAGGGCGTTGTCCCGAAGCAGCGGCAGACCACGCATGACGGACGCGAGGGGCGTGGCGTCCTGAAGGGTCAACACCACCAGGATGCAGACGGCCAGCAGGAACGACGAATCCCGCCGCCTCAGCAGCCACGGCAATGCCAGAAGCTGGGGGAGCAGCATGGCCAGTCCGACGAACATGGCGTTCTCGTTGAAATTGTAGAGATGCCGGTCGTCGCCGGTGACCGGGCTGCCGTCGGCGAGGGGCATGATGAGCGGAAGGTACTCGCGCGCGGGGAGGGGCGCGGCGAGCTGAGCCATGCGTTCGCGCCCGCCATAGAAGTATTCCCCCGACGCGCGGGCCATGGCGAACGGCGCCAGGAAGACCCCGGCCAGCAAGAGCCCCAGCGCCAACCCACCGGCGACCAGGCCCACGGCGCGCCCGCGCAGGCGCCAGCCTTCACCCGTGGAACCGGCCACCGCGCGATAGGCGGTGTAGAGACCGACGAGGAACACGCAATTGACGATCGTGTTGGGATGTCC
>DATHGT010000132.1:0-23273 GCA_035317605.1 Candidatus Acidiferrum sp. | reverse complement strand
CGAGACGGGGCGAGCTCCTCTCACCTCGGGCCGGCCGGCCAGCCATGAGGTCGGCCGCCGGCAGCGCGTCAAGCTCCTCTGGAACTGGACGGACAGCAAGACCCTCTGCGACATCTGGAACAAGATGACCGAAGGCGACGGACGGTGGGACGGCATCGAGATCACGGCGGAGGACGAGGGCGCCGACTACTACTGCATCGTCAATCACCCGCGCCCCGGGGACACCTACGACCCGGCGCGGACGATCCTCCTGCGCATGGAGGAACGGGAAGCGGCGAGGCCCTACTTCCCGCCGCCGTGGATCGACGTCGACAAGCAGAAGCTCCTGTTCGTGTTCGACGAGCGCAACACCCTGGAGTGGCACCTCGACAAGACCTACCGCCAGCTGCTGAGCGAGCCGATCGAAAAATCGCGCACGCTGTCGGCGGTGATGTCGGACCTCGCCGCGCTCCCCGGCCACCGCAAGCGCCTGGAGTTCCTGCGCTACCTCGAGGCCCACGGGGTGGCGTTCGACCTCTACGGCCGCGGGCGGAGCCACGGGCTCGCCAGCTACGTGCGCGAGCTGCCCTACCACCGCAAGGACGACGGCATCTTCCCCTATCGGTATACGATCGCGGCCGAGAGCGTCAGCGCCCCCGGCTACGTCACCGAGAAGCTCGTCGACGCCATCCTCGGCGAGTGTCTCTGCTTCTACTGGGGCTGCCCCGACCTCGAGCGCTATCTCGACCCCGAGGCCTTCGTCCGCATCGACCTCGACGATTTCGCGTCCGCGGCGCGGACGATCGCGCGGGCGATCGCCGAGGACGAGTGGACGCGCCGACTCGGCGCGATCCGCCGGGAGAAGCGGCGGATCCTCACCGAGCTGCAGGTGATGCCGACGCTGGCCCGGCTCATCGCCGAGAGCCGGGACCGTACCGGATACCATCCGGGAGCCTCCCCTCACCGGCTCAACGCGTTCTACGAGGAGAAGGAGCGACATCAGTACTTCCATGGCGACGACCACCTGATCGGCCTGGTGGACCACGTCATCGCGAGCAGCGGCGCCACCCGGTTCGTCGAGACCGGAACCTATCGCGGCGGCACCCTCCGCTACCTGGCGGGGAAGTTTCCGCGACTCGAGCTGCGGGCCTGCGAGGAAGATGCGTTCGCGCACGAGATGACGCTTCGTAACACCCGTGAGCTGCCCAACGTCGCGGTCAGCCGGCAGGGCAGCGCCGCGTTCCTGGGCGGCCTCACCGCCTCGCCCGACCCGACCGTGTTCTGGCTGGATGCGCGGCAGAGCCTCGCCGAGGATCTTCGACTCATCGTGGAGCGGTGTCGCGAGTACTACGTCTTCATCGACGACTTCAAGCACCCGCTCTCGAGCCGATTCGCCGGCGACCCGCGGGCGAGCTGGAACGTCATCCGCGACGTGCTACCGGCGGAGGCCCGGTGTTACCTGCCGATCTACCACGAGCGCACGTCGGTCTATCACCCCCTGGTCGGCTATGCCCTGGTGACCAACCAGCGGCTTCCTTCCGGGCACTCCGCGGTGCTGGAATACAGCCCCGCGCTCCAGAAGCTCGACGCGTTCGTCATCAACCTCGACCGCCGGCCCGACCGGATGGCGTCCTTCCGTGCCACCGCCGATGGGGTGGGGTTTCGCCGCTACGCGCGCCATCCAGCCGTCGACGGCCAACACCTACAGATGACCGACGACCTCGAAGCGCTGTTCGGCGTCGCCGACCCCCTCAACTTCGTCGGCAAGCGGGTGCCGCGTCACCATGGTTACAACGCCGCCGTTCTCGCCTGCGCCGCGAGCCACGTCAGGCTCTGGCAACGGCTGGTGGACGACGCCGGCAAGGACGACCATGACAGCTATCTGATCCTCGAGGACGACGTGCGTCTGGCCGAAGACTTCGTGACCCGCTGGTATCAGATCTACGCTCGGATTGCCGCCGACCCCGCCTGGGATTTCGTCTACCTCGGAATGAACGACGATCAAGACCTCTACGGCGACTTCTACGTCCACGACGAGGTCAAGCAGTTCACGGGGATTCGCCGGTGGCACGGCGGCGGGATGTACGGTTACTGCATCCGCAAGCAGGGCGCGCGACGGCTGCTCGAGCTGGCGCGGCGACTCCGCATCCAGCAGCCCCTCGACCATTTCGTGATCGATCAGTTCGACGGACTGACGGTCTACAAGACGGTCCCCTATCTCGTGGAGGCCGACGAGGTCTGGGGCCCGACGGGCGACACCGACATCCAGCGCTGCCAGCGGTACCTCAAGCAGGTCGAGCATCCCGGGCGCTGAAGCGCCCAGGCTTTGCTAGCGGGCGTCTTCCGTCAACGCGGCCAAGGCGAGATCGAAGCAGACGCGCGGCGGGTTCACGAGGCCGGCGCCGATCTGACCGATGCCGGCTTCGCGGTGGGCCATGCCGGTGTTGATCTGCGGGAGGATGCCGGTCTGGGCGACCAGGCGCACGTCGATGCCGGTCGGGGTGCCGCGAAAGTCGAGCGTGGGCAGCCGGTACGCCGCGCTCTCTCCTGATGTGATCTCGTACATCAACCGGGTGAAGCGGAGCGCGTCGGCGGGCGTGCCGCCCACGAACTGCACGACCGCGGGGGCGCCGGCCATCGCGAAGCCGCCGAGCCCGGCGGTCTCGGTGATCGCGCTGTCGCCGATGTCGGGGTTGGCGTGCTCGGGGCCGAAGCCCGGGAAGAACAACCCCCGTGGCGTCTGGGCCGGTCCCGTGAACCAGCGATCGCCCAACCCGCTCACGCGGATGCCGAAGTCGGTCCCGTTGCGCGCCATCGCGGTGACCAGCGTCGAGTGCGGCACGCCGTGAGCGGCGTCGAGGGCGGCCTTGCACGCGGCCATGCTCGCGTTCAAGAAGAAGTGCTCGTTGCCGCCGGCGAACGCGAGCATGCGCGCGCGCTCGGCGGCGGGAACGTCGAGCGCGGCGATCGAAGGCGCCAGCGCCTTGATCAGGAGCGCCGAGGCCGCGCGGTTCCGGTTGTGGCACTCGTCGCCCATCTGCACGGCCTGTCCGATCAGCGCGCGGAGATCCACGCCGCCGGTGCTGCGGATCGCCTCGCCGAGCGCGGGGCCGAGCCCGTCGCGAAACCAGCGCAGTCGGTCGAGCACCTCGGGAGCGTAGGCCCCGTAGCGCAGCACCTTGCCGAGCCCCTCGTTGATGGTCGAATACGCGCGATTCCCCGCCGCGCGGTTCTCGACCACGAATACCGGCATCGACGCGGTCATGACACCGGCCATCGGCCCCACCGCCTGATGATGGTGGCAGGGATCGAAGCGGATCGCCCCGCTGGCCGCGAGCCGCTCGGCGTCTTCTTTCGTCGACGCCAAACCCTCGTACACCAGCGCGCCGGCCACGGCGCCGCGCAATGGGCCGCTCATGAGCTCCCACGCGATCGGCGGGCCGGCGTGGAGCACGGTGTCGCGCGTCAGGCCCGGCACCACGTCGATGGCGGGACGGACGTCGACCAGCACCGGCTGGGCGGCCAGCAACCGATCGAGCGCGGTCCGGTTGGCGGCGTCGACCTCGTCGCACCAGAGCACGGCGAGATCGCCCGCCGCGGCCGGCGGCTGCCAGTCCACGCGCGTGACCGTCACGCCCTGCGCCGCGAGGGCGTCGGAGAACAACGCGGGGCCGGCGACGATCGCGCTCGGCGGATCGCTCAGCAGATCACCCGGCATCGCGATCCCCGGGCGCGGCCTCGCGCCCCCCGGGCGCGGCCTCGCGCCCCTCGATGAGCCGGCGCGCGGTCAACGCGGCCACGCGATTGCTCGCGCACACGGTCACCCCGCGCTTGCGCAGCGTGTCCTCCTGACGGGCGAGGTTCTGCACGTCGTCGTCGCTACCGACCACGTGGGCGACGACTTTCAACTCGCGGCCGGCTCGGCGGCCGCGGTCGTACGCCTGGGTCAGCACGGGATCGAGCGCGCCCGCCGGATCGGGATGAGCACAGTCACCGAGTACGAGATCGAGCAGCAGCACGCCGACCTCGGGATCGTCGGCGGCCTCGAGGATCGCCGCGTGACGACGGCTCGGATCGATGATCGGGTGTGGCCGCCCGCGTGTGTACTCGTCGGACCCGAAATCGACGAAGCGATGGGCCGTCCCTCCCACCAGCCGCCGAGCCTCGTCGCACAGCGTTCCCCCCGAGTACAACCCGCGAATCGCTCCGCTCGGCTGGTTGCCTTGTCGCGCGCGGGCGCGTCCACCGCGGGTCGATGCGTTGCCGGCCACCGCGACCGCAGCCAATGAAGCGCCCTCGAGTCCCCCGGCGACCGGCGCGCCGCGGGCCAGCGCGACCGCGACGCCGGCGGCCTCCTCGAGCGTCGCCGCCGCGCGAACGCCCGTCGGCACCACGCCGTCGTAACCCAGCAAGCACGCGACGACGGGCTTGCCGAGCCCGGAAGCTGCCGCCAACACGCGGTCGGCGACCTCGCGCGATGACGGCTTCGACACGAGCACGACGACTCGCGTCTCGTCATCGGCGCCCAGGCGCTCGAGCGCTTGCAGCGTGGTGATTCCGCCGACCGCGGCCAGCAGATCGCGCCCGCCGGTGCCGATCGCGTGGGAGACGCCGGCGCCGAGTCGATGGACCAGCGTCGTGACTTCCTGGATCCCCGTGCCAGAGGCCCCGACCACTCCGATCGCGCCACGCCGAACGCGGTTGGCGAAGCCGAGTCCCACACCTCGGATGATCGCGGTGCCACACTCGGGCCCCATGACGAAGAGTCCCCGCGCGCGAGCCCGCCGCTTGAGGGCGATCTCATCGTCCAAAGAGACACCGTCACTGAAAAGGAACACGTGAAGACCGGCGGACAGCGCCTGGTGCGCCTCCAGTGCGGCGTGCGGGCCGGGCACGGCGATCACCGCCACGTTGGCCCTTCCGTCCCCGCGGGCGGCGCTCGCGAGCGTGCGTGGCGCGACCCCGTCGGACCCGACGGCGACCGTGCGTCCCTCGGGGGTGGCGTCGCGCCGAGCGGCGAGCAGATCGTTCACCCGCGCCAGCGCCGCGTTCACCGCCTCCTCGGTGCTTGCGCTGACCACGACGAGGAGGTCCGACGCCGCCGTCGGCGGCGCGTCGGGCGGCAGCATGCCCGCCTCCGCGAGCATCGCGCGGTTGGCCGGGGTGCCCATCACGGCCGCGACCTCGAGCACGCCGGCGAGGGCGCGCGCCTGCTCGGCCACGCGCATCAGCGCGACCGAATCGAAATACGTACTGTGCCTGACCGTGAACCCCAGCGACAACCGCCGAGACCTCCCTGGATCGAGCGCCCGCGTCGTGGAGGAGCGAACGCGGACATGGTAAGCGACGGCGTCGCCGATGGCCAGTTGCGCGCCCCGCGCCTATAATCGGGCTCACGACGAGATCGCGACGAGGGAGGCGTTCCCAGCCATGGCCAACGTGCACATCGACATCAACTGCGACATGGGCGAGAGCTACGGGCGCTGGAAGCTCGGTTACGACGAGGAGATCATGCCGTATCTCACCTCGGCCAACATCGCCTGCGGCTTCCACGCGGGCGATCCCCACGTGATGCGCCGCTCGGTCGAGCTGGCCGTGCAGCACGGCGTGGCCGTGGGCGCGCATCCCGGGCTGCCCGATCTCATGGGCTTCGGCCGGCGGCGCATGGAGGTCACGCCCGACGAGCTGAAGGACATCCACCGCTACCAGACCGGCGCGCTGGCCGCGTTCTGCCAGGCCGCGGGCATCAAGCTGCAACACGTCAAGGCCCACGGCATCCAGTACTTCATGTTCGAGGAGAACATGGCGCTGGGCCGGGCGTCCGCGGAAGCGGTCGTGGAGCTGGACCCCGAGATCATCCTGATGACGATGGCCATGACCAAGTACGACACCGAGGCGCGCAAGGTCAAAGGCGTGCGCGTCGCCGCCGAGGGCTTCGCCGATCGCGTCTACGCGGACGACGGCCAGCTCGTGTCGCGCAAGCTCGGCAAGGACGCGCTGGTGACCGACCCGTTGAAGGCGGCCGACCAGGCCGTGCGCATGGTCATGGAAGGCAAGGTCCGGACGATCACCGGTAAGGTCATCGACGTGAAGGTCGAGACCATCTGCATCCACGGCGACGGCCCCACCGCCGAAAAGATCGTCCCGGTGGTCCGCGACGCCCTCGTCAAGTCCGGCGCCATCGTCAAGCCGCTCCGGGACTGGCTACCGCGCTAGTTTTTCGTCACGCGCTCTCCGCTCGCGCGCGCGGCGGCGGGCGGAGGGAAAGCCGGTGTTCGCTCACTCCGTGAGGAGCTTGTCGGCCCACTCGATGAGCTGGACGAGGATCTTGGGGTTAGCGAACGTCGCGTTCTTTCCCGCCAGGTCGGTGTCGAGGACTCCACGAGCCCTCGAACACGCGCCTCAGACGTGGATCGGGATGCCGAGCGCCACCGTCACGCGGAGGGTCTCCGCCAGCGGCGGCCAGCCGACCGGTACCACCGCGGCCGCCACGGGGTCGCGCATCACGGAGACCGCCTCGCCGAGCAGGAAGATCTGGACCTCGTGACCCGCCTCGGCGAGCGCGTTCGCGTGGAGGAACGGGAACGCGGCCTTGGTGGGATCGTCGGAGCCCCACGCGCTCTTCACCAGAACCTTCATGTCATCCTCTCCTGGGCTGGGCAGCCATGCCCCGCGTCGGATCATCAGCACCCGTGATCACCGCGACCACCGCGTCGGGCAAGCCCATCACCCGACGACGACGGTCGATGAAGGCCGATCGAGGTCGGAGGCGTCGGGCAGGTTCGCCTCGAGGGCGGCACGGGTCCGATGTCTCCACAGGGCGTCGACGACGAGCGTGAGCGGCTCGGCCCGGATGCCGGGGAACAATCGCTCTCCCGACACCCGGCACGCGTACGGCAACACCTCGCGCGGCGGATCGAACTCCGCGCGCAGGTCCTCGCGATTGCCTCGGGGGTCGAGTCGATACCAGCCGGCGGCAGGCAGCCAGACCGCGTTCAGACCATGCAGGCAGAACCGCGTGCCGCGCTCGTCGAGGGCGAGTCGCTGGTAGACGAAGCCCGCCGGAACGCCGTTGGCCCGCAGCAGCGCGGCGAGCAGATGGCTCTTCGCGTAACAGAACCCCGTACCCTCGCGCAGCACCTCGGACGCGGAGCAGCTCACGGGATCGAGACCGGCATCGACCGTGTGCGGGATGCGGTCGCGAACCCACTCGAAGCACGCGCGAATCACGCCCAGCGGACCGCGGCCCCGCGCAAGCTCGCGGGCCAGCCGGCGACGACGGTGGTGACCTGACTGAATCGTTCCAGCGGGCTCATCGCGGACCTCCGGCCTCCCGCGCTAGGCGGACTCGACGCTCCGCACCGCCGCCTTGACCACGCGACACAGCGTCGAGCGATGCGGCGTTCCGCCGCTCACCGGATCGTGCTGGTCGTTGAGCACGAGCAGGTTCTGGTTGGCGCCGGCTTCGGTGAACGGGTCGAAGCCGGGCAGGCCCAGCTCGGGGCACGCTTCCCACCAGCCGTGAGAGCAGCAGACCACGCCGGGGAGGATCGCGTCGGTGATCTGCGCCTGGGCACGCACGCGCCCGCTCGGGGTCTCGACGAAGATCCACTCGCCCGACTCGATCTCGAATCGCCGGGCGGTCTCGGGATGGATCTCGGCGGTGGGATTCGGCGCGACCTTTCTGAGGCTCGGCAGGCCGCGGAGCTGGCTGTGCATGTACTGCGGGCGCTTGGCGTTGGTGAGCACGAGCGGGAAGCGCTCGGCCAGGTCCGGGCGGCTGCGCGGGCTCAGCGCGGGCTCGACGTAGACGGGCAGCGCGGGCAGCCCGTGATCGGCGAAGCGGGTGGCGAAGATCTCCACCTTCTTCGTCGGCGTCGCGAACCCGCGCGCGGCGCCGCGGCTCTCGTCGGTCTCGGCGAACTTGAGGTAGCGTATCGGCGCACCCGTGGTGGCGATCCCGTAGGGCAGCGTACGCAGCGCTTCGAGACTCACGCCCGCCGGCTCCAGCAGGTGGCGATAGCCCGCCTCGATGTCGCCCTTCCAGAACACGTCGGCGAGACCGAGCCGCGTGGCCAGCCCGAAGATGATCTCCACGTCGGAGCGTCGCTCGTACAGCGGCGGAACGACGGCTTCGCGGAACTGGACGTGGGCCATCGAGTCGAGTGGATAGCGGTGGCCGACCTTGAGGGCCGACGATTCCATCCAGCTCGCCGCGGGCAGCACGACATCCGCGAAGCGACTGGTCGGCGTGTGCGTCAGCTCGATCTGGGCGAAGAACTCGAGCCGCTCGAGCGCGGCCCGGCCACGCAGGGCATCGCCATTCGCCAGCAGCATGTTGGCGCCGAACGAGACCAGCGCGCGCACCGGGTACGGCTCGCCCTCGAGGATCGCGCGATAGAGATCGTAGGCGGTGACGGTTCCTGGCGTCACCGGCGGACCGATCGGCCGTTCGCTGCGCCCGAGCCTGATCTGGGCCATGGCCGCCGGCAGCGCCCCCTTCGCGCTCACGTCGTTGACCCGCGGCGAGGGACCGGGCACGTTGCCGCCGGGCCGGTCGAAGTCGCCGAGCAGGGCGTAGAGGATCTCGATCCCCCGCGAGGCCTGGGTCGCGTTGGTGTGCTGGACGAGGCCGTTGTGGAAGTAGTGCGACACCGGGCGGTGCCCGGCCAGCAACCGCGCGGCGGCGACGATCTTCTCCGGCGGTGCGCCGGTGATCCGGGCCACGGCGTCGGGCGTGTACTCCGCCGCGATCGCGGCCAGACGCTCGAAAACCGGCCGGCAGGTCACCACGTGCCCGTCGGCGAGCCTGAGGTCGCGCGCGCCAGTCAAAGCGAGACGGGCCTCGCGCGCGTACGCTCCACGCCCGGAGTCGTAGAGAACGAGCTCACCGCTGTTCTCATCGGCTGTGACATAAGTCCCTGAAACAAAGATCTGATTGTCGAGATCGGAAGCGGTCAGCAGCGCGCCTGTGTCATCGCGGACCAGGAACGGCGCGTTCGTCCACTCCCGGGTGAAGGCGTCGTCGTATCCGCCGTCGCGGATCAGCAGGTGAATCAGTCCGAGGGCGAGAGCGCCGTCGGTGCCGGGGCGGACCTGGAGCCACACGTCGGCCTTGTTGGCGAGCCCGACTCGCCGCGGATCGACGACCAGCAGCTTGGCCCCGCGCGCCTTCGCCGCCGCGATGTCGGTGGCGAGGCTCAGGAAGTTGCCGTTGGGATTCGAGCCCCAGAGCACGATGCAGCCGCTGCGCGCGACGTCGGGCATGGGCAGCGCGTGGCTGCCGAAGGTGTACTGGGCACCCCCGGTGTCGCGCGGCCACTGGCACAGGTGGGTCGTGCCCCCGATGTTCGGCGTCCCGAAGTGGTTGATGAGCCGCTGGAGCCAGCGCTCCGAGTCGGTGAGCGCGGTGCCGCCGACGGTGCCCTTGTTGAAGGCCACCGCCTGCGCTCCGGAGGACGCGCGCACTTCGAGCAGTTTCTCAGCGATCAGGTCGAGGGCCTCGTCCCAGCTGCACGGCTCCCAGCCGGGATCGGGATCGGTCTTGGGCCGCGTGCGGCGCAGGGGGACGTTCACGCGGTCGCGATGATCGTGGAACTCCGGCGCCGCCCGTCCCTTGATGCAGATCGCGCCACCGTAGGGATGAGCGCGGTCCGGCTCGACCGACATCACGCGCCCGCCGTCGGCCGTGGTCACCACCGGACAGTGCACCGCGCAGAACCCGCAGTACCCCGTGACTTTGCGCATCGTGTCCACGCTCATGCCTGGCCCTCTCCCGTGAGGCGAGTATAACCGTTCGAGATGGGGGGCCCCTACGGCTCCCCCCATACCCCCCCGACGCGCGGTCCCCGGGGACGCGTGGCCCAGTCGCCGAACACTCGCGCCCACACCCCGACGCGCGGTCCCCGGGGCCGCGTGGCCCAGTCGCCGGACACTCGCGCCCATACCCCCGTCGCGCGGTCCCCGGGGACGCGTGGCTCAGTCGCCGGACACTCGCGCCCATACCCCCGTCGCGCGGTCCCCGGGGACGCGCTCTCCGCACCGATTCCCGTCCCCGCGGACGTGCCGTCCGCGTGGGCGTCCGGTGCCGTACAGTACGCGGGTGATCTCGCTCGACGGCGTGGTGGTCTCGGGGCTCGGCCAGGGTGCCTACTTCATGAGCCTGCCGTGGGTCCGAGACGCCGTGCACCGGCTGATCGGCTTCGCGCCCTACCCGGGGACGTTGAACCTCCGTCTGGATTCCCGCACGGTCAGCGTCTGGCGACACGCCAAGGACGGTCCCGCCCTCGTGCTGGCCCCGCCGCCGACGGAGGCCTGTGGCGCCCGGCTCTTCCCCGCCCTGATCGGCGCCGACGTGGACACCGCGGTGATCGTGCCCGACGTCACGGGTTACGGCGACGACCGGCTCGAGGTCGTCGCGGCCGTCCACCTGCGGAGCGTCCTCCATCTGCGCGACGAAGACCGGGTGTCGTTACAGATACGCGCCTCGGGGGGCTGAAACATCGCGCACTCGGAAACGAAACGGCCTCATCCCTCGTCATAAACGCGACCGAACGAGGAGGGTGGGTATGTTTGCGCCGTTTCCGTGGCTGTGGCTGCTGGGTGCCGGCGTGGCCCTTGCCGTCGGCGTGATCGCGTTCCTCGTCGCCTCCGGCATGGTCGACGGCCGAGCTCCCTCCGAGCACGAGCGCGACCGCCCCGCCCGAAGGCCGGGCCACATCAAGCGCGCCTCCTGAATCCGACGCCCTAGATTACGCGTCGAGGTGGTAGAGGCGCGCGCAGTTGTCCCAGAGGATGCGCGCCTTCGTCTTCTCGGCCACCCCTTCCAGACCCACGAACTCCGAGATCGCGTGCGGGAAGAGCCCGTCGGAGTGCGGATAGTCCGTCGACACCACGATGTTGTCGTCGCCGATGGCCTCCACGACCTGATGCAGGACTTTCTCGTCGGCGTCGGTGGCCACGAAGCACTGTCTGAAGAAGTATTCACTCGGCAGCTTGCTGATCTGGATCTCGGAGCCCGGCCCGAACTTCTCCCACGCCTCGTCGAGCCGCCAGAGCCACCACGGGAGCCAGCCGCAGGTGCCTTCGAGGAAGGCACAGCGCAGCCGCGGGTGACGCTCGAGCACGCCCCCCGCGGCCAGGCTGGCGAACGCGAACATCAGCTCCACGGGATTGCGCCCGGCCACGCCGATCACGCGTCCGTTCGGATGGTCGAGGTAGCGGCGGGCGATGTCGTCGCGGAGCGAGGACTGTCCGGTCGGGTGAAATCCCACCGGCACCCCCAGCTCCTCGATCGCGCTCCACAGCGGCTCGAACTCGGGATCGTGGATGTGGCGGCCGTTGATCGGATTGGGGTTGCCGACGACAGCCACCGCGCCCAGCTCCCTCACGGCCCGCTTGGCCTCGGCGATCGACGCCGGGATGTTGTGAAAGGCCACCTGGGCCGCGAACTTCAGCCGCTGGGGCGCGTGCTGGCAGTAGTCGTGGGTCCAGTTGTTGTGGGCGCGGGCCAGCGCGGCGGCGACGTCGGGATCCAGCTCGTCGTGCATGAGCACCTGGCGGCCGCGGGTGCCGTAGAGGACGGCCACGTCGATGCCCTCGATGTCCATCGCCTGGACGTGCGAGGGCGCGTCGTACCCCCGCGCGTGCGCGACCGCGTAGTGGGGATGGCGCTCGAAGGCCCGGCGCTGGAGGTCCTTGCCGGCCACCGCGGTGTGCAGCCGCTTGGTCATCTCGCCGATCTCGACCTTGCCGACGCCGATGATCGGCTGGTTGGTCGGGCCCTCGGCCGGCCGCGTGAACGTGGGCGCGAACTTCTTGAACGGCTCGTCGAGGTATCGCTCCCAGAGCCCGTCCGGCTCCATCGTGTGCAGGTCGCTGTCCATGACCCGGAACCCGTTCTTCATGCGTGCTCCTTTTGTTGAAGATGGGGGACCCCTACGGCTCCCCCCATACCCCCCCGACGCGTATCACGAATCGCCCGTGATGCTATCAGAAGAGGTGGCGCGTATCATGCGCGGGATGAGCGACGAGCCGGTGAGACACGAGACGTACACGCATGGGCACGCGCCGGCGACGGTGCGCCAGCACGCGCAGCGAACGGCGGAGGAGGCGGCGGCGTTCCTGTTGCCGGAGCTACGCAAGGGCATGCGCGTGCTCGACGTCGGCTGCGGCCCGGGCAGCATCACGCGCGGTCTGGCCGAGCGCGCGGCGCCCGGAGAAGTCGTCGGCGTCGATCTCTCGCAGGACACGCTGGAGGCGGCGCGCCGGGACGCCGCCGAGCGCGGGCTCGACAACCTCCGCTACGAAGAAGCCAGCGTGTACGCGCTGCCGTTCGCGGACGCGTCGTTCGACGTCGCCTACGCCCACCAGGTGCTCCAGCACCTGCGCGAGCGCGAGGCGGCCCTGCGCGAGATGCTGCGGGTCCTGCGGCCGGGCGGTTGGCTCGCCATCCGCGACATCGACTGGGAGACCGTCGTCTACTGGCCCGACGACCCGTGGATGGACCGCTTCGTGGAAATCCATCTCAAAACCTGGTACCGCAACGGCGGCGAGCCCGCAATGGGGCGCCGGCTCCGCGCGCTCTTCAACGCCGCCGGCGTCGTCGACGTGCGCGTGACCGCCGCCGTCTGGTGCTACACGACGCCCGTCGACACCCTCGAGTGGGGCGAGTCGTACGCCCAGCGCCTGCTCGACTCGCCGATGGGGGCGCGCATGATCGAGTACGGCTACGCGACGCGGGCCGACGTCGAGGCGATGGCCCAGGCGTTTCGCGCGTGGGCCGTCCACCCCGACGCCGCGTGGGCGTTCACCCACTTCGAGGCGCTCGGCCGGAAACCGGGCTGACTCAGGGAGATGCCGAGAAGGCCGTCGTGTCGATGATCGTCGCCGATTGCGCGCCGACCGGATTCGTGTACGACTTGATGCGGCCGTTCAGGGTGTCGCTCACGGTCACCGTGTAGGAGACGGTCGTCGTCGGGGTCACGACCACCCAGTAGAAGTTGTTCAGCGCCCGGCCGTCGAGCACCTTCACGATGACCTCGGCGTTCTTCGCCGCGGAGAACGAGAAAAACCCGGCTTCGCTGCTGTCCTCCCCGGCCTGGCCCGGTGTGATCACACCAAATCCGCCGATCGCGGCGGTGGCCGTGACGATGAAGCGCCGCTGGAGCAGACAGATCATAGTGGAGTTGGGGATGCACGTGGTCGGGCGCGGGATGCGGGGCTGGCAGGCCTGGCCCGTGGGATCGAACGTCACGGTCACGTTCGCCACTGACCCCTCGGACGAGCGGACCTGGCCAGTGCCCGACAGGTACGGTGGATTCAGCACGATCTCCGCGTCGCCGCCACTGCATCCCGGCCGCTGGGTCAGGAGCTGGAGCCCGACTCGGGCCGATCCGTTGGCGCCAACGAGCGCGGTGCCGTGCACCGTCACCGCGCGCTCGCCGATCCCGCAGATGCCTTGAGCGTCGCCCACCAGTGGAAGCGGTCCTGGCGGCGCCTCGACCAGGACGACGTTGAGCGACGCGGCCTCGGGCAGACCGATCAGGTCGTAGCACACGGCCATGGCCAGACCCGGCGTCCACGCGAACAGGACCAGCGCGACCAGTGTCATCCGCATGCGAACTCTCATATCACCGTTCCTTTCGTCGTATTCGTGCACGCTCGCGACGGTTGCCGTACGGTCGGAACGCGAGCCCGACTCAAGGAACGGCCGAGAAGGCGATGGTGTCGAACACCGGCGGCGGGAAGTTGGTGACCGGGCTCGAGTACGTCTTGACCCGGCCGGTCTGAGTGTCCGTCACGGTCACGGTGTATCCCACATTCGTCGACGGCGTGACCACCACCCAGTAGAACGCGTTCAACGCTCGGCTGTCGAGGACCTTGACGAGCACCTCGACGTTCGAGGTTCCGAAGCGGGAGAAGCCTCCCGATTCGGTGCCGATGTTCCGGGCCTGGCCGGGGAGGGTCTGGTTGCCGGTCGAGATGTTGGCCACGACCCGGAAGCGGTTCTGGAGCAGGCATAGCGTGGTGTCGTTGCCCACGCAGATGCCGGGGCGCGGGTTCCTGGGCTGACAGGCATGGCCCTGTTGGTCGAGCGTCAGCGTGACGTTGGCCACGGATCCCTCCGGCCACCGGATCTGCCCGGTGCCCGTGCTGAAGAACTGCGTCGTCAGGACGACCTCGCCCTCGGCCCCGCTGCATCCCGGACGTGCCGCCAGGATCTTGATGCCCAGTCGCAGGGCTCCGTTCGCATCGAAGATCCCGCTCCCCTGCATCGCGGCGTCGGGTTGACCGAGGCCACACAGGCCCTGCACCTCGCCCACCGCCGGGACCGGCCCCTGCACCGTCGTGGTGCCCGCGATCAGGGTGAGCGAGGCCGCCTCGGGAAGTCCGGCCACGTCGTAACACGTGGCCAGCGCCGACGCCGGCGTCACCGTCAGCAGGAGCAGCGCGATGAACGTCATCCGCAAGCGAACACTCATGAGCTCTGTCCTTTCTCGACGCTCGGCCCTGAGGCTCTCTCGCCTCGAGCCGTCTGCGCGTGTCGCAGACTATCCCAGATGTGAGCCGGCGTGGCCGGCATGTCGACGTGCTCGACGCCCAGGGGACGGAGCGCGTCGAGGATCGCGTTGATCACGGTGGGCGGGGCGCCGACCGAGCCGGCTTCGCCGATGCCCTTCACCCCGATGGGGTTGGTCCGGCACGGGACCTCGTGGAAATCGGCCTCGAACTCGGGGAAGTCGTCGGCCCGCGGCATCGCGTAGTCGGCGAGCGTCGCGGACAGGAGCTGTCCCGACTCCCGGTCGTAGGCCACGTGCTCGAACAGCGCCTGCCCGATCCCCTGAGCCAGGCCTCCCTGGATCTGTCCCTCGCAGATGAGCGGGTTGATCACCTTGCCCACGTCGTCGACCACGACGTAGCGATCGAGCACGACGCGGCCGGTCTCCGGATCCACCTCGACTTCGCAGACGTGGGCGCCGTTCGGGAAGTTCTGGAGATCGGCCGACCACGCGCCGCTGGCCTCGAGCCCGATGCCGAACTGCTTGGGCAGCCCGACCGGTCGATAGAACGCGCGCGCCACGTCGGCCAGCGGCATCGTGCGATCGGTGCCGACCACCCGGAATTTTCCGTCCTCGAAGGCCACGTCGACGGGTGCGGCTTCCATGAGGTGGGCGGCCAGCGGGCGGGCCTTTTCCACGATGCCGTCGGCCGCGGCCTTGAGCGCGGAGCCGCCGATCATGCTGCTGCGCGAGGCGTAGGTGCCGCGACCGAACGAGACCTGACTGGTGTCGCCCTGGACGAGCCTGATGTTCTCGAACGGCACGCCGAGCCAGTCGGAGACCATCTGGGCGTACGTCGTCGCGTGGCCCTGGCCGTGCGAGAACGTCCCGGCGACGATCGTCACGTTGCCGCTCGGATCGAAGCGCAGCTCCATCCGATCGTTGAACACCCCGCAGTCCTCGATGTAGTAGGTCAGCGCGCGCCCGCGGCGCCGGCCACGGCGCTCGCTGTCCGCGCGCCGGGCCGCGAAGCCCCCGACGTCGGCCAGCTCGAGACACCGATCGAGGGTGACCGCGAACTCCCCGCTGTCGTAGACGAACCCGGTGGGCGTCCGGTACGGCATCGCGTCCGGCGCGATCAGGTTGCGGCGCCGGATCTCGATGGAATCGATCCCGAGCACGGCGGCGGCGCGGTCGAGCAGCCGCTCGGTGAGATAGACGGCTTCGGGGCGGCCGGCCCCGCGGTACGGACCCGTCGGCGCCGCGTTGGTGAACACGGCCTGGCTCGTCACGTGGACGGCGGGCACGGTGTACGCGCTGGGAATGCACTTGAGCGAATAGATCACCGGGACGATGGCCGCCCCGACCACGTAGGCGCCCAGCGCGTGCCGGGCCTGGGCGCGGATCGCCAGGACCTTGCCGTCGGCGTCGAGGGCCATCTCGCCGCGGACTGTTTGATCGCGCCCCTGGTCGTCGTTGGCCAGGGCCTCCGAGCGCGTCTGGATCCACTTCACCGGACGGCCCACGCGCCGCGAGGCCCACAGCACCAGCGCCTCCTCGGGATAGGTGTCGCCCTTCATCCCGAAGCCGCCGCCGACGTCGTGGGCGATCACGCGGAGCTTGGTCTCGGGCAGGCGAAACACCGCCTGGGCCAGCATCGAGCGCACGCCGTGGGGGTTCTGCGTACTCGTGTACAGCGTGTAGCCGTCGTCCGACGGGTCGTAGTGGCCGATGGCGCCCCGCGGCTCGAGCGCGTTGGCCGCCAACCGATTGTTCACCACGGAGACGGACACCACGTGGCGGGCCCCCGCGAAGGCGGCGTCGGTCGCCTCCTTGTTGCCCATGGCAAGCGTGAAGCAGACGTTGCCGGTCCATTCCGGCCAGATCTTCGGCGCGCCGTCGCGCGCGGCGTCGTCGACGGTGACCGCGGCGGGCAGCGGCTCGTAGTCCACGTCCACCAGGGCGGCGGCGTCCCGTGCCGCGGCCGCGGTCTCCGCGACCACGAAGGCCACCCGGTCGCCGACGTGGCGCACGGTGTCCGCGACGAGCAGCGGACGAAGCGTGCGATAGCCCTTGGGACCGCCCATGTCCTCCGGCATCGCGTTCGGTGGCAGGCCGCCGAGCTTCTCCCGCACCGCGTCGGCGCCGGTCAGCACGCACATGACCCCGGGCGCGGCCAGCGCTCGCGAGACGTCGATGCCGCGGATCCGCGCGTGGGCGTGGGGCGAGAGCACGAGCGCGCCGTGAACCTGGCGAGGGAGATCGACGTCGTCGACGTAGCGCGCGCGCCCGGTGAGGAACCGTCGATCCTCCACGCGGCGCACGGGTTGACCGATGCCGAAGCTGTTCATGCCCGCCCCTCTCTCACGGTGAGACTCGAGCCCGGCAAGGATTGTCTCAGGAAAACGGCACGGGCTTCAGACCGATCGGTCTGAAGCCCGTGACCCACTGCGGCAGGAGAGAACCCGCCGAGTTACTGGGTGATCTGGCCCCGAATTTCTCCTCCGGGGAAGAGGTCGGTGTGCACGTTGGCGTAGGAGTGACCGGCCCGCATGGCGCGAACCACTTCGCCGAACTCCCCCGCGGCGATGCCCTGCGCCGTCTGGGTGATCACGTTAGCCCCCGTGAGCGTCCCGTTCACGGTGTTGATTCCCGGCCCCGTCGGGCACGCGGGCGGGACAGGCACGCCGGCCGGCGGCGCCAGGTTGGTGCAGAAGAACAGGACGATGCCTCCGTTGACGCCCGGTTGGGCGATGTGGATGTGCGACTGGGTGACGATTCCCTGAAGATCGAAATACACGACCGTGTAGTCCAGCGCCGTCCCGGCGGCGTTCAGCGTGCCGAGGAAGAACCCCTGCCCCGGCGTGGAGATCGACGGGACCTCTTCCAGCCCGCGCAGGCGGGCACCGAATTGGTCCGCCGCCATCACGGGTTGTGTGAGAGCCAGCGCCACCGCGAAGACTGCCACCGCGACCATCACAAACCGCTTCATCATGGCTCCTCCTCGTGCTGCGATTTTAGGCGTCCGCGCCCGTCAGCGCCCGACACAAATGATGACACATGAACGCAGACGATAGCCGGAGAGTTCCCCGGCGAGATGCAAATGTCGCAGTGACTGGCCGTTCAGCGCGGAGCCGGAGCGACGTCGACGGTGTTGACGACGCGGCGGACGCCCTGCACGCTCTTGGCCAGCGCCTCTGCCTGGGCGCGCTGCTCTCGCGATGCCACGGCGCCGCTCAGGTAGACGGTCGCGTTGGAGCTGAGCACGCCGAGCCGCGTGAGGTTGGCGTCCTTTTCCGCGACCAGTCGGGCTTTGACCTCGGACTCGATGCGCACGTCCTCGTTGCGGTCGACGGTGGCACAGGCTCCGAGAACCGCGGCGAGCAGGACGACGACTACGGCACCCCGCCAGCCTCCCCGGTTCATACAACGTCTCACTTCACGAGCCGCTTGAACATCTCGCGAACCTTCGAAGGCTGCGGGGTCTCCGGCTCGAGCACGTTGGCCTCGACCTGGCCGTCACGTCCCTCCCGCTGGGCGAGCTTGGTCTCGGGCAGACGGCTGCCGGCGATCCCGGCCTGCTTGAGCGTGCCCCGCACCGCCTCCAGGCGGCGTGCGGCGAGGTCGGCGATCTCGGTCGGGGCCACGGTCTGCACTTCGACGAGCGACGCGACCGCCGTCCCCGGCGAAGGCACGGGGTCCGTCGGAAAGCGCTGGCCGAAGAGCTTGACCGCGGCCGCGTCGCGCGAGAGCCCGTGCTGCCGGACGAGCTGGTCGATCGCCGCCTCGACGGGTCGGCGGCGGAGCGCCTCGAGGTCACTCGACGACACGACGGGCGTCAGCGACATTCTCACCTCGGGCAGCTGGTCGAGGAACGCCGCCAGCCGCGTCACCTTCGCGCGCCCCTCGTCCGTCGGCGTCTCCGAGCCCGGGTCGAACGGGACCGGGTCGACTTCGATCCGCTCGATCCGCGAGTCCGGACTGAACCGGACGCGGCCGATCCAGCTCACCGGCAGCGTGATCGCGTTGACGGCCACCGCGCGCACGGCGCCCCAGATCGCTTCGCCGAACTCGAAGCGCGGGTCGTCGAGACGTCCGCCCACCGGCAGCGACAGGGTGATGTCCCCCCGGCGGTTCTTCATCAGCGACGTGATCACCCCGAGCGGCAGCCCGATCCGCGCTTGGGCGCCGTCGCTCGCCGCCGCCCGCACGACTTGAAGCTGGCTGAGCCGGATGTCGGTCTTGACCGACAGCGCCTGGCCGTCGATCCGGCACTGCAGCTTCGAGGTGATGCGCCCGTCCGTCGACTTCCACCCGACCTGGCGGAGCAGATAGGGGTTCGTGCGGGGAATGGCGAAATCACGCAGCTCGCCGTTCACGTCGACCTTGAGTGGGCCGCCGAGCGCGCCGATCGTGCCGCGCAGCACCAGCTCCGATCCGGGGCCCAGTCGCCCGCTCAGGTCGAGACGCGCCGGCTTGGCGCCGGTGGTCGAGAGACCGTCGAGCTTCACCGACGCGGATTGCAGATCGACCGCGAACGGCGGAGACACGCTCTGATCGACGACGCGCGCGCCGCCGCCCTCCACGCTGAGATGGGCGACGGAGACGGCGAGCGGCTCGGCATTCGACGTCGCGGGCGGCGTGCACGGCCCCGGGGTGCACGCATCGGTCCGGCTGGTCAGCAGCGAGCGCAGCACGAGCCCGCCCCGGGCGTCGCGCTCGACGAGCACCCACGGCTGAGCGAGGGCCACCCGCTCGACGGTCACGCGGCCGGGCCAGTCGACGTCGATGCCGGTGGCGTTCGCGCGCTCCATCCGCAGCACGGTCCGCGCGCCGTCGCGCACGTCCACGCGCGAGAGCGCGGCCCGGCCGCGAGCGCTCGCCCGAGCGTCGGCGAGCGACGGCACCGTGACCGTCAGGTCGAGATCGGCCGCGCCCGCGACGCGCGCGGTCGTGGGCAGATACGGCTGATAGGGCGCCAGCTCGGCGCCCTGCGCGATCAGTCGAAGATCCGCGGAGAGCGGATCGAGACCGACGCGCCCGCTGAGCTGGAGCCGTCCACCGCCCGGCGGACGGAGCGACGCGCGGACTCCCGCCGCGCCGCGCAGGGGCCAGCCGATGCCGGTGATTCGCGCGTCGATTCCGGACATCTCGAGCCGGGCTGGCGGCGTCACCGTCCGATCGCGCCACGACATCGCGCCGCCGGTCACCACGATCTCTCCGACCTCGGCACCGCTGGCCGGCGACGATGCCGACGTCGTGCTCGACCGCGTGGACGACGCGGGCTCGAGCGGAGCCGACGACGGTGCCGGACGCGCCAGCAGTTGTCTGATCGGGAACGCTCCGGTCGCGTCGCGCTCGAGCGTTCCTCGCGGCTCGCTGATCGCCACGCGCCCGACCCGGACGCGCGGCGGTCCCGCGGCGGCGGTGTCCGCTCCCCCGCCCGGCTGGACTTCGATCGCGCTCAGCTCGATCCGCCGCGCCCCGAACACTTCTTGACGCCCGTCGGCCACGCCGAGACGATTCACCGCGATCGATCCGCCCACGCGTGCGGGGATGCCCGCCGCGAGTGGCTCGTTCACCCGGAGATCGGCCTCGGCGATGCCGGTGATCCGCGCCGCGATCGGCACGAACTGGGCCCACGACGCGAGGTTCACGCCGGCCAGACGCAGGCGCAGATCGCTGGGATCCGGTGGCGGCTGGACCGTGCCGCTGATCGCGAGGGTACCGCCACCCGGGACGCTGGTCGTGATGTCCACGCGTCCCGGCGTCGTGGCCGGCCAGGTGAGATCGGCCACGCGCGCGCGGAGATCGGAGAGGCGAAAACGCTGGCCGCCCTTCGCGGTCGGGTCGCGCACGCTCATCGCGCCGTCGACCGCGAGTCCCTGGAGCCGCAGCGCGCCCTCGGCGAACGCGAAGCCCTTGACCTCGGTGGTGATCTTCGGGGCCAGCACCAGCGGCTCGCCGCCGTCCGGCCGGGTGAGCACCACGTCCTCGAACCGGCCCGACACGTCGGCGCGCACGCCGTCGCGCGCGTCCAGCGTGACCGTCATCGACGTGCTCACGCGTCCGCGCTCGATCACGGCCGGCGCGGTGGCGGGCATGTAGACGCGAGCGAGCGCGAGGTCGAGTCCCTCGGTGGTGACGACGGCTTGGAGGTGAATGGGATAGAGCCGGACGTTCGCGAGCTGGATGGTGACGGGAGCGCCCGCGGTGATCGACCGCGCGTTCGCGCGGCCTCCGTCGGCCACCGTGGAAAGATCGTGCGCGTCGATCGTGATCTGCTCGGACGTCCACGTGCGCGGCGCGGGAAGCCCTTGATCCTCCAGCGTGACCTTCCCTCCGGTCAGCGTGAAGCGCTCGACCGTGACGTTGGGCGGACGTTGCGACGATGTCCCCTCGCCCGCGACGAGATCGGAAAAGTTGAACGTCCCATCGCCGAGGCGCACGACGCGCACGGTCGAGTCGGTGATGGCCAGCTCACGGACGCGGAGGCGACCGACGAGCAGCGGGAGCACGCGCACGCGGACGCGGAGCTGCCCGAAGTCGGCGAATGGTTTCTGCCCGTCGCGATCGCCCAGGTGAAACCGATGGATCGCGGCGCGGCCGGTCAGCAGGTTGAGCTCGACACGATCGATGCTGACGGGCCGATGCGTCATCGCCTGGATGCGCGCGACGGCCACCCGGCGCACCAGCTCGGGCAACCGGTAGACCGCGACCGCGCCTCCGATCACCAAGAGGCCGACAACCAGCGCGAGCCAGCGACGTGGTCTCATGACGCCTCCGGCTACGTGTCGTGCAAGCGCCGGGCCGGTGAGTTACAACCCCAGTCCGTGCTTGCGCGCGATCACGCGGGCGAGCGAGTCGGGCTTGAAGCCGAGCTGGATCAGCGCTGACGCGGTGTCGAAGTATTCGCGATAGTCGGCGATCTTGCCGTCGCTCAGCTCGAAGAGGCTCATGCCCTTGAAGCCCACCCGGCGCCCGGCGCTGCGCGGGATCGTCTCGCTGACGACGTAGCCGAACGTCCACTCGGCGGCGGCTCGCGCGGGCGTCTCGACGATCGCGTCCATCGTCCACCGGTAGTCGTGGCCCTCGTGGAACATGCGCGCGAACATGTCGCGCAGCTCCGCATGACCGGCGTGGGGGCCGAAGAAGTTGTCGACGTAGCGACCGGTGGGCGTGAAGCAGGCGACCAGCGCCTCGACGTCCCCGCGGTTGAAGGCGGCCTCGAACTCGCGCACGATGCTCATCTGGCGCTCTCCTCTCCGATCGGCTCCGTTCCGCCGGCCGGCGCCTCGCGCGGGAGCAGGATCGTCCCGCGGCAGGTCGTCGCTCCGCAGCCACACCGATAGAAGCTCTCGTCGTCGCCCTCGGAGCGCTCGTACCGGTAGTCGTACGTCAGCTCCTCACCGACCGCGATGGGCCGGATGGCCTGGATCCACACCCGTCCGTCCTCCTCGACGGTCTCGCAATTCGGCTCGCACGAATGGTTGATGAACCGGGCCTCGTTCCCGCCCACCCCCGCGTCGATGCAGCGGCCGTCGTCGAGCGCCATGAGGTACGTGTGGTGCCGCGCCATCGCGCGGTCGTCGTAGCGGGCGTCGCCCTCGCGCTCCGAGATCACCTCGCCCGTGTACTCGATGACGCGAGTGCCCGCGGCGATCGGCCGGCGCGCGAACACCCCCACGCCCTGGATGCTCGAGGTCCGCACCTCGAGCCCGGTCTTCGTCCCGGCGTTCGCGCGTCCACGTCTCGGCGGCGGCATCGAACGCGGATTGTACCGCCTCCCTTGACCGCGAGCCCGCGACGGTGCAGCATGGCGTCCGGTTCAGGGCTCGTTCCAACACCCCACAGGAGGTCGCACATGGCGCACGCCTACCAGACCGACCAGTACGAAGGCATGATTTCCGAAACCGTGTCCATGAAAGGACACAACGGCGACGCCATCCTGGCGTACACGTCCCGTCCGCTCGGGGCCGGTCCGTTTCCCGGCATGGTCGTCATTCACCACGCGCCGGGCTGGGACGAGTGGTACCGCGAGTGCACTCGCCGCTTCGCCCACCACGGCTACGTGTCGATCTCGCCGAACCTCTACAACCGCGACGGCCATGGCACGCCCGAAGACGTCGGGACCAAGGTGCGCGCGGCCGGCGGCGCCCCCGACGCCCGCGTGCTCGGCGACCTCGAAGGCGCGATCGCCTGGCTGCGCGGGTTGCCCAATCTGAGCGGCAAGGTCGGCATCTTCGGCACCTGCTCGGGTGGCCGCCAGGCGTTCCTGGCCGGCTGCAAGCTGAAGGGCCTGGACGCGGTGGTCGAGTGCTGGGGCGGGCGCGTGGTCATGTCCAAGGAAGAGCTGACTCCGAACCAGCCGACGGCGCCCATCGAATTCACCAAGGACCTCTCGGCCCCGATCCTCGGCCTGTTCGGTAACGAGGACAAGTCGCCGACGCCCGAGCAGGTCAACCAGCACGAGGCGGAGCTGAAAAAGGCCGGCAAGAACTACGAGTTCCATCGCTACGACGGCGCCGGCCACGGGTTCTTCTACTACGACCGGGCGGCGTATCGTCAGGAGCAGGCCGTCGACGGCTGGAAGAAGATCTGGGCGTTCCTCGACAAGAACCTGCGCTGAGGCGTCCGGCATGTGCACGATGATCGCGCATCAGGTGAGGCTCGAGGGGCGGGGCAAGAGCGGGCCGGAGTGGTTCGAGGTCCGCGAGGCCAACGTCTCGTACGATCACCCGTACGACCTGCCGCTCGAGCACGCGCTCAACATCGACTTCGTCAACGAGGCCA
>DATHGT010000131.1:0-13504 GCA_035317605.1 Candidatus Acidiferrum sp. | reverse complement strand
GTGGGTGGCGTCGGTCTCGCCATTGATCGACAGGTCGCGGATCATCGCCCAGCTCGACGCCTTGAACACCTGCACGTTGAGCCCGTGCTTTTTGTAGAAGCCCATGGGCTCGGCCATGATGATCGGGGTCGCGCACGTGATCGGAATGAAGCCGACCTTCAGATCGCGCTTCTCGAGCGGGCCCGGCTTGTCCTGGGCCAGCGCCTTGGCCGCATCCAGCGGGAACACCTGACCCAGCGCGGCGGTCGCCGTGGCCGCGCCCACCCGCGCGATGAACTCGCGGCGCCCCTGCGGGCCGCCGAACACCGCGTATTCCACCGAGCGCTCCACCGCCCGCTCGAACTCCGTCATCGTCCCCCCCCCTTGAAAAGGAAATGGCGCCACCGTTCGGGGCGCCATTGTCCCGGGAGGCTCGCGACAACGTTGACGCGAGTGCCCATCGCGTGAGCAAGCGACATGCCGCGGCTATCACGGGCTCAACCGCGCGATTGCGCGAGGTTTCGGAGTCCGTCGACCGCGCGGGCCGTGCCGCAAAGAAAGGCATCCGCCCTCGCCTGCTCACAGAGCAAGCAGGCGACAGCCGGCAAACGTCACGTTTCGCGACGCCACGCCTCGGCACGTGCCTTGCCGATGAGCCGAGCGCCCATCGAGTCGCGTCGAATTCCACGGGAGGAACGTGATGATCCGAGCGCCGAGATTGCCCGTGCTCATGATGCTGGCGCTGCTCGCGCTGGCCCAACCCACCCTCGCCCAGAGCCGCAACGAGACCCTGATCGTCGTCGTCGAGTCCGGGCCCAACAGCATGGACATCCACGGCGTGGGCGCGAACCGGCCCGCGTATCAGGCGTCGTGGAATCTGTACGACCGCCTCATGACGTTCGGGGTGAAGGCCCTGCCCGACGGCACGCGCTCCTACGACTACAGCGTGCTCAAGCCCGAGCTGGCCGAGAGCTGGCAGCTCGCCGCCGACGGGACGTCGGTGACTTTCAAATTGCGCAAGGACGCGCGCTTTCACGACGGCACCCCGGTGACGGCCCGGGACGTGAAGTGGTCGTTCGATCGCGCGGTCACGGTCGGCGGCTTTCCGACGTTCCAGATGAAGGCGGGCTCGCTGGAGAAGCCGGAGCAGTTCGCGGTCGTGGACGATCACACCTTCAGGGTGAGCTTCCTCCGCAAGGACAAGCTCACGATGCCGGACCTCGCGGTGCCGGTGCCGGTCGTGATCAACTCCGAGCTGGCCAAGAAGAACGCCACCCCGAGCGATCCATGGGCGATGGAGTGGCTCAAGAGTCACGACGCGGGCAGCGGCGCCTATCGCCTGGAGTCGTGGAAGCCCGGCACCGAGACCGTCTACGTCCGCTACGACGAGTGGAAGTCGGGTCCGCTGCCCAAGCTCAAGAAGGTCATCGTGCGCGAGGTGCCCTCGGCCGGCAATCGCCGGGCGCTCCTGGAGCGCGGCGACGCCGACATCTCGTTCGACCTGCCGCCCAAGGACTTCTCGGAGATCGCCAGGGCCGGCAAGCTCACGGTGACCGCGCACCCCGTCGAGAATGCCCACGCGTATCTCGGCATGAACGTCACCAAGCCGCCCTTCAACAACGTCAAGGTCCGCCAGGCCGTGGCCTACGCGCTTCCCTATGAGTCGATCTTCTCCTCAGCGATGTTCGGGCGCGGCGCGCTGCTGAGCGGCCATCCGATCGCCACTAACACGGTCGGCTACGATCCGAAGGCGTCGCCGTATCGCACGGACATGGCGAAAGCCAAAGCCCTGATGGCGGAAGCCGGTCAGGCCGGCGGCTTCGAGACCCCGCTCTTCTTCGACCAGGGCTTCGCGACCATCAACGAGCCCACGGCCGTCCTCGTCCAGGAATCGCTGGCCCAGATCGGCATCAAGACCACGATCAACCGCATCCCCGGCGCCAACTGGCGCAACCTGATGCTCAAGAAGGAGATGCCGCTCTACATCAACGCGTTCGGCGGCTGGCTGAACTTCCCCGAGTACTTCTTCTTCTGGAACTATCACTCCCAGAACGCGGTCTTCAACACCATGTCCTACCAGAACCCGGCCATGGACAAGCTCATCGACGCCGCCCGCTTCGACAGCGATCCCAAGAAGTACGCGGACGACGTGCGCGGCTTCGTGAAGATCGCCCTCGACGAGGTCCCCCGCGTGCCGATCTACCAGCCCAACCTCGACGTGGCCATGCAGAAGAACGTCCGCGGCTACCAGTACTGGTTCCACCGCCAGCTCGACTACCGCCAGCTCGCGAAGGAGTAAGGCGAGGCGTAGCATCCCGCCGTCCGGATCAGCCGTCCGAGCGGTTCACCTTGCGTGATCACACACCGATCGCTTACCTTCTGCTCAGGCGGAGCAACGCATACGAGCGCTGCCATCGAGCGCCAGAGGTGTCGCATGCCTGACGTCTTCTTCATCAGCTACTCGGCCGTGGACGGCAAAGAATTCGCGATCAAGCTCGCGGATGAACTCGCCGCCGGTCCACCCCCGATTCCCGTCTGGCTGGACCAGCGAGCCCTGCGCCCCGGTGAAGACTGGGACGAACAACTCGGGGAAGCCATCAAGATGTGCAAGGGCATGATCTTCGTTATGTCAGCGGACAGCGTGCGCCCGGACTCGGTCTGCAAGAACGAATGGGTGCGCGCCCTCAAGTACAAGAAGCCCGTCATCCCTCTCCTTGTGCATCGAGACGCCGAATTGCCGTTCCGTCTCGGATCTCGTGAATACATCGACTTCGTCGGACGGTTCGAGGCCGCGGCGGCCCGGCTCCGCAAGCACCTGGCGTGGATGGACTCACCGGAGGGGCAACTCCAGACCCTCAAGTACCGCCTCTCTGACGCCCAGCGCGAGTTGCCGCGTGCCGAACCGGAACAGCAGACGCGCGTTCGAGAGGACATCGCCGAGCTGGAGCGTCAGATCGCGCAGCAGCAGAGAGTCATCGACAATCCCAAAGCCGCCGAGCAGCGGGTTCAGCAAAGTATCGAGGCGGGATTGGAAAGCGAACGCAAGCCC
Organism: Candidatus Acidiferrum sp.; assembly: GCA_035317605.1. Classification (GTDB taxonomy): domain Bacteria; phylum Methylomirabilota; class Methylomirabilia; order Rokubacteriales; family CSP1-6; genus DATHGT01. The sequence goes on along the minus strand of DATHGT010000131.1, from coordinate 10,476 downwards.
GTCAAGCCCGTCGGGGGCATCGCCCAGAGCAAGTTCATCAACCGGCCTCCACTGATAGCCCCGACGTGGTTTCAAGACCGGCACTTCGAGACCCGGCAGCTCGGCGATTTTCTCGCGGATGAATCCCTGCGGCTGATGACCGTGGTGGGGCGGGGCGGCGTCGGAAAATCCGCCATGGTCTGCCGGCTGTTGCGCTCGCTGGAAGGCGGCCAACTCCCCGACGACGGCGGGGCCCTGACGGTCGATGGCATCGTGTATCTCAGTGCTGCGCGGTCCTTCCACCGGCCGAATCTCCCCGACCTGTACGCCGGCCTCACCCAGTTGCTGCCCGACGAGACCGTCAAGCAGCTCGACGCTCTCTATAAGAATCCACAGACCACCACGCGCGCCACCATGGAGGCCCTCCTGCAGGCCTTTCCCAGCGGGCGCGCGGTGGTGCTGTTCGATAACTTCGAGGACATGCTCGCCGTCGAGACCGGCCAGATCAAGGATGCGGAGCTGCACGACACGCTGACCGCGCTACTAGAGCTGCCTCCCCACGGGATCAAGGCCATCATCACCACCCGGGTCGCGCCGAGCGATCTGGCGTTCGTGCAGCCGGGCCTGCAGAGGCGCGTGGACGTTGACAGCGGATTGGACCACCCCTTCGCCGAGAACATCCTGAGGGCCATGGACGCCGACGGCAAGGTCCGGTTGCGAGACGCCCCAGACGCTCTCCTGGCTAAAGCCCGCGAGCGCACGCTCGGATATCCGCGTGCCCTCGAGCATCTGTTCGGCATCCTCTCGGCCGACCGCGATACGTCACTGCAAGAAATACTGGACGACATCCGCGAGTTCCTGCCACAGCAGGTCGTGGCCGTCCTCGTGGGAGAGGCGTTCAGCCGCCTCGATGTTACGGCCCAACGGGTCATGCAGGCGCTTGCCATCTACCGCTACCCGGCGCCTCCGGCCGCCGTGGACTATCTGCTGCAGTCCCATGTGCCCGGGATCGACAGTGGCCGGGTGCTGAGCAGGCTGGTGAACATGCAGTTCGCCCATCGCGATGCGGGGCGCTACTACCTCCATCAGGTCGATCGCGATTATGCCCTCACGCGAATACCGGAGGGCGATCCCGTCGACCGAGGGGCCGCGGTCCTTCCCCTGACTCGCTTCGGCCTGCGACACCGGGCGGCCGAGTGGTTCAAGCTGTCTCGCAAACCTCGCGAGACGTGGAAAACCCTGGCCGACCTCGAGGCCCAGCTCTCCGAGTTCGCACTGCGCTGCGAAGGCGGCGACTACGACACCGCGACGGCAGGGTTGGTCGAATTCGATTTCGACTACCTGCTGCTGTGGGGGCACTACCGATTGATGATCGAGCTTCACGAACAGCTCCAGGGAAAGATCACCGACCCCGGACTGGCCGAGAACAGCATCGGCAACTTGGGCTCGGCCTATTATCGGTTGGGCCAGATCCAACGCGCGGTCGATCTTTACGGGAAGGCGCTCCAGCTCGCCCAGGAGCGCGGGGACCGGTTAGGCGAGGGAACGTGGCTCGGCAACCTCGCAGGGTGTCTCGCCCGCCTCGGGCAGAATGCGCGCGCCATCGAGTATCTCGAGCGAACCTTGGCGATCAGTCGAGAGGTCGGCAATCGTACCCACGAGGCAAGTGCCCTGGGCAACCTCGGGATCCGTTACGCACATATCGGCCAAGCCGCCCGCGCCTTCGAGTACTTCGAGCGGGCTCTGTTCATCAACCGTGAGTCGCAAAATCGAGAAGGCCAGGCCGAAGATCTCGGCAACCTGGGCGAGTGTTATCGGCTTCTCGGCCGACTTGACGATGCCCTACGGTGTTACACGGAAGCGCTCGCCCTCGCGCGCGACATCGGTTATCGGCTGAGCGAGACGGCAGCCCATGTCGGCCTCGGTGAGCTGTACGGATCCATGGGCAACGCCGATGCGGCGGCCCGCAACCTGGAGCAGGCCATCGCCATCGCCGATGAAATCGGATCTGCTCAACATTCGAGGGGTGCGAGGGAGTCTCTCGCCCTGGTCCATGTCTCCAGGAACGACCTTGCCGTGGCGCGCGACCTGGTGGAAGCCGCCCGGAAGTACGATATCCCCTCGAGCGCCCACGGAACGTCCGCCCTGTTGGGCGTGGTGGCTCTGCGGCAGGGCGACGTGAACGTTGCCCGAGAGGCGTTCACAACCGCGATCACCTTGGCCAACCAACTCATCGCATTGACAGCGGAGCGGTATGACGCGCTCGACGTCAAAGGTCTCTCCCTCTGCGGGCTGGCCTTGTGTGGAGACGATACGCAGATTCCCGCGGCGAAGACCGCGTGCCGTGCCGCGCGGGCGATCACCAGTGATCGCGGGATCACGGATGCGGTCCTCCGGGTCTTCGATGTCTTGGCTCAGGCCGACCCCAACGGCATCGTGACGGAGGTCAGGCCCGTCGCAGCCGGCCTCACGCCAGCCGAAGAGTAGCAGACCCGCGTCGACGCCTTGCGCGGATCGTAAGCGGTCGCGCACGCCGCTGACCGGTACGTCTACGCATGCGCGCCGCGGCTACCAGTACTGGTTCCACCGTCAGCTCGACTACCGCCAGCTCGCCAAGGAGTAGCCACCGTCATTCGCCTGACGGCGCGGCGCGCCGCACGTTATCCTGGGCCGCAGGAAGCGGTCCCGAGGGTCGCTGATGGGAGACTGATCGTGGGCATGCGCGTGAAGCCGGTCGACTTCCGGAGACTCAACCTGCGCTGCCACGCGCTGCTCAGCGACGTGCCTCTCCACGATGTCTGGGCGATACCACTGCGGGGCGGCGGCCCCGGTCGCAGCATCCAGGACGCGCGCGCGATCGTGTTCGGCGATCGGCGTCCACCGAATCTCGCGGTGCGAGGACTGTTCGCGCTGCGCTCGGCCCTGGGCCGCACGTTCGGATGGGATGACGAGCGCCATGACCCGTCCAGCGCATCGTACGTCACCCGCCTTGCCGGAGCCGATCGCTCGCAGTCTCGGGTCGCTCCGGGGACTCGCGAAGGCCGGTTTCGAGTGCTCTACGTCTTGGGTGAGGAATCCCTCAGCGAGCTTCGCAATGCGACCGTGCACGCCTTCCTGGCGCTCGCCCTCGAGCCACGCCCCGGGGGATACACGCTCTACCTGGCGATCTACGTGAAGCCGGTGAGTCGTCTCACGGCACTCTACATGGCCCTGATCGATCCGTTTCGTCGTCTCGTTGTTTATCCGGCCCTCGGCCGGCAGGTTCAGCAGCGTTGGGCGCGCGCGTATGCGTAGGCGCCGCGGGGGCCGGCGAAACGGGCGCTGAGTCGCGACACCGCTGGAGGTAGCCATGGACGACGCGTTGCTCGCGCTGCTGGAGAAGCTGGCCGTGATCGGCGAGGACAACGACGCGCGCGAGACCGCGCGGCCGCGGCGCATGCTCAATGTCACGCGCGACACCGGGCGACTACTGTGGATCCTGATCCGCGCCACCCGCGCCACGCGGATCCTCGAGGTGGGTACCTCGAACGCGTTCTCGACGATCTGGCTGGCGGACGCCGCGCGCGCGACGGGCGGCCGCGTGACCACGCTCGAGGTCAACCCGGACAAGATCGCGCTGGCCCGCGCGAACCTCGCCCGCGCCGGGCTCGCCGACGTGGTCGACATCGTCGAGGGCCCGGCCGCCGAGAGGCTCGCGACCCTGTCGGGTCCGTTCGATCTCGTCTTTCTCGACGCGGACCGCCCGAGTTACCTCACCTATCTCGAGTTGGTCGTCCCGCGGCTGCGAACGGGCGGGATGCTCGTCGCCGACAACGTCACCTCGCACGCCAACGAGCTCGTGGACTACCTGAACCGCGTGAAGTCCCACCCCCAGCTGTTCACGGTGACGGTCCCGATCGGCAACGGCGAAGAGATCGCGCTGAAGCTCGGCTAATCGTCCAATCGGGCGAGGAGGGCGGCGACGGCGGGGCCGCCCGCGGGCGGGCGCCAGTCGACGTGGACCACCGTCGCGCCCGCGCTCTCCATCTCGACCGCGAAGACCTCGAGGCCGAGGTTGACGACCCGCGGGGGCTGACCCAGGACGCCGGTGAGCGCCGTCACGATCCCAGCAACGAACGGTCGAGGTCGGGACGGATCAGCAAGGCCGCGAAGCGCGCGGCCTGGGCGTTCGAGGGCAACACCTCCACGCCCGCGGCCTGAAGCGTCGCGGTCTGACGGCGGAGATCCTGGGGATCGCCGTCGGTGCCGACGACCGATGCCACGACACCGAGCTCGCGTCCCCGCGCGGCGGCGGCACGCCGCGCGTCGTAGATCGCCTCGGCCAGCGGCGTGGCGGGGTCGGGATGGACGGCGCGACCGAGCACGAGGTCGACCAGCAGCACGCCGACGTCGCCCGATTCACCGGCCTGGCGGACGTGCGCGGCGCGAGCCGAGGGATCGATCATCGGATGCGGGCGGCCGCGCGTGAACTCGTCGCCGCCGAGATCGACGAGGCGATAGGCATCGGCACCCACGAGCGGGGCGAGCACGAGGCCGGCCTCGTGGGCGAGCGTCCCCCCGGTGTAGAGGCCGAGGATCGTCCCGCGCGGCCCGCGCGCTCGCGGCAGTCGCGCCCGCACGTCAGCAGGATCGGTGAACATGCGGGGACTCCACGTTTGCCCGCGCAGCGTCGCGAGCGCCAGCTCAGCCGCGTCCTCGAGGGTGCTCACCCACCGCCCCGCGGCCGATCCCGCGGGCGTCGCGCCGAGACAGCAGACGACCACGGGCTTGGCGATGCGGGCGATCGCGGTCTCGAGCCGGGGGACGATCTCCGGCGCCGCAGGCTTGCCGATCACCACGATGATCTCGGTCGTCGCGTCGGCGGCGAGTGCTTCGAGCGCCGGCACGGTCATCGCGCCGCCGACCTCGGCGGACAGATCGCGTCCGCCGACCCCGATGGCGTGCGACACGCCCTCGCCGAGGGCGGCCAGCCTCGCGACCACGGCCTGAAGTCCGGTGCCCGATGCCGCGACGCATCCCACGCGTCCGCGGGGCACCACGTTGGCGAAGCCGAGACCGACGCCGCCGATGTACGCGGTCCCGCAATCCGGTCCCATGCACAGGAGGCCGCGCTCGACGGCCAGGCGCTTGAGCGCGATCTCGTCCTCCAGCGTGACGTTGTCGCTGAAGAGAAACACGTGGAGGCCGCGCCGGAGCGCGCGCTGAGCCTCGAACGCCGCGTACTCGCCGGGGACCGAGATCGCGGCGAGGTTCGCGTCCGGCATCTGGCGGAGCGCGCCGTCGAGCGTGCGTGGGAGTGAGCGTCCGGCGGGCTCCACGCTCGCTCGTCGCTCGGCGAGCACGCGCTCGGCCTCGGCCAGTCCCGCTTCGGCCGCGGACTCGGTGTCGGCGAGCACCGCGATCATGAGATCACCCGGCGCGGCGTCCTTGGTCTCCGTCGTGGCGAGCCCCGCCGACGCCAGCAGCTCGTGGTTCGCGGGCGTGCCCATCAGCACGGCGGCCTCACGGACGCCGGGGAGCACGCGCACCGCCTCGGCCACACGCATGAGCACCATCGAATCGCGATAGGAAGAACGCCGGACGACGGCGCGGAGGGGCATCAGTTTTTGGCGGCGCTCGGCCAGCGCGTCTCGGCGTGAGCCTCGCCAAACGCGACGAGCGCGGCGACGAACGGATCGAGCGGCGGCGTCGAAATCCCGGCGCCGATGATCCGCGCGACCGCGAGGTCGCGATGGGCGATGGCCGTGTTGATCGCGGGCACGACGCCGGTCTCGACGACCTTGCGGATGTCGATCCCGGTCGGCGTCCCCTCCCAGTCCAGGACGCCGATCGGGAACGTGGGGTTGCGGCCCACGCAGATCTCGCCCATCCGCCGCGTGGTCTCGATGGCGTCGGTCACCGACCTGGCGCCGACGATCCGCGTCACCGCGGGAGAGGCGGCCATCGCCATCCCGCCGAGCCCGTAGGTCTCCATGATCGCGGAATCCCCCACGTCGCGGTTGGCGTCGGCCGCGGTGAACCCGGGGAAGTAGCTCCCCGCGACCACGCTCGCCGGCCCGGTGAACCAGCGGTCGCCGAGCCCGGCCACGCGAACGCCGAACTCCACCCCGTTGCGCGCCATCATCGAGACGACTGTGCAGCCCGGAATACCTTCGATGGCCCGCGCGGCCGCCTTGGCAGCGCACATCGCCCAGGTGAGGAAGTGCTGATCGTTGTCGCGCGTGAAAAAGCGCAGCATGCGCTCGAGCTGGGCGCTGTCGGCGACCACGGCCGCGAGGGGGCCGGCCAGCGCCTTGGTCAGCAGCGCGGTCGAGGCGGCGTTGCGCATGTGCATCTCGTCGCCCATGGCGAGCGCCTGCGCCATGTGCGCGGCGAGATCGAGCGGTCCCTCGCGCTCGAGCACGCGCGACAGGGCCGGCGCCATCACGTCGCGGTTCCAGCCCAGGCGCGCGAGTGCTTCGGGACCGTGGGCGCCGAAGCGAAGCTGAGGCCCGGGGCCGGTGCCCATGAACGACCACGCCTTGGTCCCGTTCGCGCGATCTTCGACTTCGATCAGCGGAGTGCCTGGAGAAATGACACCGGCCATGGGCGCGACGGCGCCGCGCGAGTGCGCGGGCGCGAACGCGACCTCCCCTGACGCCGCGAGGCGCTCGGCATCGGTCGGCGTTGGCGCCCAGCCCTCGTACTGGATCGCGCACATCACCGCGCCGTGCATGATCGGACACATGCGCTCCCACGCGATCGGAGGCCCCGCGTGCAGCAGCGACCGGCCCGTGAGCCCGAGCGCCTCGCGCGCGGTCGTCATCCCCGTCCACGCCGGCCGCGCGCGGCACAGGCGCTCGAGCGCTTCACGGTTCGCCGCCCCGATGCTGATGGCCATGAACGCGCCTTTCTAGCGTTCGCCGACGGACGTGTCAAGCAGCCGCCGGCGACGATCCGGATGCGTCGATCGGTCCTTCGTGTTACGTTCCTGCCTCGAAATCGGGCATCACGTGAACAGTGCACGAGCCGCGAGCAGGCAAAGCACCCGGTCGAGCGGCAGGCGATTTGCCACCACAGGAGACCTCGTCATGAGCGCCACGTTCAGCGCCGTTGCCATCGTCCTCACCTTGCTGCTGGCCCTGCCCGCACCGGCGCCGGCCCAGAGCCGCAGCGAGACCCTGCTGGTCCTCGTCGAGTCGGGACCGAACAGCATGGACATCCACGGCGTCGGCGCCAACTTCCGGACCTACGGCGCCTCGTGGAACCTGTACGACCGACTGCTCACCCACGGGACGAAGACGCTTGCCGACGGCACGCGCTCGTACGATCACGCCGTGCTCAAGCCGGAGCTAGCCGAGAGCTGGCAGGTCGCCGCCGACGGGATGTCGGTGACCTTCAAGCTACGCCGCGACGCGCGCTTCCACGACGGCACCGCGGTGACCGCGCGCGACGTGAAGTGGTCGTTCGACCGCGCGGTCAGCGTCGGCGGCTTCCCGACGTTCCAGATGAAGGCCGGCGCCCTCGAGAAGCCCGAGCAGTTCGCGGCGGTGGACGACCACACGTTCCGCGTGAACTTCCTGCGCAAGGACAAGTGGACGCTTCCCGACCTGGCCGTCCCGGTGCCGGTCATCATCAATTCGACGCTGGTCAGGAAGAACGCGACCGAGAAGGATCCGTGGGCCATGGAGTGGCTGAAGAACAACGAGGCGGGCGGCGGCGCCTACCGACTGGAGTCGTGGAAGCCCGGACAGGAGACCGTGTACACGCGCTTCGACGAGTGGAAGTCCGGCCCCCTCGCGAAGATCCGCCGGGTGATCGTGCGGGAGGTGCCGTCGGCCGGCAACCGGCGCGCGCTCATCGAGCGCGGCGATGCCGACGTCTCCGTCGACTTTCCGCCCAAGGACGTGGCGGAGATGGCCCGCAGCGGCAAGCTCACGGTGGCCAGCACGCCCGTCGAGAACGCGCTGATCTATCTGGGCATGAACGCCAAGAACCCGCCGTTCGCCAACGTGAAAGTCCGCCAGGCCGTGGCCCACGCCGTTCCGCGAGACAAGATCTTCGAGGCCGCGATGTTCGGTCGCGGCGCGCTGCTGACGGTCCCCATCGCGACCAACACGCCCGGGTACGACCCGTCGCTGAACCCGTACCGGACCGATCCCGCGCGCGCCAGGGCTCTGCTCGCCGAAGCGGGTTACCCGAACGGGTTCGAGACCACGCTGTCCTTCGACCTGGGCAACGCGACCATCTACGAGCCCGCGGCCGTGCTCGCCCAGGAGGCGCTGGCCGCGATCGGCATCAAGGCCACGCTGAACAAGATCCCGCCGGCCACCTGGCGGGGCGCGCTGGCCAAGAAGGACCTGCCGCTCTTCATCAACCAGTTCGGCGGGTGGCTCAACTACCCGGAGTACTTCTTTCTGTGGACCTATCACGGGCAGAACTCGCTCTTCAACACGTCGAGCTATCAAAATGGGGAAATGGACAAGCTGATCGAGGCCGCCCACCAGGAGAGCGATCCCCAGAAGTACGCGGAGACCGTGCGCGCGTTCACGCGCATCGCGATGGCGGACGTCCCCAAGGTGCCGCTCATGCAGCCCTCGCTCGACGTGGCGATGCAGAAGGGCGTGACGGGCTACCAGTACTGGTTTCACCGCCAGCTGGATTTCCGCACGCTCACCAAGCAGTGACGCGCGAAGTGGGACGGCCTCACTGACGATGAGGGCGTCCCTGCTTCGGATGGTGCTGCGCCGGCTCGCCGCCGCCCTTCCCGGCATCGCGGGCGTGGTGGTGGTGACGTTCCTCTTGAACCGCGCGCTGCCCGGCGATCCCGCCGCGTTCTTCGCGGGACCGGCCGCGACCCAGCAGGCCGTCGAGGAGATCCGGGTGAAGCTCGGCCTCGACAAGAGCCTGCCCGAGCAGTTCATCGTGTACGTCCGCGACCTTGCCCGCGGTGACCTCGGCCGCTCGCTGACCACCGGTCAGCCCGTGCGGGCGGACTTGCTCGCCCGCCTGCCCGCGTCGCTCGAGCTCACCGCGTGCGGCTTGCTGTTCGCCGTGTCGGTGGCGCTGCCCCTCGGCATCCTCTCGGCCACGCGGCCGGGATCGTGGATCGATCACCTCTCGCGCATGCTCACCACCGCCGGCGTCTCGCTGCCGATCTTCTTCACGGGGCTGCTGCTCGTGTACGTCTTCTACTACCAGCTCGGCTGGGCCCCGCCGCCGCTCGGCCGGCTCGACGCGTTCTCGTCGCCGCCGCGCACGGTCACCGGCTCCTTCCTCGTCGACAGCGCGCTCGCCGGCGACGGCACGATCTTCGTGGCCGCGGCCCGGCAGCTCGCGCTGCCGACCTTGACCCTGGGCGTCTTCGCGCTGGCCCCGATCGCGCGGATGACCCGCGCCGCCATGCTCGGCGTGCTGTCCAGCGATTTCGTCCGCACCGCGCGAGCCAGCGGGCTCAGTCCCGCGACCGTCCTCTACACCTACGCGCTCCGCAACGCGCTGCTGCCCGTGGTCACCCTGCTCGGCATGGTGTTCTCGTTCCTGCTCGGGGCCAACGTGGTGGTCGAGAAGGTCTTCGCGTGGCCGGGCGTGGGGTCGTACGCGCTCGAAGCGCTGATCGCCTCCGACTACGCGCCCGTGCAGGGCTTCGTGCTGGTGATGGCCTCGCTCTACGTGCTGTTGAATCTCGCCATCGACGTGCTCTACGGGATCATCGACGTCCGGGTCAGGATCGAAGCGTGATCGCGGCCCTCCGGCACGCGCGCTACGTCCTCACCGAGAACCCGGTGACGCTCGGCGCCTTCGTGCTGCTGCTGGGTTTCGTGACGCTGGCCGTGCTCGGTCCCGCGCTGGCCCCGCACGATCCGCTGGCCAGCAACGCCGCGCGCAAGCTGGAAGCCCCGTCCCGCGCGCACTGGTTCGGCACCGACCAGGTCGGCCGCGACATCCTGAGCCGGGTGATGGTCGCGACCCGGCTCGACTTCGCGATCTCGCTCTCCGCGGTCGCGCTCTCGTTCGCGCTCGGCAGCCTCGCCGGCACCTGCGCCGGCTTCTTCGGCGGATGGACGGAGCGGCTGGTCTCGCGCGTGGTGGACACGATCATGGCCTTCCCGCTGTTCGTGCTGGCCATGGCCATCGTGGCCGCGCTCGGCAACACCGTGGCCAACGTGGTCTACGCCACCGCGATCATCAACCTGCCGTTCTACGCGCGCATGGCCCGCGCCGAGACCAACGTCCGCCGCGAGGCCGGCTACGTCGAGGCCGCGCGGCTGGCCGGCAACGGACCGGCCCGCGTGCTGGCGTTTCACATCTTCCCCAACTGTCTGCCGCCGATGATGGTGCAGCTTTCGTTGAACATGGGGTGGGCCATCCTGAACGCGGCGGGGCTGTCGTTCATCGGCCTCGGCGTGCGTCCGCCCCTCCCGGAGTGGGGCATCATGGTCGCCGACGGTGCGGCGTTCATGGTCTCCGGCGAGTGGTGGGTCGCGCTGTTTCCGGGCCTGGCCCTGATGCTCGCGG
>DATHGT010000130.1:0-64839 GCA_035317605.1 Candidatus Acidiferrum sp. | reverse complement strand
GTGCCCTCGAAGGCATGAACAACAAGGTCAAAGTCATCAGCCATCGCGCCTACGGGTACCGGACCGCGTGGACCTACATCGCGAACATCTATCACGGCTGCGCCGGCCTCCCATTGCCCTGACACTTTTGGGAGAGCAGCCTCATTTTTCGGCCCGTACGACTAAGAGCGTCCCCGGGTAGTCACGGCGAATCGCGCGCCGGTCAAACCATTCAAAAAGCGGATGGACTATCTGTGGTAAATAGGCGTTCAGCTGACCTTCTCGTGAGAGGCTAAATACCTCACAGGCGCGGAAGCGAGTCGTCAACTGCCCGATTTGGCTCGGCGTATTGGACCGGTAGTACACAGGATAGTTTTCGTACTGCTGTGCTGACACGGCACGGGATAACCACCGCAGGTATACGTTCTTTAGGCGGGTACGGTCCAGCCATAGTGAGACGGCACGGAACCAATGCCGCCCATCGATTGTGAGTCCCCAGAAGACCCCACCCGGCTTTAGGACATCATAGAGCTTGTCCCAGAAGTCTCGTGGATTAGCCAGATGCTCCAGGACCATAATTGCAAAAGCGATATCGATGGACTCGGCCTGGATTGGCGCGCGCTCCAAAATACATCGATGTGTCTCGGTGTAACACTCTTGAATCATGATCGTGGAGTCGGGCTCGATCCCGATGTAGCGCGTCGCGACGTTAGCCAATGACCACTGCAATGCCTCGTCAGTATCGAATCCACGACCGCAGCCGATGTCGAGAAACGTCAAATGGCCACCCAGTCGCTCGGCATCCTCAAGGATGAGGTCGTGAAGTATGCGGTCTCGCCAGACGCCGTGGCGGTAGCGTTCGAGGCAGATGGCGTGTCGACTCATGAAGCATTTCCCAAATCGTGAGCACCGGTGATGGCGTGGGTCAGAGCCGCGTGACGAAGTGATGGTCGGCGATGCATTGGATTTAGGGACTCCGCCATTTCACGTAGTCGAAACTCCACCAATAGTTTTGATTGAACTGCTTCGGGCTCTCCAGAAAGGCTCCCCGGACGCCGCCCTTGAAGAGGAGATCAGCCTGCTCGCGGTACGCCGATGCACCAGTATATTTCGCAAGAAATGCATACATCGGGGCGATAAGAAGATTGAGATCCGGAGCGCCATTCGTGCTACGCCCGCCCTCGCTGATGTTGGCGGGATTTATCTGGTAGAGCATGGACTCGTCTCGCGCAACCCAAGCATTCTGCCACAGCCAATCCGCCGCACGCCGGAGGGCGGGAATGAGCCGAGGATCGCGCGTCTCCTCCCAGTCGCGAATGAGGCTATGCGCCGTGAGGCCCACCATGAACGGCGAGAATTGAGACGTAGAGCCGCGCCAGGCAAATCGGAGAAACCATTGGTCCAAGTGATCGTACGCCTGGCTGACGAGGATCGCTCGGCGGCTTCGCCGCGGCGCACCGAGCGCTTCGGCGTTGATGTACGAGAGCAACGCGTAGGCGACCTCTCGGCTGCGGTCGATGCTCTTGGTCTGTTCCGGGGGCGCCGAGTCGCTGGCGTAGGCCGCGCGGTCGGCCAAGGAGAGGACGGAGGCTCGGGAGACAGCGTCCGTGGTGCGCAGGTAGTCCAGTCGCAATCCATCGGTGAAATTCCAGTATCCGGGGATGCCGCCCTTGTTGGGAAGTACATAGTTGTCGCGATAGACGTTCCGCGCGGCGACCGCGCAGTCGCGCCACGAGGCATCATGAGTGTAGTCGGCGATCTGGTGCATCACGCGTATCTCGTCGTAGTAGGTGTGCGCCAAGCGCTCATCGAAGCTGTGATTGCGGTCGGCGTGCCACTCACAATGTTTGCGACCGTATTGCATCATACGGTGCTCCCAGCGGCTGAGTTCTGGGATCGGCACTTCCTGGGCACGAGCGCTGGTGAGGGAGGTCAGGAGGAGGGTGAGGAATAGCGACCGCTGAACCAGTGATCGCCGGGACGGCGAGGGGCGGTTGGGGGTGCCATCACGTTTGCTTAACCGGGGTGAAAGCATGCCGACGATACCCGACGCCAGATCGCGGAGCCGGCGCGCGATTTCGAGGACGCCGCACATTTCAGCCTCGAACTCGAGCTGCGAGATATCCGCAGCATCGAGAAATCTGCGGAGCCCCAAGGGCGGCGTGTGAGCGTAGTTGAAACCGGACTGGGTCGTCGTGGCCGACTCGATGCCGAGGTCCGTGAGGAGATCTCGCGACCAGAGTTCATCGCGCCCCGAGGGATAGCAAAAATGGCGGGACCTCCGCCCGGTGAGGCGTTCAACGACGGCTTGGTTCTCAATCAGCTCCAGCTCGGCCAGGCGCTGATCGGCCGGCGAACGGTGACGATGCGTGTGAAGTTCGATCATGATGCCGGCGCCATGGAGACGCTTGACCTCGGCGGGATCGAGAAAGGCGAACCGCCGCTGAGCGAGGAACTCGCGAGGCGCCAAACCCACCGCCGCGGTGATGTGCGAGAGGATGGCGTCACGTTCATCACCGGTGCAGCTCTCGCCGTGGGCGACGAGGGCATCCACGACGTTCTGTCGCTCGGCGGGATCCATGCGTTCCCAATCGTGCCGCTTTGCCAGTCCGTCGGGTAAGGGCACGTTCGAGAGATCGACGACAGAGGCCGTGCATCGCCAAAGGAGATATGGAACGGCGAGGTTGTAGACGGCCCGCTGATTCTGGACGTAATAGGTCGATAGGTACAGCGTGGCCGGCAGGGTGTATTTCTGTAGGCGAGGAAGCCCCGCGGCGAGCACGCCGTAGAACCCGTCGTCGAAGGTCAGGACCGTCGAGCACGGCGGCAGGTCGCCGCGCCGCAATCGTTGCAGCGCTTCGTCGAGGGGTAGAACAGGAAAGCGCGCCTCAATGAGATATTTCAAGCGGCGCTCGAGCTGATCGGGCCGGATGAATAAACCAGGACGGAAGCGATGCTCGTCCCCGAGGGCGACGCCGTGATAACAGAGGATGCGCAGACCGGAGACCGTGAGTCGGCGAGCCAAACGGAAGCCACCGAGGGCGCGGAGGATCGATAGGAGCACTCTGCGTCTCATCATTCCGTGAGTGATCCACTCGCGTTGCGAATGCCGTCGAAGAGAAAGAACCGATCGCCGTAGCCGCGGGGGCTATCAAGCGTCATGACATCCAGGGACTCAAAAAACTGTCCGTAGCGTACGACGACATCGACGGCATCACGGAAATGACGGACGTGACCCTCGTATGGGAAATTCGGGACCGAGCAGAGGCAGCGCTTGCCTGGAGGGAAACGTCTCATGACCACGAGGTCGGCTTCGATGTGTTCGAGTACCTCCGTACAGATCACGACATCGTGAGCGTAGTGTGTATAGATTGTCGTCGTCCGCGCATCGCCCTCGATGAAACGCGCGCCGGGGACCGCCCGCCGCGCGAATCGGAGGGCAGAGGTGCTGAAGTCGAGGCCGACGTACTCACGTATGCCCTGGTCGAACAGAAAGGCGGCGAGATATCCCGGGCCGCAGCCGATCTCCAGCACACGGGACAACCCGTCCCGCCGCAGGCGGTCGACGATAATCGACCAGAGAAAATAGTAGTGCGATTGTGCATAGGTGTGCGGTCTCGTAGCGGCGGGATCATCCAGGTGAGCGTTGTAGAAGGCGGCGCTCTCCTCGTGACCGCCTTCGGCCCCCAGAAGTCGGCGCAGCTGCAGGATGCGGAGAACGTGCTTGAAGGGGATCATGCTCTGGACATCTCGGTCCGCGTCCCGGGTCGAAGCTCGGCGAAGAGAATGCCGAGATGTCTGATCACCGAGCGACGGCCAGAGAAATAGGCAGCGACGGCAAACGCCGAAGCGCCAGCGAGGACCTCGGCGATCACGAGCTCCGTGGGGCGGGTGCCGGGCAGGATCCAGCGAACAAGAACGACCGCGAGGATCATCGGGACGAGCGCCAGGAGCGTGGGCGCAAGGGACCAAAAAAGATCCGGAATTCCGATGCCCGTGAGATGACGCGTCGCGAAGACCATGCCTCCGGCCACGAGGGGAAATACGATAGTCCACGCCCCGGCGACGCCGGCAGCGCCGTACATACGGCCGAGGACGTAGAAGGCGGGCACAAGAGAAGCGCAACAGGCAAGTGTGTATTTCAGATTGATATCCGGGCGATTGATGACGTTGAAGATCGGCGTCAAGGTATTGACGATGATCATGACGGCGCCTGCCAGCGCCATGATTTTCAGGAGCGATGCGGCCGGCAGCCACTTCTCGCCGAGAAGCAGCGGGATGGCGTCGTCCGCAACAAGCACCAATCCTGTCGCGACGGGCAATCCTACGAAACCGACGATTCCGACGAAGCGCAGGTACCACACGCGCATCCGGGCCGGGTCGTGTTGAAGGCGACATAGAATCGGATACAGAATCTGATTGGCGTTGGCTGTCAGCTTGTTCACGGGCAGCGTCACGAGATTCGACGCGATCGTAAAATACCCAAGGACCACGGGACCGCCGAGCCGTCCCAGAACCAAGAGGTCACACGTGGAGTAAAAGGAGTAAAGGAGATTCGTGGTGGTCGCTTGAAGGCCAAAGTGGATCAGGTACCGCCCGGTGGCGGTAGGAATCTTGAGACGCGGTTGCCAGTGCGTGATCCCCAAGAGCAAACCAACCTCGCTGAGGCGCGCCGCAAACACACCCGCGACCAACGCCCAATATCCGAAGCCCGTGACGGCGAAAGCGAGACTGACGACGGATTGCAAGACAATGACGGCGCCATGCAGCGCTGATTGCTTCTCCATGAGAAGCTGGTGCTCGAGCTTCGCCAGCGGAACGGCTCGGAACGGCACGAGAAGTAGCAGCAGTCCTGCGACACGAAGGTATAGCTGAACTTCCTCGTTTCGGAAGTACGCGCCGAAGAGGCCGGCCGCCGCATACACGACCGCATACGCAACGACTGAGAACAAGAGGCTTAGTGAAAAGGCCTCGGCGAGGTCGTCGTCGGTCAATTGGGGCTTGCGCACGAGCGCGCGTGTAAGCCCGAGCTCGGCGACGCGGTCGGCGAACTCCAGTAACACCGCACCCGACGACATGACACCGTAGTCGAATGGGCGGAGGTAACGCGCCACTACGATCGTGACGGCCCATGAAAGGGCCTGAAGCGCCAAGCGAGTGAGCGCGAGAACTGCGCCGCCCCGCACTGCTCGACGACGCAACGTGGCGACTCCAGTCGAAATGTCGGGCTCGAGCTCATACATCACTGGGCGGCCTGCGTGAGAGGGAGAGTGATGACGAACGTACTACCACGACCCGGACTGCTATCAACCTCGATGAGGCCCCCGTGGGCTTCGATGATGGCCTTTGATTGATAGAGGCCAATGCCCCAGCCGTGCGTCTTCGTGGATCGAAATGGAGCGAACAGGGAGGTCCGTATGAAGTCCTCAGACATCCCGCATCCGGTATCGGCGACAGTGATGTACGTTTTGCCTTCGCGTTGGTGGGTACTGAGCGAGATCGTCCCCTCGTCACGGATGCTCTGGATCGCGTTGGTCAGGAGGTTCTGGATGACGCACAGCAACGCGTCTGGATCACCGAGGATCGGAGGCATCGGTGCCAGGTCCTTGACGACCGCGATGTGAGGGTCCTTCAGCAACGGTAGCGTCGCCTCGAGCACGAGCGCGGCTACATCGACCGACTGACGAGTCAACGTGACGTGCTCGGGGTCTCGCGAGAGTCGTGCGAGGAGGTCGGTCATACGGTCGACCGTCCGCGCGAGCGTCTTGATGGCGTCGCGCTGAAACTCTGGATCGTCGAAGTGCCGAAGGGCGTTCTCACTGAGCATCGACAGCGCGGAAATCGAGTTCTTCAGATCATGGATCACAAACGAGGTCAGGCGGTGGAAGGCCTCGAACTCCCGGCTCTGGGCCAGCGTTTCCGACAGACGCAGGGTCGAAATGGTGACCGACGCCTGTTCCGCGACCGTGCTGAGGAACTCCAGATCTTCGCTGGTGTAGGCCGCGCCGGTCCGCTCCGCGCCGACGATGAGAAAGCCGATGAGGCTCTCGATGCGCCGCATCGGGACGGCGACCGCGGTATCCCCGAGATCGACGGGAAGTGCTGGCCAGCCATCGACCTCGCTTCTGGCGACGACCATCGGCCCACGGGATTCGCGGAGCGCGGCGACGATCGAGTCATCGGGGGCGAGGGGCGGGACGGGTCGGTGGAACCCGATGCCACAGATCGGGCGGTATCCGGCGCGCGTGGGGTCATCGAGATAGAGAGCGGCGGTCGTTGTCCCCACTGCGTCGGCCACGGTCCGGAGGAGCTCGGGCGCAAGCTCTTCGACGCTCAGGAGAGAACCCAACCGTTTCGTGAAGGTGATCCACTGCTGCCGGTAGTCGTACTTGGTCCGGTAGAAGTTGGCGGTGAGGAATCGCTTGGTCTTCCAGCGGACCTTCTCGGACAGCATGATGGTCGAGAGGCCGAGGGACGTGATGAAGATCGCCAGCGAGGACCACACGACGGCATCCGACAGGCCGAGGAAGTTCAGCAGCCAGCCGACGATCCCCACGGCGACGAGATACACGCCGAGGACTCCCGCGGCCACCGAGCGATACACCAGCTGGCGCGAGACCGTGAATTCAGTCGAGAGGCGATCGCGCACGAGCGAGACGGCGATGGCAACGTTTGCCACGAACTGGGCGGCCGTGACCGCCGTCAGGTACGACGCCATGACGACGTTGAACAGCAGTGTCTGGCTGAGAAAATAGAAGCGGACCAAGAGGGCTCCACCGAGTCCGAGGATAAGGAACTTCGTCCGCCAGCGGATAAGGCCGTGCGAGATGCGAAGCGTCGCCTCCAGCGCGGCGAGCAGCCCGACCATGGAGGCGAGTTGCGCGAGCGCGGACAGCTGGCCGCTTGCGGTCAGGCGCGCGGCGTAAAACGGCGCCTCTACGTCGGACACCTCGTACGCGGGTGCCACGATCACCGCGGCGGTCGTCACGGCAAGCACGGCCAGCCACCCGAACCCCCCGTAGCGCGCCATCCGCCCTATTGCTGGTTGCCCGTGATGAAGCAACGTGACGACGAAGATCGCCCACGGCACCACCAGCATCAGCCGTGCGATCTCGAGAGTCTGAAGCGACGAACGGCGCGCCTCAGGATTCATCGTCTGAGTCAGGATCCACGCGGCCAGCGCTTCGGCGGCAAAACCGACCATTCCGAGCGCGAAGGTCCAGTGCAGCAGGCCTCGGGGTCGCCGCGCCAGCGCGCCGACGGCGAGCGCCACGCTGGTGAGAGCGGCGAGGATCGTTACGACGCTCGGAAGTGGGGTACCCATGGCTCTCGAGTGCCGACCCGCCGGATGGCGAGCCCGAGAAGGACGAGCCCGACGATGGTGCCGATCCAGACGATTTTGCCGATGATGAGGTGCGGAGTTCCCAGCGCCTCCGCCCCGTAAAAGTGCGCCGCCGTCGAAATGCCGGCGACGCGCACCGCATTGGCGAGCACGGCTGCGGGTATGGCAGCAGCGGCCAGCGCCGCCTTTCGCCACAAGCGGCGTTGGGTGACCTCGGCGTAGGCCAAAGTCAGGACAACCACTCCCAGCAGAAATCGCACTCCGTTGCAGGCCTCCGCAACCTGCAGCGTCAAGCCGGCGAGCTCGATGACGTCACCGTTACGAAGGAAGGGGATGCCGAAGAGGCCCAGGACCCCCCCAGCGACGATCGCCGCGAAGATCTGCAGATGCGTCGTCACGGCGTCAACGGCGGGCTGCGGCAGTGGTACCATCAGGGCGAGAAACGCGACCGCGAACGCGGCCTCACGGAGAGTGCGCACGCCGAAGGCGAGCACCACGAGTCCTGCCACCACCACTGGCACCGACAGACCTTCCACCACGAGGCTTCGAATCGCCGTCCCAGCAGCGAAGATTCCGAGGCCGATCACAACGATTCCGAGCCCGGCCCAACGACCCCGGTCGGCGGACGCCACGAGACGCTCGTACTGACCGATCGCAATGACCGCGCTGAAGAGTGGGACGAACATGCCATGGCCAGCATAGTCGTAATTCCACCACAGCTGGGCGATGCGACCGAAGAAATCCCAGTAGAGCGCGGCCAGCGAAAGCAGGATCACGGGGACGATCCAGCGGGGCGGCCTCACGATTGCGCCTTGGTCCACGTCACGGCCTGGCGCGCGGTGATGAACCGGTAGAAGCTCACGACCGTGATCACGTTGAGGAAACAGAAGGCGTACGGCACGGTAAGCCAGCGGCTCGTCCGCCGTCCGCCCGTCACGTGGCCGAGCGCGGCCGCGAGGTAGAAGAGTCCCTGAACGGTGAGCGTCGCCCGATAGAACGGCATGCCGTACAGGGCGACGTTGGCCGCGAGGATCGCCACCAGGAAAGCCGGGGCCAGCAGCCGAAGGGCCTTGTGCGACAGCGTCTGCACCCACAGGCGGTTGCGCCACGGACTCAGGAGCCATCGATGGTTCACGAACAGCTGGAAATTCCCCGCGATCGTCCGGACCTTGCGGGCGAATTCCTGCTGCGCGGTCGCCGCGGCCTCGTCCCACGCACGAGCCTGCGGCTCGAAGACCACCCGGTAGCCGCGCCGGGCGAGCCGCATCGGAATCAGTACGTCGTCGAGCAGCGTGTCGTTCGGAATGGGTTCGAAGAGTGGTCGCCGAAGGGCATAGACGGCGCCCGTCGTCCCCACCGTCGAGTCGTAGCGGCTCTCGAGGCGCCGGATGACTTTCTCGTAACGCCAGTAGAAGCCGACGCCGTCGGCGACCGGGAGTTCGGCCGTCGATCGCACGACGAGCTCGCCGCTGGCCGCTCCCACCTCAGGATCGGCGAAGTTGGCGACCAGCGCCGTCAAGGCATCACGATCAAACGTCTGGCGGGCATCCGCAAGGAGGACAATCTCTCCGCAAAGCTTCGGGATCACTGCGTTCAGCACGGACGGCTTGCCGCGGCGCAGCTCGAAGGCGACCAGGCGGACCCCGCGCGGCTCGTAGGTGCGGACGATCGCGGGGGTGGCGTCGGTCGAGCCGTCCGACGCGACCACAATTTCGAGCCGGCCGTCGGGATAGTCGAGCGCCAAGCAGCTTTCGATCTTCCGGCCGATCCAGGCCGCCTCGTTGTGGGCGACGATGAGGATGCTGACCGACGGGCGGATGGGCCGCCGGCGGATTGGCCGCGGCCGGAGACGGGCGATCGCGGCGAGCAGGGCCGGATAGCCGAGATAGGTGTACACCGCGCAGGCGACGGCTGTCCAGAAGATCACTCGGCTCACCGGGGGATTCCCAATCGGTGCAGGCCGCCGAGCATCCTCTGACGGGCACCGACGTAGCGCTGATACGCGAAGCGTCCCAGCCGGGCGAGCGGCGTGAATGTCTTGTACCAGCGCTCGACGGTGACGGCCGTCCCTCCGAACTTGGCCTTGAAGCGTCCCACGCCGCTCATGTTGTAGAGGGGAATGGCCCGCTCGGCGGCTACGCACATGGCCCGCCAGTGGAGCAGCTCGTTGGGGCAGTCCGCGTAGGCGTGCGTCCAGGCGGCCCCGCCCCAGAAGAACAGCGCTCGGTCGTCGAACGGGAAGAGCCCGCACGCCAGGGTCTCGCCACCCTTCGTGACCCGTAGCGCGAGCAGCTTCCCGGCTGTCATCAGCGCATCCCAGAGGTTTTCGACACGCTCGATGCCGTACGTCGGCACCAGCGCTTGCCTGGCGAAGACTTCGCGCAGCTGAGCGTAGTAGGTCTCGACAAAGGTCCGCTCGGTCACTGACTCGACCCGGAGCCCGCTCCGCATAGCCCGGCGGATGCGATTGCGGCACTCGCTGCTGAGACGACCCCACATCTCCGCTTCGCCGCCGACCGGCACCAGGAACGTCTGGTCGGCGTCGAGGTCGTACCCTGCGTCTCGCATGGTCGACGCAGGCAAGCCCGGGTTGCTCATCTCGAGATAGTCGACGCCGAGGGCGCGGGCATAGACGTCCAGCGCCCCGAAGAACGTGTCCGGCACCTCGTCGGTGACAGGACCCATGAAGGGCGTGCTCCAGCCCTGCAGGGGGCTGCCAAGAAGGCGAAACGGGCCCTTGCGCACTTCACCGGCGACGAAATAGCCGACCGTGCCACCGTCTCGTCCGACGAGTCGCGTCCCGTGGATGCGCGCGTTTTGCGAGCGCGACAGGAAGCGCAACCAGGCGCGCTCGTGAAAGAGGTGCTTCGAGGCGAACTTGGCGATGGCTCCGTCCCAGTCCGGATCCTCGAGCGGGCACAGCTCCTCGAACGTGAGCGTCATCGACCGGTCCCCCGACGGAAGGCCGCGCGAGCCCAACGGATCTCGCTCACGCACCGGTCGAGCCAGCCCAGCGGCTGCCCCAGTCCCTGTGTGCGGAGATGATCGAGGAGGGTTGAAACCGGCACGAACCAGCCATCTCGGGCGGCCATCGCCTCAAGCAACCTGCGGGAGGTCGGGTCGACGATACCGTTTCGAACGAAGCCCTTGGCGACGTGCGTTGTCACGATGCTCACGCCGGCGGCGCGCTCGAGCGCGTCCTGCCGCTCGGGGCTGAGGAGGGCGTTGAACTCGTCGACGTCGAAGGCATGCGCGCTCGAGAACCAGAAGTTGACGAAGGGGGTCGTCGGGTTCCGGTAGAGGAGCGAGGTCTTGAGCGATTTCAAGTCAAGCAGGGGGAATGTGAAACCGCGCACGTAGTCCACGTGCTTCTGGCAGAGATCCCCCCAGAAATACGGCGAGGCCGGCAAGTGGCCTTCGCTGGCCAGGCCTTCGGACGCGGTGCGCCAGGCGTACAGCCGCGCGATCAGTCGCGAGCTGAAACGGGCGCCGAGCCAGTAGAGGTTCTCGCGGTTGTATCCGTGATTCGCGTACAGGCGCGGATAGTGACCGAACGTCTGGTAGAAGACGTCGAGCGCGCGGGCCGTACGGTCGCGGGGGCTGCTCATCATCGACGCCCCGTGCGATGCGATCTCGAAGCCCAAGCCCTGCAGCTCGAGGGCGAGAGCGCGGTAGCGATCGTCCTCCAGCGTCCTCGACCGCTGCCAGTATGGGTGGACGTCGTCCGAGTCGAAGGCGAACACCGTGCGCGTCGTACGCATGCCCAACTCGACCAGCAAGTCGTAGAAGGGCCGCGTGTTCTCGATCGTCGAGTTGTCGCAATCGTCGAGGATCGTGAACGCGAACCGCTTGCCGTTCGGCATCAGGCCCATCGCGCCGCTCCGCCGAACCGCTCGAACCACTCGGCCAGCATCAGCAGGTTCCACAGAACGGCCCCGCGCGAGCGTCCCGATCGATGCTCTGCCAGCAGGCGCCGCACCGCGGGGCCATCGACCATCCCCGACTCTGCGAAGGCCCCTCGCCCAAGCCGCACCTCGAGATGATAGGACAGCTCGTGGCGGAACCACTCGTCGACCGGGAGGCTGAAGCCTCGTTTCGGCCGTTCGAGGAACCCCGGGGGAAAGAGTGCCGCGAAGGCGGCCTTGAAAATCCGCTTGCCCCCCGCGGCGTCCCATTTGAGCCGAGCGGGGAAGCTCAGGGCCAGCTCCATCAACCGCGTATCGAGGAGCGGTGACCGGGCTTCCAGGGCGTGTGCCATCGTCATGCGATCCATCTTGACGAGCAGATCCTCCGGAAGGTACGTGACGATGTCGGTGATCGCCATGGCCTGGATCAGGTCGCCGGATGTCCTCGGGTAGGCCTCGTCCAGATATCGCATCGCGGCGCCGTCGAGCCGCGAGGCGAAAGCGGAACCGTAGAGCTGCTCGCGCTCAGTAGGCTGGAGGGTGCGCCTCAGCATCGCGAACCGCTGGGCATCGTCGAGCGCGATCAGCTGCAGAGCCTTGGCGACCTTCCGTGAGCTGGCCCGCAACAGTTGGCCGACGGCCCGACGGCCGAGAATGGTCCTTGCGGCGCTCGGCACCTGGCTTGAGAGGCGGGCAAAGCGGGCACTGTTTCCGTACCAGAGGTAGCCGGCGAACAGCTCGTCACCGCCATCCCCGGTCAGCGCCACCGTCACTCGACTGCGGGCCAGCTGTGCGAGGTACCAGAGCGGCAGCGCCGAAGAGTCGCCGAAGGGTTCCCCGAATCGTTCGACGATGTCCGGAAGCGCCGCGGCGGCGTCGGGTTTCACGACGAACTCCTCGTGCTCGGTCTTGAACAAACGTGCCACCTGTCGCGATTGGGCAAGCTCGCTGTACTCGGGACGATCGAAGCCGATCGAGAACGTGCGCACTGGCCCCCGGCCCAGCCGGCTCATGAGGGCGCACGTGATACTGGAATCGACACCACCGCTGAGGAAGCAGCCGAGAGGCACGTCGCTGGTGAGCCTCAGCTCGATCGACTCCTCCAGGGTTCTTGTCAGTCGCGCGGTCGCCTCGGCCTCGGACAGGTCCTGCACCGTGTCGGGAGGCGTCCAGTATTGCGCGATCGTCATCCGCCCGTGCTCGACGGTGAGGGTATGGCCCGCCGGCAGCTTCTTGACAGCGGACCACACGGTCGACGGGCTCGGGATGTACGAATGCGTGAGATAGAGGTCGAGGGCGAGCGGATCGAGCGTCCTTGGCAGGCGTGGCACCGCCATGAGCGCCGAGAGCTCCGACGCGAGCGAAACCCGTCCCTCGTGTTCGAGGTAATAGAGTGGCTTCTTGCCGATCGGATCCCTGGCCGCAAAGAGGCGTCCGCGCGATTCATCCCACAGCAAGAAGGCGAACATGCCGCGGAGGTGAGCGACCATCCCAAGGCCCTCGTCCTCATAGAGGTGAACGAGGACTTCCGTGTCCGATACGGTCGTGAACCGATGGCCGGCGGTCTCGAGGCGACGGCGGAGAGCTTTGAAGTTGTAGATCTCTCCGTTGAGCACGACGACGACGGTCCGGTTTTCGTTGAAGATCGGCTGCCCACCCGTCTGGAGGTCGATGATGCTGAGGCGCCGATGGCCGAGCATCGCCCGCCCTTCCGCTGCGAGGTATTCGCCGTCGCCGTCCGGCCCGCGATGCGCGAGTAGCCGCATCATCGTGCGGACGGTCTCGACGTCGACCGCTCCGTCGGGACCGAGCGCGACCTGGCCGACGATGCCGCACATCTAGGCGTCTCCCAAGCCACACAGGGCGAGGTAGGAGTCGACCGTCGTTGCGAGGTTGTACTGCGTCTCGACGGCCGCACGCCCCATCGCCCCTAGACGGCGAGCGAGCGGACGGTCACGCAGCAGCGCGATGACGTTCCGCGCAAGCGCGGCCGGATCCTTCGGTTCGACCACGAATCCCGCGCCGGCGCGGCGGATCACGGTGCCGGCCGCGCCGACGTTGGTTGTGACGACGGGACGCTCGCACGCCATCGCTTCCAGCATCGCGAGCGGCAGCCCCTCGTGAATGGACGAGAGCGCGAAGACGTCCATGCCGGGCAGCAGGTGCGGAATGTCCAAGCGGGCACCAAGCAGGTGAACACGGCCGTCGAGCCCGTGCTCGTTCACGTACCGTTCCAGTTCGGCCCGGGCGGGACCGTCGCCGACGATGACCAGATGGATAGACGGGACCACGTCACGAATCAAACGAAACGACTGCAGCAAGGTCAGCTGATCCTTCGCAGGATCCAATCGGCCGACGGTGCCAAGCACCGGGACATCGAGAGGGATTCCGAGCTCATGCCGCGCGGACGTCACGGACGGAGCGAAGCGGGCAACGTCGACGCCGTTGCGAATGACGACGACCTTTCGCTGGGGAACTCCGACACGGGCGACCAGGAAGTCGGCGACTTCGTCGGAGACGGCTACGACACGTTCGACCAGCTTCGAGGCCGCCTGCAGCAACCTCCTGTCCCACGCTGGCTGGAGCGTATAGAACTCGTGCTCGACGTGAACGAGACGCGCCCCAGCCAGCCGGGCTGCGGGGCCCGCGTATAGGAGCTGTCCGAGGTGGTGGCTCACCACGACCGTGACGCCTTCGCGGCGGAAGAGCCGGTACAGACGCCCGACCAGCGTTGGCTGGAGGCCCAATCGACGATTCATGGAATGGGTGGCTACGCCTGGCGTGTTCAGCGGCGTCGCGAGCGTGCGCCGATGGCCGAGCCCGCAGACCGACATCCGTAGACCTCGAGAGGTCCCGGCCCGCGCGATGGCCAGCGCGAGCGATTCGGAACCGCCGGGCACGAGGTCGTAGACGACCTGCATCACGTGAGTCGAAGGTTCTCGTGAACTGGGCGACATGTCCGGCCAAACGTGGACGGGCGCGGCCGCGAGTTGGTGACTCACGAACGCTGGCTCCGCCGCTCTCTGACGACCGGGGCCGTCGCTGAAGGCGCGACGATTGCAGCGTCTCGCTCGACCTGTAGTCGCAAAGCCGTCGCCATCCCAAAGAGAAAGTACAACACAGAAGAATAGGCCTGCGACAGCGCGAACCCTACTACGATATATGTGTACAGTGACATCTCGACCGCTGTGGCGATCCACTCGATCGGCGCTAGCTCCACGCGGGCACGGGCAGCGCGCGCGACGGCCCGTGCATTGCGAACGCTCAGAACGATGAGCGCCGCGAACACTGCAAACCCGACGATTCCGAGCTCGCTGGCGATCTGAATGAAGGA
Organism: Candidatus Acidiferrum sp.; assembly: GCA_035317605.1. Taxonomy (GTDB): domain Bacteria; phylum Methylomirabilota; class Methylomirabilia; order Rokubacteriales; family CSP1-6; genus DATHGT01. The sequence continues at coordinate 50,279 of DATHGT010000130.1, read as the reverse complement.
GTTGTGGGCGGCGCTCCACTTGCCCGCGCCTCCGTGGGAGAGCCCTTCGGCGATCTCGAATGCGCCCGCGCCGACGCCCAGAATCGGATGCTGCGAAAAGACGATGAGGCCTTGCATCCACATGTCGGAGCGCCCCCGGATTCCGCTCTCAAGATAGCTGTCGTCGTCCGACGGGTTAAGATTGAAGACGGTTCCGATGGAGTACCAGTAGTTAGACGGCACCGACACCGACAGGATCACGGCGCAGGCCAGCAATACGGTCAGGCGCCGGATGAGGCTTACCGATCGCCAGCGGAAAACAAGTAAGACACCCACCAGAACGAGGCCAATGAAACCGCCCCTCGAAATGGTCTTGACGACCGCCACGACTCCGAAGACCGTGGCCGCTCCGGCGACCAGACGGCCCGGTCCCCTGAGCGAGAAGGCACCAAGCACTGCGAATGGCAAAGCGCAATCGATGACCATCGCAAGGTCGTTCGGGTCATATGTCTTGGTGGCATAGGCGCGTCCGGATCCGCCGAGCGCTTCACCGCCGAGCAACGTGAACGCGCTCAAGGCGACGACCGCGCTCAGGAGTGTCAGGACAAGACTCGTAGCGATACGTTGTGATGTCGTGACCGCGACGATCAGAAGGAACAATAGCACGACCAGCGCGAAAGGTCCGATGATGAACGCGTACGTAAACCCCGGCCACGCGCTAAACGGCATCGATGTCACTGCCAGCCCAGCGAGCAGGAGCACGAGACGAACCTCTCGTTTCCTCCAGATCAGATGGCGTTCTCCACACGGCAAGAGCAGGGCCGATACCACGGCGAATAGCGTGAAGATCAACACTATCCTCAGGGGCTCCAGCCACGCGACGAGCTCCTGTATGCGACCGATATAGACGAGCATGAAGGCATAGAGCGACAGCTGTGCCATCAGCATGCGTCTCCGCAGAGCAGCGCGGCGAGCTGCCCAGTCAGCCGACGCCGGTCGAGGTGTGGGTCGCGCGGCCTCTGCGACGGGCCGTCGAAAGGCTGCCGCTTCCACGCGTTGTAGGCGTCGAGAATCGCCGCCCGCAGCGCTTCGGCGTCGTCCCCTCCGACCACGGTGCCCGCGCCGGTCCGGCGGATCAGATCGGCCGTCGCTCCCTCGCCGGTCACCGCGATGATCGGTCTGCCGGACGCGATGTATTCGTACGCCTTCGCTGGAATCTGGAGTGGCTGATCCTGCGCGAACAGTAGCAGCGCACCGGCGTTGACCATCATCTCAAGCGCCCGCGGCCGGGACACGAGCCCGACCATCTCAAGCAGTTCCGAGACACCGTGCCGTCGGGCTGCTGCCTGTAGATCGATACCGTCTTCGGTGCAACCCGCGAACACGAGTGCGACCGTCTCGCGAGGCAGCACGCCGGCATCAACAAGAAAGCGAGCGGCCGCGAAGAGGGGATCTGGCGAGCGCTTATAGTACATCGTGCCGAAGTGGGCGATGGTGAACTTCAAATTTGCGTGGTTCCGGACGCCCGTGAAGTCGTCGTAGTCGACGCCATTGATGACGGTATGAAACCGCGTTGCTCTGCCAGGATAACGGTCCAAGAACTGTCGGCGCAGCTGGGCGGTGGTCGAGAGGACAGCATCCGCACGCTTAACGACCGCCGCCTCAGCGCGGCGGTCGAAAGTATCGGAGAGCGTGCTGCGGATCGAACGAGACTTGCCCGGATTGTTCACCCACGGGTCCCGAAAGTCCGCGATCCACCTGACCCCGGAGCGGCGCAAGGCCAGTCCGATGAGATGGGCGGTATGCGGAGGACCCGTGGTCACGATGGCGGAATAGCCGCCCTCTCCCATGAGCTTGCGAGCAGCGAGAACGCCCGGGGCCCACCATCCGAAAGCTCCATCCGGCCACGACTGCAGCGACACGAGAGTGCGCTTGAGTGTTGCCCTGAGGCCAGGACGAATCGTGTCCTTCTGTTCGAAAGTCAGGTCAACGTGGCGGTCGCCGCGACGGGGGCGTAGGCGTTGTATTAAGCGATACACTGAACCGGGGCCTGGCCACACCGGGGCGCGGACGACTGGCGCGATCCCTTCGCTGGCAGTGGCCGGCGCGTTTTCTCGCGTCTCGGCGCTCAGCACGACCGGATCCCACCCAAACTCGGGAAGGTACTTGGCGAACTTCGCCACCCGGAGCGCACCGACGGCGGATGTCGGCGGATAGTGATAGCTGACGAGAAGAACGCGCGCCATCAGGATCGACTCTGGGTGCGCGATCCCGTACCCGCGATCGCCTCGTCATACGCCGTCAGCAGGCGCTCTCCGATACGCGACCAGTCGTACCGGGACTGGGCTGTCTGGTAACCGCCGTCGGCGATGCGGGCACGCAGCGCCGCGTCGCCGAGGAGGCGATCGATCCGGGCAGCGAAATCGCTCGGGGAATCGGCGAGGAGGATGTTGTTCCCGTCCGAAACGCGCAGGCCCTCTGCCCCGAGCGAGGTCGAGACGACGGCCTTGCGCATCGCCCACGCCTCGAGAATCTTCAAACGCGTTCCGCCACCGGCCCGAAGCGGAACCACTACCGCGGTCGCCGATGCGATCAGCGGACGGACGTCAGGCACGGTACCTGTGATCTTGACGCCCGGGGTCCGGGACGGTACGGCGTCGGTCGGCGCATTTCGGCCGACCACGACGAACCGCAATTGGGGCCATAGCGAGCGGACGCGGGGCAAGATCTCGCGAACAAAGTAGCGTACGGCGTCGAGATTCGGCGCCCAGTCCATCGAACCCGTGAACACCAAGGTCGCAGGTTCTTCCGGGACGGCGCGTGGCGCAAAGTACCGGTGGTCCACCCCATTGGGCACCACGGTGACCGGCGTGTCCGGGGCGAGCGCCTGCAGACGCTCGCCATCGATCGCGGAACAGGTTACCGCCCGGTCGAATTGTGGATAAATGCGGCGTTCCGCTCGCACCACCTTCGCGGCCTGCCACGCGAAAGCCAGTCGCATCTCGGGGCGGCGCATCGTCCGCGCCACGCTCTGGATGAGCCCGCTCTCGATGTTGTGCACGTTGATCACCCGGCACGGAATCATCGTGTTCAGCGCCAGTGGGGCGATTTGGACGTGGTCGCAGTGCAAGAGGTCGCAGGCGTGCGAACAACCGTGCTCCATCAGACGGCGACGCAGAGCGGGCCATTGATACCGCATCCAAGTGAGGGGTAGCGGATCGAACACATTGCGACAGGCCGCGAGCGCCAGTGATCCAATGGAACGATTCGGAGCCGGGACGTCAACGATATCGAACATCACGTCGGGAAGCCGCTCTCGCAGCGAGGTCACCGCGTGGCGCTCACCGGTTGACGCCGGAGCGACCAGGACCACCTCGTGCTCGGCGGCGGCTGCGGAGAGTAGATGGAACGTCCGTATCTTTGCGCCCGTGTCGAGCGGAAACGGCAGCCGGGCACTCGCGAAGAGGATCTTCATTGGCTCGCCCGCGCGGCGCCATCCGGGGACGGGAGGAGGAGTTCCGTATACAACCCGTGAAAGGCCGCTACGCGCGCGGTCAGCGAGAAACGCTCGATGGCGTATGCGTGCGCGGCCGACGCCAGGCGGCGCCGTTCGTCGGCCCGATCGAGGAGTTGTCGGATCGCCCGTGCCAGGGCTGAAGGGTCTTCCGGCGGTATGAGAACGCCCGTCTGCCCGCTGGTGATCAGCTCACCGAGGCCGCCAACATCTGTGGCCACCACTGGGACACCGGCGGCCATCGCCTCCAACGCGACATTCGGCAACCCCTCACTGCGAGAGGGAATGATCAGCAGCGTCGACTGTCGATAGATCGATGCGACGTCCTCCACGTGGCCGTGCCAAACGACGCAATCACCGATTCCGAGCCGACTGGCGAGTCGGGTCAGGCTCGCTCGATCGGGGCCGTCTCCGGCGATGTGGAGTCGAGCCGTCGGATGTTGGGCCGCGATGACGGCCATTGCCTCGAGCGCGACGTCGACTCCCTTTTCCGCGCTGAGGCGCCCGACGACGCTGAGCGCCGGCCCCCGTTCGGCGGTGTCCTGGGGGCGCGGGACGGTGACACCCGGGAGGATGGCGTTATGGACTACGCGGAGGCGGGACGCTCCGACGCCGGCGGCCTCATACTCACGTCGCATCCGCTCCGACATCACGACAACCCGATCGGCCTGGCGGACGGCGAGCCGTTCGAGCGCGTAGTAAAGCCCCGCCCGCCGGCTCTCGGTCGTCACACCGTGGAGAAACGCTATCCAGGGCCGCCGGATGGAGCGTCGCGCCAGCCAGGCGAACACGTTGGCTTTGTAACCGTGCGTTTGCAGGACGGCGACGTCCTGTTCTCGGGCCAGTCGCGCCAGCGCGACTACGGCGGCAGGATCCGCTGGCCACCGGCTCGGCAGAATGCGCACGTCGAGGCCGAGCGCCGTCGCGCCCTCGACGAGCGGTGTCCTCGATGTCCCTCGGCAAAACAGCCCGAGACGGACCTCGAAGCCGGCGCCGGGTCCCGACGTCGCCAGGCTCAGCAACTGGCGGGCGGGGCCACTGACCCGCACGCTGTCCATGCAGGCCAGAATCACCATGCAGATTGTGCGCGAACGAGAACATCGACGATCCTGGCCGCCGCCCTGCCGTCCCAGAGGGGCGGCCGTGGCCGCGTCTCCCCCGGCGTGCGAAGCGCCGCCAGGGTCGCTTCCTCCACGGTCGCGGGATCGGTCCCGACGATCCGATTGGTCCCGTGCGAGATCGTCACGGGACGCTCGGTGTTTTCGCGAAGCGTGAGGCACGGCACGCCGAGGATGGTCGTTTCTTCCTGTATGCCGCCCGAATCGGTCAGCACGAGCCGCGCGCGGCTCATCAGCGCGAGGAAGTCGAGATAGCCGAGCGGATCCACGTAGCGAACGCCTCCCTCGCCTCGATCGCCCGGGCCCAGACAGTGGCGCTCCAGTTGCTGTCGGGTGCGGGGATGGAGGGGAAAGATGACGGGTAGATGGCACGCGACGCGATCGAGCGCGTCGAGCAACCCGTCGAGACGAGCGAGGTCGTCGGTGTTCGATGGCCGGTGCAACGTGAGCACGGCGTAGGGCGCATCCGGCGGCAACCCCAGACGGCGACCGATGTCCGACGATTGCCACCGCGCCCGCGACGATTCCAGCGCGTCGATCATCACGTTACCGACCAAATGGATCCGCTCCGATGTCACGCCTTCCCGGAGGAGATTCATCCGCCCGCTCTCCTCGGTCACGAAGAGAAGGGTGGAGATCGCATCGGTGAGCACGCGATTGATCTCCTCGGGCATCGTCCGGTCGAAGCTCCGCAGACCGGCCTCGACGTGGGCGACGGCGACCCCGAGCTTGACGGCCGTGAGCGCGGCGGCCAGGGTGGAGTTGACGTCGCCCACGACCACGACGACGTCGGGCTTGAGCGCCTGGAGCACCGGCTCGATACGTTTCATCACCTCGGCCGTCTGCGCGGCGTGGGAGCCCGATCCGACCTTCAGGTTCACGTCGGGCGACGGGATGTCGAGCTCTTCGAAGAACCGCGCCGACATCGCGGTGTCGTAGTGCTGACCGGTGTGGACGAGCGAGGCTTCGATGTCGGCGTGGTGACGCATTGCCGTGATCAAAGGGGCGATCTTCACGAAGTTCGGTCGGGCGCCGACGACGTTGACGATCTTCACAGACGAACGATTCGGCCCTGAGGAGCCGGGATCCCGAACGTGGCGTTGCGGGGGTCGACGACGAGGGCAGCCTCGCGGACCACGCGCTCGTAGGGGAACTGCGGGTGATCGGTGAGGATCAGGACGCAGTCGGCGCCCGCGAGCGTGGCCTGGTCGAGGTCCACGGACTTCAAGAGGGATGAGCCGATCGCGATCGACGGTACGTACGGATCGGCGTACGCGACCTCGGCGCCCTTGGCATGTAGGCGTTCGATGACGTCGATCGCCGGCGATTCGCGGGTGTCGCCGACGCCACGCTTGTAGGCCACGCCGAGGACGAGGACACGAGCGCCGTTGAGGCTTTGCCGCCGTCCGTTCAGCGCCTCGGCCACGAGGTCGACCACGTGTGCAGGCATCGATCGGTTGATCTCGTCGGCGACGTGGATCATCCGTGGCTCGTATCCGTTGAGCCGCATCTTCCACGTCAGGTAGAGCGGGTCGACCGGAATGCAGTGGCCCCCGATGCCGGGCCCGGGATAGAAGGCCATGAACCCGAACGGCTTCGAGGCGGCGGCGTCGATGACCTCCTTCGAGCTGACACCCAGTCGGCTGCACATCAATGCGAACTCGTTGGCGAGGGCAATGTTCACATTGCGGAAGATATTCTCGTAGAGCTTGGCGAGCTCCGCGGCGCGCGCGCTCGAGACACGCAGGACCCGCGGCACGATATGGCCGTAGAGCAGGGCCGCCATGTCGCTGCACGCGGGCGTGACTCCCCCGACGATTTTCGGGATGTCGCGTACGGTGAACGTGGGGTTGGCAGGATCGATGCGCTCGGGCGAGAAGGCCAGGTAGAAGTCTTGCCCGGCACGCAGGCCCGTGGCTTCGAACCGAGGGAGCAACAATTCCTCCGTCGTCCCTGGATAGGTCGTCGACTCGAGCACGACGAGCTGGCCGGCCCGCAACCGCTCAGCTACTTGCTCGGCGGAGGCCATGACGAACGAGATATCGGGGTCCTTCGATTTCCGGAGCGGCGTGGGGACGCAGATGATGACGACATCCGCCGCCCCCAGGACGTTCGGATCTTCAGTCGCTGAATAGCGCCCCTCGGCGACGAGTCCCCTCAGAACCCCGCTGTCGACATCCGGGATGTACGAACTTCCGGTGTTGAGACGGGTGATGCGATCCAGGTCGGTGTCGATGCCGGTTACGGTGAATCCGGCCCGCGCGAACTCGACGGCGAGCGGGAGACCGACGTAGCCCTGGCCGATGACCGCGATGTGTGCCGTGGTCGTGCGGACGCGATCGGTGAGTGTCGAAGCGGTCATACCAATGGCTCCTTGGCGCACTCGATGATGGCCTTCGCGAGTTTGTCCGGGTCGTGGCGAATCTTGGGTCCCGCCCCCAGAAGATCGCGCTCCACGGTGCGATAGCCGAGCGCGGTCAGGAGCCGTCGGTCCAGAGACACGGGCTTAGATCCCCGAGACGCATAGTCGCGCGCGATGTTCAACGGCAGAGGTTGCGGATGCAGCAGGATGTCACGAATGCGGACGGCCGGCGCATGTTTCCTGATTGCGACGACGTGATCGGCAGCCGTATAGCCGTCCGTCTCACCGGGCTGGGTCATGAGGTTCATGACGAGGATCGTCGGTACTCGGGCACGGGCGAGCGTGTCCGCGATGTCCTTGACGAGGAGCACGGCGATCAGGCTCGTGTAAAGACTGCCAGGGGCCAGCACGACGAGGTCGGCCTCCTCGATGGCGCGCATCGCGGCCGCAGGAGCGTGGGTGTTCGCCGGGTTGAGGGTCAGGTGCCGGATGAGGCGCGCGTCGCCGGCGATGGCCGATTCGCCCTGGACGGAGCAGCCATCATCGAGCTCGGCGTTCAAGGTGACCGGCCCGAGCGTGGCCGGGAGAACCTTTCCACGAACACCGAGGAGCGCGGCGCCATGCTGCACGCCGGCGTGGAAATCGTCCTCGATCACGCCGAGCGCGGTCAGGATCAGGTTGCCGAGGCTGTGCCCCCCCACATCGCTCGTCCCGGGAAAGCGAAAATCGAAGATCGCTGATACCCGGGAATCCGCGTCAGCCAGCGCGAGCAGGCAGTTCCGAATGTCACCCGGCGGGAAGCCCTGAAACTGCTGGCGCAACCGGCCCGAGCTACCACCGTCGTCCGTCACCGTCACAATGGCGGTCAACAGGTCACGGTCAGCCATGAGGTCACCGGCAGGGGCCGTCCCGAAATACGCGCGCTTGAGACCACGCAGCAGCTGGGGGAGCCCGGTACCGCCCCCCAGGGCGACGATCCGAGGGCGACGGTGGCCTGAAACGCGGGGAGGCTCGGTGAGCGCGACCGTCGTTGCGGTCGGAGAATCAAGAGGCAGCATGATCAGCGTGCTCCGCGTCCGAAGAGAACCACCTGAAGCGTCTGGACGATGATCAGCAGGTCCAAGAACACCGAGCGGTTCTTGATGTAGTACAGGTCGTACTCCAGCTTCTCGCGGGCGTCTTCGAGCGATGCGCCGTAGCGGTAACAGATCTGGGCCCAGCCCGTAATCCCCGGCTTCAATACGTGCCGATACATGTAGAACGGGATGTGCTCCTGGAGCTGGACTACGAAGGCCAGACGCTCGGGGCGCGGCCCGACGAGAGTCATGTCGCCCAGCAGGACGTTGAAGAGTTGAGGGGCCTCATCGAGCCGGCTCCGGCGGAGCAGCCGCCCGAACCGCGTGACGCGCGTGTCGCCGGGCTTGGCCCAGACGGGTCCCGTCGAGGCCTCCGCATCGACGCGCATCGTGCGCAACTTCAACAGCGCGAACACGTGCCCGTTCTGACCGACCCGTTCCTGGCGGAAGAACACGGGCCCTGGAGAGTCGAGCTTGATGAGCACCGCTGCGATGGCCAGGATCGGTGCGCTCAGGACGCATCCGATGGCGGCCACTGCGACGTCGAGGAACCGCTTGACGACCTCGTCCAGTCTCGATCGCCGGAAGCCGTCGGAAAAGGCCAACCAGCTCGGACGTACATGAGAGACGAGGAGTTTCGTCGTTAATTTCTCGTGGAACGCCGGCCAATCCTCTACTTCGACCCCCTGGATTTTGCAGGCCACGATGGTGTCGATGGGGAGCGCGCCCCGCCGCTCTTCCATCGCAGCGACGACGACGTCGGGCTTCAGGCTCTTGACCACCCAGGCCAGGTCATCCACCGCCCCCACGATCTTCAGCGCATTCGCCTCACCGTTGACGCCCTTCGTTTTCTCGCGACCCTCGGGGCACGCACTGTCGAGGCAGCCGATGATCTCGTACCCCATCTCCTTCGTCGCCAACTTCGCGATGAGTTCGCTCACATGCCCGGTACCGATGAGGAGGACCTTTCGCCGGGTCCGGGTGGACACGGTTACCTGGTCGTGCACGATGCGAATCAGGGACACGAGCGGGAAGGCGATCATCAGCGACAGCAGGTAGGATTGCCGGCTCAACCGAAGCAGCGGCAGGAAATATCCCAGGACAGCGATCAGCAGATAGGCCAACCCGAAGGCCAGCGTGAGTCGCAGGAAGAGCTCGGCTCGGCGGTAGCTCCGGCGTACGTCCGACAGGCCGGCGAGGTCCATGCTCGTCAGCACGAAGAACGTGAGAATGGCGGCGACGGGGAACGGGGAGCCGTCCCGGGTCGGCACGACTTCGGGGAGGCCGAGGTAGGGCAAGAGCACGCCTGCGCACACCGAGGCCCAGACAACGGACCCCTCCGCCACCATGAGAAGGAGTAGCGATGAAGGAAGGTAGTGGCCAAAGAGCCGGATCGTCATCTAGAAGAGCCGCTCGGGCACGATGAGCACGTCACCGGGCTGCAAGGACAGATCCGCGTTGGCCTTGGGGTCGTTCATGATGTCCTTGAGGTCGACCTTCAGCAGAACTTTCTTGTCGCCGTCGCGACGGATCAGCGTGGCTCGCGCGGGCGCGGCGTACTTCGTGAACCCACCGGCCAGGCTCACGAGCTTCAGCAGACTGAGCGCCTCCGGTTGCGAGTAGACCCCCGGCTTGTTCACCTCCCCCATGACATAGACAGCGTTTTGAAGCTCGCCGCCTGCCGGGATGACCACCGTGTCCTCGTGTTTGATCATCACGTTCTGGGAAGTGTCGCCCTTCTGGATCAGCTTCCAGAGGTCGACGGGGATCTTTTCCTTGCCGCGGATGACGAAGGCGGCGGCCAAGTCGCCCCCTTCGGCGACGCCGCCCGCGAGGAACAGCGCGTGCAGGATCGGGATGTCCTGCTTCAGCGTGTAGACGCCCGGTTTCGCCACCTTGCCCAGGACGTAGACCCGCCGGTCCTGCATCTCCTGCAAGTTGCTGCCGAGCGCGATTTCCGGGACGACGATCGTGTCCTCGCGCTCGAGCCTGATGTTCTTGCTGAGGTCGCCTTCCTGGATGAGCTTGCGCAGATCGATCGGGAGCTTCTTGTCGGCGCGGATGATGTACGCGGCCCCGAGGTCGGCGTTCTCGTTGGTGCCGCCGGCCAGGGTCAGCGCCTGGAGCAGCGGCGTGCCCGCCTTGATCGGGTAGACGCCGGGCTTGGCGACCCGGCCGACGAAGTGAACCCGGAAGCTCCGGATCTCCTTGACCATGACCGAGACGTTCGGGTTCTTCACGGCGGCGCTGAGACGCTGGGTGAGCACCTCGGTGAGCTGCGGAACCGTGAGATCCTGGGCCTGGATCTCACCCGCCAAAGGGAATGAAATCTTGCCGTCGGGCCGAACGGTGATGGTCTGCTCTAGGTCCTTGTTGTCCCACACGATCACGTGGAGGACGTCCTCGGTGCCGATCCGGTATTCCTCCTCGGCGGCAACGCGGACGAGACCACCGCCCAGAAGGCTGACCACGATCAGAAGGCTGGTGACGAAACCCTTGGCATTCATCTGTGCTTCCTTCGCCCGACTTTCGTGGCGCCGATGTATTCGCTGTACGCTGCGTAGTAGCGGCGCGTCTCCCGGGTGGAGAGGCCGTTCAGCACGACTCCGACCACGCGGGCTCCCGCTTTCTCGAGGAGATCCTTCGCACGAATCGCGTTTCGGCGCTGGGTCACTCCGAAGCGCGTCACGAGGATCACGCCATCGACCTGCGCGGCGAGGGGCAGGCAGTCGGACACGGCCACGACCGGCGGCGAATCGATGAGCACCAGGTCTGCCCGCTCGCGGGCGTGCTTCAACAGCGTGGTCGTGTGGCGAGCGCCGAGGAGGGCGCCGGGGTTTCGTGACTTGATGCCGGACGGCAGCACCTCGAGGCCGGGCGTGATGCCGCGGAACCCCTCCGGCCAGATCTCGCCCTTCTCGAGCATGTCGGCCAGCCCGGCTTCGTTGGGGATCTCGAGCACGCGGTGAATCGAGGGGCGGCGCAGATCCGCGTCGATCACGAGGACACGCCGGCCGGATTCGACGAAGGCTAGTGCCAGGTTCAAGAGGACCGTGGTCTTGCCCTCGTGGGCGCCAGCACTCGTCACGAGCATCGTCCGGAGTGGGCTGTCCAGGCCGTGACAGTCGATGGCGGTTCGGATCGCGCGACACGCGTCCGCCGGCAGCGAGTGCGGATCGTGCGTGGCGACGAAGATCGTTGGTTTCGACTCTCCGGCCGGCCCGTTCCGCGGGGCCCGCGCTGTTGGAATCGAGCCGAGCACCGGGAGTCCCGTCGCGGTCGCCAACTCCATCTCGCTCTCGATCAGCTGCAAGCTGTGCTCACGAAGGACGGCGGCGCCGATGCCGAGGCCCAGGCCTCCAAGCAGACCGAGAAGAACGAACCTCAGTGGCTGCTTGGCGCTTGGCTGCCGGGGCAGCGCGGCCAGGTCGATGACCTGGATACCTTGGATCTGGCTCTGCTCGCTCATGCGCGCGGTGGACAGTTTCTCCGCGAGCATTCCGGTGAGCTTGGCCTGCGTCTCCGCCGTTCGCGCCAGCCCCGCGTACTCTTGCTCGCGAGCACCCATCGCCGACATCGACTGTTTCAGGCGCGCGATGCGCTGCTGGTACCCATCCTCTTTGGTCCGCAACGAAATGATCTCGACCTCGAGATCCGCCATTTGCTTGGAGAGCTGGGCCGATTCCAGCGGCTTCAGCGTGGCGGCCCCCGCCGGTCGTGGCCCTTGCTGGCCTTGCAAGAACGTCTTGAGCCGGTCCTGCGCCTCTTGCACTTCGGTGCGCGCTGCCTGGACGAGCGGGTGCTGTTCGGTGTACTTCTCCTGCAGTGAGGCCAGCTTGGTCTCGACTTGGAAGAGCCGCTCGCGCAGGGGCTGGGCAGGGGCATCCGTGACGGGTTCGGCCTCGAGCGGGCGTCCCGACTTGCGGTCCCCCTTGAGATAGAGCAGCCTGCTCTGCGCGATTTCACGGCTGACCTGTACGTCCGCGAGCGCCGTCTCGAGCTGAGTCAACCGCTGCAGGTCGACTCGCGATTCGTCCGGAAGTTTGATGGCGCCGCCCTGCACCTGGATCTTGCGTAGGGCGGTTTCGGCCTCGCCTTGATTCGATTTCGCCTGCGTCAGCAGCGTTTCCAGCAGTTCGCGCGTACCGCGCGCCTGCTGCCGCGCAAAGGCGCTGCTCCGCGAGAGCAGGACTTCGACATACGTGTTCGCCAGATCGACCGCGACTCGGGGACTGAATGCCGTCGCCGTGATCGCGACCGTGCCGTCCTTGGCGATCGTGAACGTCGTCCGCGCCTCCTGCAGTTCCCGGATGGCGAGCTCGGTGGGACTGTAGACGACGACCTCCTGGCCTCTCCAGCGGCGCAGCTGATTCACTGCGGAGAGTACATAGTCGCGTGTACCCAGGCGACGGCTCAGCTCGTCGCGGCTCTCCTTGGGCAGCGCCTCGACGACGCCCTGAGCCAGCGAGCGGCTCCTCAGGATCGCGTGGTAGAACACATGGACCTCAGGGTTCATGAACTGCGGCAGGAACCCCGGAGCGCCCTTCTCCGGAAGCAAGAACAGCGTGGCCGAGGCCTCGTAGGTGTTCTCGGTCCCCAGGAAGGTCCACGCAATGGTCGGTACGGCGACCGCCATGAACACGATGAGCACGATCCGCCAGCGTTTGGTGACGACGCGACGAAGGAGGCGGACGTAGTCGACGGTCGCTTTCGGCTGTTCCATTCACCCGATCTCTGTGTGATGAGTACGATCGGTACGCTGTGCAGAAGTAGCGAGAGGCGTCAACGGTGTTCGCCCCTCATCGGCGAAACATTGGTCGAGGTATTGGCGGAGGGTTTCCCGAATGAGGCGGCTCTTGGCGAGCGTGTAGACGGAGGTCGTGTCTTGAACGATATGGGAGCTCACGACGCCGTGCGCGCGGAGTTTTGTGACGGCTTCCGAGGTCTGCGCGACATCGCGGTTGATCCACCATTCGGCGATTCCGATCACGGTGTCGGCCGCCTCACTGTGATGCACGAGATAGTCCGCGATTTCTCGACAGACGTGGTCGGAGTCGAGCAACGCGCGGATCCTGCTACTTCTGCTTCCATGCCGGGTGATGATGAACCTCCGGGTCGTGCAGAAATTTACATAGACGTGTTGGGAAGATACAATCAGAAGACCAACTTCGCAGATCGCTGTACGTGGCCTGCAGGTCTTTGATCATGAAGGGAATTTCAGATCAGCCGGGAAGCCGCTGCCAGCCTATCTCACGGGTTCTACGCATAAATTGCGCAGAGCACGGTGCAAAATATGCAGTCAGATGCAGTAACAGTGGGGAAAATGTTTACACTTTTTGGCGTGACTTGTTGGTTCGAAACGTTCTTACCGTCGGTTCGAGGACGGGGAATGGTACGGTGTCTGGCGCGTTAAACGCCTTTGGATGGGAGGGCGCGTGATCGATGTCGCGATCGTAGGTGCGGGGCCTGCAGGCCTCCATGCCGGTCGGCTCCTCGCGCAGGCGGGGCTCGACGTCCAGATCTTCGAAGAGCACTTCAAAGTCGGCACTCCCACTCACTGCACGGGCATTGTGTCGCTCGAAGTCTCGGAGTTCGTGAAGATCCCGGACGATATCATTCTCAATCGTCTGAGCGTCGCGCGTCTGCATGGGCCGGGTGGCGCCAGCTGCGAAGTGCCGTGGAACCACGCCTCTGCCGATGGCATCGTCGTCGTCGACCGCGCGCGGTTTGACGAGCACCTGGCCGAAGAAGCCGCGAGGGCCGGCGCCGCGATTCATACAGGGGCAGCGGTCCTATCGCTGCGCGTCGAACGCGGGGGGGTGCGCGTCGCCCTGGGCGACCGGGTCCTCCATGCCCACGTCGTCGTTCTGGCCGCCGGCGTCACGTATCGATTCCATCGCCAACTTGGGCTGCGGCTGCCGCCGGACTTGATCCACACGGCTCAGGTCGAGGTGGACGCGCCGGTCGCGCCCCACGTGGACTTGTACGTTGGCCGTACGGTCGCGCCGGAGGGCTTCGTCTGGACTGTGCCCGTGATGCGGGGCCCGGCGGGACGGCGGAAAATCGGCGTGCTCGCGCGGGGCCCGGCGGCGATGTTCTTGCGCCGATTCCTGGCGCGTCCGGAGGTGCGCGCTCGTACCGGACCGCCGACGGAGCCTCCGATCACCCGGATCCTTCCGCTCAAGCCCGTTCCCCAGTCATACAGCGATCGCATCCTCCTCATCGGCGACGCCGGCGGCTTCACGAAACCGACGACCGGGGGAGGCATCTTCTACAGTCTGCTGACCGCTTCGCTCGCTGCCGATACATTGGTCGACGCCTTTCGCGCCGGCCGATTCGATGCCGCGACCCTCGCGGTGTACCGGCGACGATGGCGTGACCGTCTTGCTCGCGAGCTCTCCGCCGGCGAATGGGTCCGCCGAGCCGTGGCGGGATGCAGCGATGCCGACCTCGATCGGCTCGTCGCGGCCGTCGGGGCGGAGAACGTGTCGGCCATCATTCAGGCCAGTGCCCGTTTCAACTGGCACCGACAGCTGATCGTCACGCTGCTGCAAGAGCCAGGGATCGGCAGCATCCTCGTGCGGGGCCTGTTCGGGGGGGGCTGGCGTCGCTCTCCGCGGGAGCGCGGTGCGTGAATATTCGTGCCGTCACGTTCGACTTCTGGGGCACGCTGGTCGTGGACGGTCCCGGCGCCGACGAGCGGTATCGAGCCCCGCGAATGCGTGCCTGTCGCCGCGTTCTCGCGGATGCGGGGATCGAGGTGTCGGAGGACGCGCTCGGCGCGGCCTATGACCGCTCGATGAGCGCCCTTCACGACGTCTGGCAGCATCATCGAGACGTGGCGGTCGACTATCATGTCGACGCCATCCTCGCGGCGCTCGATCCGGCGGTCGGCCCGGCGATCGATGGCCCGACGCGGGCGGCCCTCGTCGACGCGTATGCCGGTCCCTTGACGGTCGTGCCGCCGGCCTTCGACGGCGCAACCCAGGATGTGCTGACCGCGTTGCGTGCTCGGGGCTATGCGCTGGCCATCGTCTCCAACGTGCTCCGGACGCCGGGACGTGTCCTTCGCGATCTGCTCGCCAAACGAGGCCTCCTCGGCTTTTTCGTCGCGACCACCTTCTCGGATGAGGCCGGGTGGAGGAAACCGTCGCCGGAGATCTTCGCGATGACCCTCGACCGGCTCGCCGTGCCTCCGACGGCCGCCGTTCACGTGGGCGATGACGAGATGCTCGACGTGATCGGCGGGAGGCGCGCCGGCCTGGGGACGGTGCTGGTGCGCGAAGCGCCGCCCCCGACCGTGCACGCCGACGTGACCATCGCGAGCCTCGCGGAGCTTCCGGCGGCGCTCGAGCGGCTCGAACGCGATCACGGCGACCGGCGGCGTCGGCGGCCGGCCTGACGAGGCGATGCCTCCCCTCTAGACGGGGACGACGTCCGCGGGATGGATCTCGACCGCGGCGGCTCGCTGAATGAGGGCGATCGAGATGACGAGCCGGGTGGCGCGATCCTTCCGGACGAGGATGCCGCGTATGCCCGCCAACGGCCCGCGCACCACCGCCACTTCCATGCCGACGGCGAGGAACGGATGCGGGTCGTATGGCAACACCCCTTCAACAATCCGGCGAATGGCGTCGATCTCAGACTGATCGATCGGTTCTGGTCCCTGCGGCCCGCCGACGATCTGGACGGTGCTCGGGATGCTCATCACGATCCGGGCATGTTCCGGACGCGTCAACTGAGCGAAGCAGTAGCCGGTGAAGAGCGGCTCCTCGATGCGCTTGGTGCGATCCTTCCAGCGACTCCAGCGCGGCGCCGTTGGCAGAAACGCCATGAAGCCACGCTGCTCTAGCTCGCGGCGCACTTTTTTTTCGTGACGACCGCGCGTACGGACGGCATACCAGCCGGGAGCCGTGCATCGCGGTCCGCAGGGAACGGTGACTGCCTCATCCATCGCATTGCACCTGCCTCAAGCGTACGCCGAGGGGCGCGAGGCGCCGATGTTCTACTGACGGAGTCCACTTTGTATGTTCCGCTCCGCCCTCAGCGCATATTTTGCGCGGTAATACTGCATGTTTTGCGCTTCAGGGGCTATGTGCGACACCGATCACGGGCCACACATGGCCGGCAAATAGCTTGAAAGCAACGAAATTACCCGGGTTTGTGACTATGGGCAGAACTTGGTGTTGTGATTGTATGGATCATATACAGTTTGTAGGATTATGAGGGTCCGTGAATACTCGCGTAACTGTGAGTGAACAGGTCGAGTCGGGGCCCACCTGTAAGTGAGAGGGCGAAGCCATGTCTGCCGAGTTGATCGCTCGAGCCGCTGATGTGCCCGTGACGTCGGCCGCGCACTCCATTGCTCAGTCGACGCCGGTCTTGATGTCGTCTCCTCCGACCCTCTCGTCACCCGTCGACCATGTGCGTCACCCACCCAGCCCAGACCCGTGGCTGAAACGAGCCCTCGATATCGCGCTGGCCGCTTCCGGACTGCTGGTCTCGCTGCCCGTGTCGATCCTGATCGCGCTTGCGGTCAAGCTGCAGGACGGTGGCCCCATCTTCTACCGACAAGTTCGCGTCGGGCGGCATGGGCAGCCATTCACGAGCTGGAAGTTCCGCTCGATGGTGCCACACCCCGATGCCGGGACCGGTGCTCGCCAGGCGACGGCCGACGATGCGCGCATCACACGCGTGGGCCGGCTCCTGCGCGTCACCGCGCTCGACGAACTCCCGCAGCTCTGGAGCATCCTGGTGGGCGACATGAGCTTTGTCGGCCCGCGGGCCTTGTTGCCGGCCGAGATCGAAACGTATGGCTCGGGCGAGCTCGTGCCCGCCGCCGATATTCCGGGCTATGCCGCGCGTCATCAGGTCACACCCGGTCTGACGGGGGTCGCGCAGATCTATGCGGACCGCGACATTCCCCGCCGCCACAAGTTCCGCTATGACCTCGTGTACGTCAGACGACGCAGCGTTGGGCTCGATCTGCGTCTCATCGCCCTGTCCCTGTGGATCACCCTGCGTGGCAAGTGGGAGCATCGCGGGGACAAGCTCCGTGCGCGAACGCTTTCTCGCCGGATCATCTCAACACGGGCGCGAGTGCTGGCGGCGCCCCAGCGGAGGATTTCGCATGATTGATTGGCAGGGCCGTCCGGTTCTGATCACCGGTGGCGCTTCGTTCATCGGGTCGCACCTGTCCGATGCGCTCGTGGAGCGCGGCGCCCGGGTCCGTGTCGTCGACAATTTCAGCAGCGGCCATCGTGCCCACCTCGCGCGTCATCTGCAGGCCGGGGCGCTCGAGGTCATCGAAGCGGATCTGACCGAGCCGGGTGCCGCGGCCGGCGTTGTGGCCGACCAGAGCATCGTGTTCCATCTCGCCGCCGACCATGGTGGACGCGGCTATGTCGATCTGCATCAGGCGGCGTGTGCCCGAAATCTCATGCTGGACGGTCTCGTGTTCGACGCGTGCCGCCGCGCGCGCGTCGACAAGGTCGTCTACGCATCCTCGGGCTGCGTGTATCCGAATCACCTCCAGACCGACCCCTCCGAGCTCTTGTATCTGACCGAGGACCTGGTGGGGCCGCCGTACGATGCCGATAACCTGTATGGCTGGGCCAAGCTCATGGGGGAGATGACGCTCCGCGCATTTTCCCGCGATTGGGGACTCCGCGCGGCGTCCTGCCGTTACTTCACCGTGTACGGCGAGCGCGGCCACGAAAATCATGCAGTCATCGCTATGATCGCGCGCGCCTTCGTCGGTCAGGATCCCTTCGTGGTCTGGGGGACCGGCGAACAGATCCGTAACTGGACCCACGTGAGCGACATCGTCGCCGGGACGATCCGTGCGGCGGAGTGCATCGAAGACGGCACTGCCGTCAATCTGGGCACCATGGAGCGCACGCGAGTCATCGACGCCGTCGAAGAGGTCTTGCGTTACACCGGTCACCAGGCGCGTCTCGAGCTGCATCCCGAGATGCCGACCGGACCCCTGAATCGCGTGGCCGACAACGGCCTCGCGACCAAGCTGCTCGGGTGGACGCCGCAGGTGAAGTTCATGGACGGCCTGCACCAGACCATCGACTGGTACTTCGCGGTCAAGGAGCGATCCGCCGTGGCCGGGACGCTGGCCCACCGACTGACGGAGCGGTAAAGGCGGTGACCCGTCCTCTCCACGTTGCCTTCTTCAACCGGTCGTACTATCCGGACACTGCAGCGACTGGTCAGCTGTTGACCGAACTCTGCGAGAGCCTGGTCAGCGAGCACGGATGTCGTGTGTCCGTCGTGGCCGGCGTGCCGTTGATTCCGGCGACGGACGACGGGGACCCCGGGCCGCGTGGGCTCGTCTCGCGCACGCTTCATCGCGGCGTGGAGGTTTTCCGCGCCCGCGGTACGCGATTCTCGAAGCGTCGGTTCATCGGCCGGGCGTCGAACTACGTCACGTATTTCATCTCAGCCTGCTATGCCGGACTACGGCTCGACCGTCCGGATGTCGTCGTGGCGCTGACGGATCCGCCCATCATCGGCTTGGCGGCGTTCCTCGCCGCCCGGCGCTTCGGCGCGCCGTTCGTCATGTCATATCGCGACATCTTTCCCGAGGTGGCGCGGCTGCTCGAGGATTTCCAGAGCGACGCCGTGGAGCGCATGCTGCAGGCGGTCAACTGCTTCCTCGTCCGGCGTGCCGACCGCAACGTCGCTCTCGGCGAAACGATGCGCCGTCGGTTGATCGATGGCAAGGGCGCGCCTTCGGAGCGGACGATCGTCATCCCCGACTGGACGGACTGCCAGGCCATCGTCCCCGGGCCGAAGCGCAATCCGTTCTCCGAGCGGCATGGCTTGGCCGAGAAGTTCGTGGTGATGCACTCCGGCAACCTCGGGCTGTCCCAGGCGCTCGAGACGCTGGTGGAAGCGGCCGACGCGTTGCGCGACGTTCCGGATCTGGAAGTCGTCTTCGTGGGTGAAGGGGTCAAGAAGCCGGCGCTCCAAGATCAGGCGCGACGCCTCGGCCTGACGAACGTGCGCTTCCTGCCCTACCAGCCGCAGGCCCAGTTGACGGAGTCATTTGCGACGGCCGATGTCTTCGTCGTGTCGCTGAAGGCGGGGTTGTCGGGCTATATCGTCCCGAGCAAGCTCTATGGCATCCTGGCTGCCGGCCGTCCATACGTCTCGGCGGTCGAAGAGGATTCCGAGGTGGTGCACATCGCGCGGGCCTACGATTGCGGCCTGGTCGCCGAGCCAGGCAAGCCACGGTCCCTGGCCGAGCAGATTTTGGCCATGTATCACGATCGAGCCGGTGCCCGGCGCATGGGGGACAACGCCCGGCGGGCGGCGGCCGACTTCGATCGGCGCCCCCAAGTTTCGGCATACGCCCGGCTGTTGCAGGAGCTCTCGCAGGCGCGCGGAACCGCGGGCCTGCGCATCGGCGCTGATCGTTCTCGAGGTGGAGGTTGAACATGCACTGCGGAAGGTTCGTGAGGGTCGTCCTGATGGCGGCGGCGTTGCTGGGGGCCGCCCTGGTCGCGCCCGCACTGGCACAAGACTATGTCCTCGGCGCTCCCGACGTCCTGAAGGTTACGGTCTGGGGCCACGAGGATCTGTCGAAAGAATTCGTGATCGACCGGGACGGCACCATCGATTTCCCTCTGCTCGGCCGCGTCGCGGCGGCCGAGCGCACGCCCAGAGCGCTCGCGGCCGACCTGGCGAAGGCGCTGGAAAAGGACTATCTCGTCAATCCTCAGGTGAGCGTCACGGTGCGCGAGTATCTCTCCAAGAAAGTCCAGATCCTCGGCGAGGCCGAGCATCCCGGGGTGTTCTATCTCACCGGCCCGACGCGGCTGATGGAGGTCCTGGCCAAAGCCGGGGGAGTCACCAAGAACGCCGGGCCGAAGATTCTCCTCGTCCGAAACCTTCGGCAGACGCCGGAGACCGTCGAGTCACGCATCCTCCCCGTCGATCTCGCCAAGCTTCAGGCCGGCGACATGGCCGACAACGTGCTCCTTCAGGAGGATGACGCGATTCTCGTTCCCCCCGCCCCTCCGGCCCCCGCCGCCGCCGTGGTCGAGGCAGGCATGGTGTTCGTGTTCGGCGCCGTCAAGTCGCCGGGCGGCTATCGCTTGAAACAGAACATGTCGGTGCTCGAGGCCGTCACGCTGGCCGGCGGCTTCACGCATTTTGCGTTTCCGAACAACTCGCGCTTGATCCGGCAGACGGCCAGAGGCCAGGAGACCGTGCTGGTCCGCCTCGAGGACCTGTTCAAGGGCGGCCGGAACGCAGCCCCGCCGACGCTGAAGGAGAACGACATGATCGTGGTTCCCGATGGGAAGCTGTTCTGATGGCGGCGTCACAGACGAACGGCCACGGGGGGAACGGATACGGATACCACCCCGAGTCACTGCCCGAGCTGGAAAATCGGGCCTTTCGTGACTACCGCAACGTCCTCGTCAAGCACTGGTGGCTGGTCACGGCCGTCTTCCTGATCACGGTCGTCACCGTGGCCATCCGGGTGTTCAGCCAGGTGCCGATCTATCAGGCCTCGGCCACGGTGCTCATCGATCCCGAGCCGCCGCGCGTGCTCAATATTCAAGACGTCGCGCCCATGGGGGCGGCCGGCGTCGACTATCAGGGGTCGCAGAGCTACTACCCCACGCAGTACGAGATCTTGAAGAGCCGGCCCGTGATGGAGCGTGCCGCCGAGGCCCTCAAGACCGCGGGGCGGAACCCGGGCGGCGCGCTGCGCTCCGGGTTGTCCATCGAGCCCAAGCGCAACACCCGCCTCGTCTACGTGCGCTACGAGCACCCCGATCCGAGCATGGCGGCGGAGATCGCCAACGGCATCGCGCAGAGTTACGTCAGATACAACCTCGACCTCAAGCTGCAGGGCGCCCGTGATGCGATGGTGTGGCTGACCAACGAGATGCAGGGCCTCGAGAAGAAGGTCAAGGACTCCGCGATGGCGCTCCAGAACTATCGAGTGAAGTCGGGCATGGTTGGCGTCCAGGAACAACGGCAGATCGGCGCCCAGAAGCTGATGGACGCCAACAAGTCGTACGTCGACGCCCAAGCCCAGCGCCTCTCCCTCGAGTCGAAGCTCCGGACACTCACGGCCATCGGCAAGGATCGCTCGGGCGAGATCACGCTGGCGAACATCGCCGACACGCCGCTGATCCAGAAGGTGAAGGGAGAGATCTCGGAGCTGGAGTCGCAGCGCGCGAAGCTCCTGAAGACCTACAAAGACAAGCATCCGGAAGTCCTGAAGGTCGACGCGCAGCTGCAGCAGGCGCATCAGAAGGTGGAGGCGGAGATCCAGACGGTGCTGCGCGCCGTGTCCGCCGAGAACAAGGTGGCGAAGGCGCGCGAGGACAGCCTGCTCGCCCACGTGAACGACCTGCGGAACGAGAGCCAACGTGGGAGCGAGAAGGAGATTCAGTTCATCGTGCTGCAACGCGAATTCGACACGAACCAGCAGCTCTACGAAGCCGTGCTCAAGCGGTTCAAGGAGACCGGGGTCAGCGGCGGCATCGAGACGAACAACGTCCGGGTCATCGAGCCCGCGATCGCGCCGCGCTCGCCGATCCGACCGAACACCACGTTCGCGCTGACGGTCAGCGTGTGTGCCGGGCTCCTGCTCGGCATGGGCGTCGCCTTCACCGTGGGCTATTTCGATCGGACGATGAAGGGACCAGACGAAGTGGAGCGCTATCTCGGGCTTCCGGTCGTCGGGATCATCCCGAGCTATAGCGAGAAGGGATCATGAATAGCAAAGCGTCACTTCCGATCACGGAGACACGACCGCGCTCGGCCGCTGCCGAGGCGTACCGAACCCTGCGCACCAATTTGCAATTCACGAACCTGGCCGAGGCGTACCGCAGCCTGGTGTTCACGTCGGCGACGGCCGGGGAAGGCAAGACGACGACCGCCTCGAACTTCTCGGTCGCCACGGCCCAGAGCGGCACGCGCGTCTGTCTCATCGACGCGGACCTTCGTCGCCCGTCGCTCCACAAGATGTTCGATCTCCCCAACCGATCCGGTCTGACCACCGCCCTGATCGGCAGCGAGAGCATCGAATCGCTCGCCCTCGAGACGCGCGTACCCAATCTGTTCGTGGTCCCGAGCGGTGTTCAGCCCCCGAATCCGGCAGAGCTGGTGGCCTCGGCGCGGATGCGGGAGGTGATTGCCGAGGCGCAGGAGGCGTTCGACCTCGTCGTGCTCGACACCCCTCCCATCATTTCCGTGGCCGATCCGGTGGCCATCTCCGCCCAGTGCGAAGGCGTGATCATCGTGATCCGGGCGTCCAAGGTGCCCCTGGAGGTGATCCGGCGCGCGATCGGCCAGGTGGCCGCGGTGAAGGCGCGGATCATCGGCGTCGTGCTGAACCGCGTGAACCTGCGGCAGGAGGGGTACTACTACAAGTATTACCACTACTATCGGTCGTACTACTCCCCCAGCGAAAAGTCGTGACGACCGTCCCTTCGCGAGAGACGCGCTGAGATGTGTGGGATTGCCGGAATCGTGGCGTACCGACCGATGGATGATCTGGCCGAGCGTCTCGGCTCGATGGAGCGTGTGCTCGTGCATCGGGGCCCGGACGACGCAGGCACCTTCATATCGGCGGAGCGCCGGGTGGGCCTCGTCAACCGCCGCCTCGCGATTCGTGACCTGTCGCCGTCAGGCCACATGCCGATGGCCAACGCGTCAGGCCGCGTGTGGCTCACGTACAACGGCGAGCTGTACAACGCCGATACCCTGCGCGCCGTCCTGGAAGCCAAGGGATACGCCTTCAAGTCTCGCAGCGACACCGAGGTGCTCCTCCACGGCTACGAGGCATGGGGAAGTGAGGTCGTCACTCACCTGCGCGGGATGTTTGCGTTCGCAGTGTACGACGCTGGCGACGCATCGAGCCGACGACCGCGGCTGCTTCTGGCGCGCGATCGAATCGGCATCAAGCCGCTCTACTATGCCGAGACGTCCGAGGCCTTCGTCTTCGCGTCGGAGCTAAAGGCCCTGCGGGCCTCCGGGCTGGCCGGTCGTGCGATCAGCCCGGCCGGACTCGTCGCTTATCTGCTCCTCGGCTCCGTGCCGAACCCGTTCACCATCTACGAGGCCTGCCGGGCGCTGGACGCGGGATGCAGCGCCGAGCTGGACGTTGACGCGCCGGCCGGCGGCCCTGTCATTCGCAAGTACTGGGACCTCGCGATGATCGACGGCCTTTCGAGTGACCGGCCTGACGCGCCGCAGCAGGTCCGAGAAGCGCTCGAGGACACCATTGCCTCCCACCTCGTCAGCGACGCGCCGCTTGGCGCGTTCCTCAGCGGCGGCCTCGATTCGAGCGCGGTCGTGGCGCTGATGCGCGCGAAGACCCAGCAGCCGATACGCACATGCTCCGTCGCGTTCGAGGATCACCGCTACAACGAGGCGCCGTTCGCGAGGGCGGTGGCGGAGTCGATCGGCGCCGAGCACCACGAGCGGGTCGTGACGCAAGCGGACGTCGTGAGAGCCCTCGATCGCATTTGGCGGGCCATGGACCAGCCGACGATCGACGGAATCAACACATTCTTCGTGGCGGAGACCGCACGCGAGGCGGGGCTGAAGGTGGCGCTCTCCGGTCTCGGTGGCGACGAGCTGTTCGGCGGCTACCACAACACGTTCGTGGGGGTCCCGCGCTTTTTGCGCGCGCGGCGGGCCGTGGGCGTCGTTCCGGGCGGGGGCGCGGTCGCGCATGTCGTACGGCAGGCGCCCGGACGTCGGTGGGGCTGGGCGAAGTACGCGGACGCTCTGGAGCGGCTGCCCTCGCGGGCCAGCGCATACCTGGCGTGTCGCGGCATCTTCGCGCCGTCGCAGGTGCGCGAACTCGTCACGCCCGATGTCTGGGACGCTGCGCGCAAGGAGTTCGAGGCGACCGAGTACATCGCGGATCGCGTGCCGGACGGTGGCCACGAGATGCTCGATTGGGTGCGCCGCGCGGAGCTCGCCCTCTACACGCGCCATCAGCTCCTCCGGGACACCGACGTGATGAGCATGACGCACTCGCTCGAAGTCCGGGTGCCCTTGCTGGACCACGAGCTCATCTCGCGCGTCATTCCGCTGCGGGACTCGCTCGGCGGCGAGCCCACATCGAAATCGTTGCTGCGCGCGGCCGTGGCCGATTTGCTGCCGGCCTCGGTGCGCGAGCGTCGCACGAAGCAGGGCTTCGTGTTTCCCTTCGCGGACTGGCTCCAGACTGACCTCGGTAAGGCCGTCGAGGTCCACTCCCCGGGCGGCGAGCTGTTCAACCGACCTGCGGTAGAGGCCGTGATCCGCGCGTGGGGTCAGGGACACCTGCACTGGACGCGCCCCTGGGCGCTGAGCGTACTCGGACGATGGCAAGCGTCGGCGAACTGACCGCGTCACCCTCGCCGGGTTCCCGCGCCGAGGCGACGGCCGTTCCGTCGTTCCCTGCCGTCACACCGACCGTCATTCGGCCGGCCAGCGGCTGGGTGCCGCTGAATCTGCGCGAGCTGTGGGAATACCGGGAGATTCTGTACTTCTTCGTATGGCGCGACGTCAAGGTGCGCTACAAGCAGACCGTGCTCGGCATCGCGTGGGCGGTGATTCAGCCCGTCTTCATGATGATCGTGTTCAGCCTGTTCTTCGGACAGCTCGCCAAAATCGCCACGCACGGAATCCCATATCCGTTGTTCGTGTACTGCGGGCTCTTGCCCTGGCAGCTGTTCGCGCACGGGTTGGGCGAGGCGAGCAACAGCCTCGTCGCGAACGAGCGCCTGCTCACCAAGGTGTTCTTCCCGCGTTTGGCGGTCCCCCTCGGAGCCGTCGCGACGGTCCTGATCGACTTCCTGATCGCGTTCAGCGTGCTGGTGGGGCTGATGTTCTACTACGGCGCCGTTCCCGGCGTCCGCGTCTTGGCGTTGCCGCTCTTCGTGCTGCTCGCGCTGGCCACCGCATTGGGCGCGGGCCTCTGGTTGTCCGCGTTGAACGTCCAGTATCGGGATGTCCGATACACGCTGGGCTTCCTTACGCAACTGTGGTTCTTCGCCACGCCGGTCGCGTATGCCAGCACCGTCGTCCCCGAGGCCTGGCGTCCCCTCTATGGCCTCAACCCGATGACCGCGGTCGTCGAAGGCTTCCGGTGGGCGCTGCTGCCAGACGCGCCGGCGCCGGGACCGATGCTCTGGGTGTCGATCGCCATGGTGGCCGCGCTGATCGCCGGCGGCCTCTATTACTTCGCGCGCATGGAGCAATGGTTTGCCGACCTCGTCTGACGTGAAGACCGTCGCCGTGGAGTGCGAAGGCATCAGGAAGCGCTATCGCATCGGCACCCCCGAGCCCTATCACGCGCTACGGGACACGATCACGCACGCGCTCGACTTCCCGCGCCGCGCGCTCCAGTCGGTCTTCCGTGGCCGCTCGCCGTTCCCGGCGTCGGGTGCTCCTCGCACGTTCTGGGCGTTGAATGACGTGTCCTTTCAGGTCGGTCGAGGCGAGGTGGTCGGGATCGTCGGGCGCAACGGGGCGGGCAAGACCACGCTGCTGAAGATCCTCTCTCGCATCACGCGACCGACGCAAGGAGAGGCGCGCGTGTACGGCCGGGTCGGATCTCTTCTGGAGGTCGGTACCGGCTTCCATCCCGAGCTGACCGGGCGCGAGAACATCTACCTGAACGGCGCCATCCTCGGCCTGCGCAAGGCCGAGATCCGGAGGAAGTTCGACGACATCGTCGCCTTCGCCGAAGTCGAAGACTTCATCGATACGCCGGTGAAGCGCTACAGCAGCGGCATGCACATGCGGCTGGCTTTTGCGGTGGCAGCCCACCTCGATCCGGAGATCCTGTTCGTGGACGAGGTGCTTGCGGTCGGCGACGCGGCGTTCCAGCGGAAGTGCTTGGGAAAAATGAGCGACGTTTCCCGCCAGGGGCGCACCATCCTCTTCGTCAGCCACAACATGGCGGCGGTCCAGCAGCTGTGCGACCGCGCGATCTGGCTAGACGAAGGCCGCATCCGGCGTGACGGTCCCGCGAAGCCCGTGGTCGCGGAGTATCTGCAGGTCGGCGCGGACGCGGCGCTGGAGCAGACCTGGCCGAGCATCGAAGCCGCGCCGGGGAACGAGGTCGTCAGGCTTCGCCGCGTGGCCGTCACCGCCACCGACGGACAACCCGCGTCGACGCTGGCCGTCCACGACGCGTTCACGCTGGCCATCGAGTATTGGAACCTCGTTCCGGGGACGCACTTGAATATCAGCCTGACGGTCCACAACCAGGACGGCACCTGCGTTCTCAGCACGCCGAGCATCACCGATCCTCACTGGCATGGGCGCCCGTTCGTCAGCGGCCTGTATCGAAGCGTCTGCCGGATTCCGGCCCATCTGTTGAATGACGGCGTCTACCGGATCACCGTGCTCGTGGTCCGCGACCTCGCGCACATCGTGTACTGGCACGACGACGCCATCACCTTCGAGGTTCAAGACTCTGCTCATGGACGCGGCGGTTACTACGGCAAGTGGATTGGCGCGGTGAGGCCCGTATTGGATTGGGAGACCATGCTGGTCAGCGATCTCTCCCAGACGTCGTTCGACACAGCGCGAAGACCGAAGGCACGAGCCGGCGCCGCGGCCGTCGAAGCGGGATGAGTGTCGCACCAGTCCGTGTGGTCGTTTGGGGCGCAGGGGGGCACGCCCTCGTCGTCGCTGACATCCTGCGGCTCACGACCGGGCTCGAGCTGGTCGGGTTTCTCGACGACGACGCGGGGCGACGCGGTGAGGCGTTCGGGGGGTTGAAGATCCTTGGTGGTCAGCGGGATCTCCAGGCGCTTCGGCGCGATGGCGTGGAGAAGGCCGCGATCGCCTTCGGCGATTGCGCAGGCCGGTTGGCAGCGGTCGACGTCGTTGTGGACGCCGGTCTCGAATTGCACACGGCCGTTCACCCTCGCGCGATTGTCGCCGATTCGGCCGTGGTGGGCGCGGGGACCGTCGTCGCCGCCGGGGCGATCATCGGAGTCGCCGCTCGCATCGGACGGGCCGTCATCGTGAACACCGCAGCCAGCATCGATCACGAATGTGAGGTCGATGACGGCGCCCACATCGGCCCCGGTGCGCGCCTCGGCGGTCGCGTGGTGGTCGGCCGGGGCGCGTGGGTCGGTATCGGCGCCACCGTGCGCGACCGCATCACGATCGGGGAGGCGTCGCTGATCGGAGCCGGCGCCGTCGTCGTGCGTGACGTGCCGGCCCGCGTGGTGGCCTATGGGGTGCCCGCATCCATCCGTCGTGGAGTCGGCAATGCTCAAGTGTAGACCGGACGATCTCGCCATCTTCGGAGGGCCGCCGCACTTCGCGGAGCCGTTACACGTCGGCAGACCCAACGTCGGCAATCGCGAACGCTTCTTCGAGCGGCTCAACGACCTGCTCGACCGCCGGTGGCTCAGCAACAACGGCAAGTACGTTCAGGAATTCGAGGCCAGAATTGCCGAGCGTCTGGGCGTCAAGCATTGTGTCGCGGTGTGCAACGGCCACGTGGGCCTCGAGATCGCGGCGCGCGCGCTGGATCTCTCCGGCGAGGTCATCGTTCCATCGATGACGTTCGTGTCCACCGCGCATGCCCTGAAATGGCTCGGCCTCGACCCGGTGTTCTGCGACGTGGACGACGAAACCTATACCCTCGATCCGCGACGGGTCGAAGAAGCCATCGGGCCGCGGACGTCCGCCATCCTCGGGGTTCACCTGTGGGGAGCGCCGTGCGCCGTGGAGGAGCTGGCGTCCATCGCTCGGCGCCGTGGATTGCGCCTGTTCTTCGATGCTGCCCACGCCTTCGACTGTTCTCATCAGGGCCGGATGATCGGCGGCTTCGGGGACGCCGAGGTCTTCAGCTTCCACGCCACCAAGTTCTTCAACAGCTTCGAGGGTGGCGCGATTACCACGAACGATGACGAGGTCGCGCGGCGCGCGCGCCTCATGCGCAACTTCGGCTTCTCCGATTACGACACCGTGGTCAGCGTCGGCACGAACGGCAAGATGTCCGAGGCGGCCGCGGCCATGGGATTGACGAATCTGGAGGACATCGACGAGTTCACCACGGCCAATTACGAGAACTATCTCGCGTATCGGGCCGCCATCAAGAATATCGACGGGCTGACCCTGGTCAGCGGGGTCGCCCTCGGACGCCAGAATTACCAATACGTCGTCGTCGACGTCGACCCCATGGTGACCGGTCTCAGCCGCGACGATCTCGTCGAACTGCTGTGGGCGGAGAACGTGCGCGCCCGCCGTTATTTCGTTCCCGGTTGTCACCGGGTCGAGCCGTATCGGTCACTGGGGGCGGCGGCGCCGCTGCCGGTGACCGAGCGCGTGCTCGACCGCGTGCTCACGCTGCCGACCGGGACCGCGCTGGGACCGGCGGCGATCGCGGACATTTGCGACCTCATGCGCTTTGCAGTCGACCACGGCGAGGACGTCGCGCGACGTCTTGCCGCACGGCGTGCGGGATGCGGTCCGGACACGACCCGGAAGTAACGTTCGTCGTTCTCTGCTACAAGCACGCGCGCTTCATCGGCGAGTGCCTGGACAGTATCTTCGCCCAGCAGGGCTCGTTCGAGTTCGAGGTCGTGGTGGTCGACGACGCCTCACCCGACGACAGCGCCGACGTCCTGCGGCGCTATGCGGATCCTCGGCTTCGGGTGATCCATCACGCGCGCAACGAGGGCCATGCGCAGACCGTCGACGACGGGCTTCGGGCGGCCCGCGGCAGGTTCGTGGCGCGGATCGACGGTGACGATCGCTACAAGCCCGGGTACCTCGAAGCCGTGGTCCCGATCCTGCGGGCCCAGCCGGCCATCGGCCTGGTGTACGGCAACGTCGATCTGATCGACGACACGGGCGCGTACAGCGGTGTCAGCCTCGACGAGGTTCATGGACTTTCGAACAGTGGCGGTGACGAGCTGCTACGCCTGCTGGAGAAGAACTTCATCTGCGCGCCGACCGTGATCGCGCGGCGCGAGGCCTGGCTGCAGGCGCTTCCGATCCCGACCGGGCTGGCCTTTCACGACTGGTATTTCAGCGTCATGATCGCGCGACGCTGGCCGCTGTTTCACTGCGGCGGGATCCTCGCCGACTACCGGGTGCATCCCGGCAATCTTCACACCGCGATCGTGCGGGATCGGACGGAGGAGCCCTCGATCTTCCGCGTGCTCGACATGGTCTTCGCCGGTGCGGATCCGAAGACGTCCCTCGGCCGCGAGTTGAGGCGCAGACGCCGTCGCATCTACGGCGCACACCATCTGACGCTGGCACGGAAGTACTTCGGCATGGGCATGACGCACCATGCCCGGCGGTGCTACTTGCGGGCGATTGCCCTCCAACCCAGATATATCGCCGACTGGTCGATCGCGAGGCAGTGCTTCGGGTCTCTGGTCGGACAACGCACCTACACGAGGATGAAGGCGATCGTCCGCGGAGTGAAGGAGCCAACGTCGTCGAGGGCGACCGCATGAAGATCCTGCACGTTCCATTCACGTTCGGGCCAGATCCCGTCGGAGGCACGGAGGTGTACGTGCAGTCGCTGTCGCGGTCCCAGCGGGAGATCGGTGTCGAGCCGGTCATCGCTGCGCCGGGCGCTCGCACCGAGAGCTACACGATCGAAGGGCTAACGGTACACCGGTTTGCCGTGCGCGACAGCGTCACGGACATCAGGGAGCTCTACGCTGCTGGTGATCCAGGGGCCGCTCGGCAGTTCGGGCGAATCCTGGACGGGGAAGAGCCTGACGTCGTCCATCTTCACGCGTTGACGCGCGGGGCGTCACTCTTGCTCGTACGCGAAGCGTCCATGCGCGATGTCCCGTCCGTGTTCACGTACCACACGCCCACCGTGAGTTGTCCCCGTGGAACGCTGCTTCGCTGGGGACACGAGCAGTGCGATGGGCGCGTAGACGCGGTTCGGTGCACGGAATGTCGCCTCGAGAGCTTGGGCCTGAATCGGATCGCGAGCCGGGTTCTTGCCCGAGTGCCCGCTTCGTTCGGGCGAGCGATGGCGAATCACGGGCGCAGCGGCGGCGTCTGGACGGCGCTCGCGATGCGTGAGCTGGTGAGCATACGGCACCAGACGTTCCGTGAGTGCATGGCGGAAGTCCGCCATATCGTGGCCGTCTGCGAGTGGGCGCGAGGGGTGCTCGAGCGCAACGGCGTGCCTCCAGCCAAGGTGTCGGTGTCTCGCGCCGGAGTCCAAGGCCCTGCCGCCTCTGCGCGTGGCCGGGATCTCGGCCCGCCCACTGACGAGACGCTCCGCGCGGTATTCCTCGGCCGGCTGGATCCAACCAAGGGGCCAGACCTGCTCGTGAAGGCCGTCCGTTCCGCGCCCGGTCTCAACATCAAGCTGGACATCTACGGCGTCATGGACGCGCCCTCCGGAAATCGCTACCACGCGGAGCTGATCGCGGCCGCCGCCGGGGACCCGCGGATCGTGTTTCGGCGTCCGGTACCAAGCGCAGAAGTGGTCGCGCTCCTTCGAAGCTACGACGTCGTCATGGTGCCGTCGCGCTGGCTGGAAACGGGCCCGCTGGTCGTCCTCGAAGCCTTCGCCGCGGGAACCCCGGTCATCGGCTCAGCCTTGGGCGGCATCGCCGAGCTCGTGTCCCATGGCGTCGACGGGCTACTCGTGCGGAGCAGTTCGGTCGACGCATGGCGGGAAGCGCTCGAACGAGTGGACCGAGAGCGCGAGCTTCTCGTCACGTTACGTCGCGGCATCCGGCCGCCGCGGACCATGGCCGACGTCGCGGACGACATGATGGCGGTCTATGGTCGAGTGCTCGGTGAACCGGAGGAGGGATCGCGCGGTGCGAGATCGGCGCATCCTGTACGTTCAGTACACTAATCCGGCGGCGTACCCGCCGCTCGAGCACAGCTCGGCGATTCTGGCAGGCGCCGGCTGGGACGTCGCCTTTATCGGCACCAGCGCCCTCGGTGCATCTGCCCTTCGGTTCAAATCAAGGCCGAATGTACGAGTCGTCACGCGGCCGTTCGTCGCGCCCGGATGGCGCCAGAAGTTGAGCTATCTCAGCTTTACGGCGTCAGTGCTTCGGTGGGCCCTACGGTGGAGGCCACGTTGGGTCTACGCCTCGGATGTTCTGTCGGCGCCTGCCGCCCTTCTCGTGAGCCGCTTGCCTGGGATTCGGGTTGTCTATCATGAGCACGACGCTCCTGCCAGGGCCGGTACAGGTTGCGGACGGGCGTTGAGCAGGTGGGCTCGCCGGCATGCAGCCCGACGCGCGGTGGCATGTGTCGTTCCAAACCAAGATCGCGCCGAGGTATTTAAGCGAGAAACGGGCGCCGCGCGCGTATGGTGTGTCTGGAACTGCCCATCGATGTCAGAAGTTTCCCCCGCACGACAGCCGCTTCCGAGTGGTGATGACCTGTGGCTGCTCTACCACGGTTCGATCGTCCCTGCACGCGTCCCCGAGGCCGTGGTGCGGGCACTTTCTTTGCTGCCGGAGCACGTGAAGCTGCGCGTCATCGGTTACGAAACTATCGGTCATCTCGGTTATCGCGACAGACTCCTGCAACTCGCGCGGAGCTTGAACGTCCATGGACGGATGCAAATGATTGATGCGATGCCACGCCACGAGCTCATGGCTTGGTGCGCGCGCAGTGACGTGGGCCTGTCATTCATGCCACGGGTGAGTGAAGACATCAATGAGCGGCACATGGTGGGCGCCTCCAACAAACCATTCGACTACCTTTCGCAGGGGCTGGCACTTTTGGTCAACGGCGTCGGCGAGTGGGAGTCTGAGTTCGTCGACCCCGGATTCGGGCTGGCATGCGATCCATCTGACGATGCCAGCATTGCGGACGCGGTGGTGCGCTATCTGCGCGACCTGCGACTGATGCGCGCCATGGGCGAGCGGGGCAGGCAGCGCGTGCGTGAGACCTGGAACTATGAAACGCAGTTCGCGCCAGTACTTCGCATACTGAATGACGACGACACCCTGCCCCACGTGCTTCCGGCGTCGTCGAATCGGCCCTTGCCCGGTTCCACATTGGCCATTCGATGCGCGACTGAGTCTACCGGATGCCCCTGATAGCCAGTGCGGTGAAATCTGGGGCTCAGCCCTATTTCTCCATCTGCGTGCCACAGCACAACCGGACGTCGTTCTTTCTTGAAGCGCTACGGTCGATCGTCGAGCAATCGATCGACGATTACGAAATCTGCATCTCGGACGACTGCTCGACCGATGGCCGTCAGGACGAGATCGTCCAATTTCTCCAGCATAGCGGCGTGGCGTTCCAATATTTTCGACAAGAAGCCAACGTGCGCTATGACGCGAATCTCCGAACCGCGATGTCGCTGGCGCGCGGTCAGTACATATTCTTACTGGGCAACGATGATTGTCTGGCAGCCTCGACGACGCTCGAAGTCGTCCGCGACCGCGTCCAGGAAGTGCCGGATGACATCGGCGTCGTCATTCCCAATTTCATGGA
The DNA here is from genome assembly GCA_035317605.1 of Candidatus Acidiferrum sp. Lineage (GTDB taxonomy): Bacteria > Methylomirabilota > Methylomirabilia > Rokubacteriales > CSP1-6 > DATHGT01. Next base: position 17,783 of record DATHGT010000130.1, on the reverse strand, counting down.
CTGGGCAACGTGTTCCGTTCGAAGACGAGTGAACGGAACCGGAGTGGCGGGGAGGGGACCGGACGTCGTCGTTCAGTATTACCGCGAATTCAGTTTTCTCAGCGGCATCATGCTTGACGCAAGACGGGCGCTCGCCCACCAGTCGACGGCCTACGACGGCAGCGAGATGTACCAGATGTACATCGGGAGCCGGATTCTTGCCGAGGGAGCAGCGCTCCTGACACTCGATATTCCAATCGTCCGAAAGGATATTCAAATCGCCGGCGAACGGGTCGATAGTCTGGCAACGAAGCCCAAAACCAGAGGATGGCGTGTCGTTCCGCGCCGCGTTCCGGTTCTCGAGATTCCTCGGCTCGTGACGAATGCGATCGAGGCGTCCGTGGATGCTTCGACGCTTTCCCGATATGCGGAGAGGATCATTCTGCAGTTTTTGCTGTTCACATTTCCCTACTGGGTCGTCGAGTTCAAATATGTCCATTCGGTTGGTTATTCGATCGGGTTCTGCCTCGCCGCGCGGGTAAATTGCCTCTGTGACGGGGTCGAGCTGGGATGGGGGCGGCTGATGCGGCTCCGGCTGGTTCACCTGGCGATAAGTGTGGCGGGATTAGCGGTGCCGGTGTGGCTATTTCGAGGCTTGTACCCAACGCTGTATCGCTTGGCAAAAGCTAGATTGGGACTCAGAGAGAGTCTTCGGCGCGGCATCGCGGCCCGGGCGGTTCAGTATCCGTGAAAGCTCTCGACGGACAGCATGTCACCGGCGATGCAGTTCTGATCGTCGGCAATTCCGGCGGAACGAACATCGGCGAGAGTCTTGTGCGCGCCGCGTCCCAACTGGGTCTACGAGTAGGGTTTGTCGACGCGCTGAGGGCCATGGATGCTCCGGTATGGGTTCGTCGCGCGAACTGGTACCTACGCGGGCGGCGTCCAACCTGGCTCCGTCGGTCGAGCTCGCAGGTGGTTGAGCAGGTTCAGACACAGCGACCCCAGTGGCTGCTGACGACTGGCTTCGCTCCTTGCACGCGGCGAGATCTCGAACGAATTGGTCGTACCGGCGTTGTCCGAATCAACTATATGACCGACGACCCCTTCAACCCCAGTGTGCGTGCTCCGTGGTTCCTGGCGGCGCTTCCAGAGTATGACTACGTCTTCTCTGCTCGACGCGCGAATATGGACGATGTTCGTGGGCTCGGATGCCGGCGCGTCATGTATCAACCATTCGGGTACGACCCCGCACACCAGTATCCCGAAGCAAGCGCGGACCCGGATCGGCGGGGTGACAGCTGCGACGTGTTATTTGTGGGCGGAGGCGATTCGGACCGGGTGCCGTACATCGCGACGCTCATCGAACACGGCTTTCGGGTCGGCTTATACGGAGACTACTGGGAGCGGTTTTCGGCAACTCGTGCTTGCACGCGGGGCCATGCCGATCCGGGAACGGTGAGGCGAGCGACGGCGACCGCGAAGATATGTCTCTGCATCGTCAGGAAGGCGAACCGAGATGGCAACACCATGAGAAGTTTCGAGATTCCGGCCACCAGCGGCTGCATGCTCGCGGAGGATACGGGAGAGCACCGGGACATATTCGGCGCCGACGGAGACGCGGTGGTGTACTTCAGATCTCTCAGCGACATGGTCCGAAAGGCAGGGTGGCTGCTGGAGCACCCTGAGGAGAGAACGCGGTTGGCCGCGGCGGCGCACGCTCTGGTGACCCGGGGCGGCCACTCCTACCGGGATAGGCTGGTCGCGATGTTGGCAGGTCATGAGTTCACCCCCGCGACGGCCGCTCCGCATACCGGCGCTCGAATTCAGAGTGCGGTCGAATGAAGCTCGCGATCGTCGTCCACGGCCGGTTCCACGCGTTCGATCTGTCGCGGGCGTTGCTGGAGCGAGACCACGACGTCACCATCTTCACGAGCTACCCGATGTTCGCCGTCAGCCGCTTTCGGGTTCCGAGCGAGAACGTGCGGTCGTTTCCGCTTCATGGTGGTCTCGGGCGGGTGCTGCTGCGTGACGGCTTGCCCTTCGCAGAAGTTCGCGATCGGTTCATGCACACGCTGTTTGGTCGCTGGGCCGCTCGCGCCCTACGCGCCACGAACTACGACGTCAAGCATATCTGGACCGGGGTGGCTGAGGAGGTGCTTCGCGAGCGGACGCCGGGGCTGGACTTCGTCATGCGCGGGTCGGCCCACATCCGGACCCAGGCGCACCTCCTGAAGACTGAGGCGGATCGAGTGGGCGGGCGCGTGCCCGGCCCCAGTCGGTGGATGATCGCCCGCGAGGAGCGGGAGTACGCGCTGGCCGATCGGCTCGTCGTGCTTTCACGCTTTGCCTGGGACAGCTTCGTGGCGAACGGCGTGCCTCCCGAGCGCCTGCGATGGCTGCCGTTGGGCTCGGATCTGTCGCGGTTCCGACCGCCGGCCGCTGTTGTCGAAGCGCGGTGCCGACGTCTTCAGGCCAACCACCCGCTGCGCGTGTTGTACGTGGGGGCGCTGTCCTGGCAGAAGGGGACGTGGGATTCGGCTCGGATCGCTGCCGCGTTGCCGCGCGAGGCCTTCCACCTGCGGATGGTCGGTGCCGTGACGCCCGAAGTCGGCAAGCTGATGCGCGCGCTTCGGGGAAACGCGGAGATCGTCGGCAAGGTCCCGCAAGCGCGACTGCGAGAGCACTATGATTGGGCCGACGTGTTCATCTTTCCGACCGTGCAAGACGGCTATGCCGTCGTGCTCGCGCAGGCAGCGGCGGCCGGACTGCCGATCATCACGACCCCGAATTGCAGTGGCCCCGACTTCATCGACGAGGGCCGTAACGGCTGGATCGTGCCGATCCGGGATCCGCAAGCATTCATCGAACGGCTGGGGTGGTGCGCCGCCAATCGTTCAGAGCTCGCGGAGATGGCGTCGCGTGTCTATGCCGCATTCAAGCCCCGCGACTGGCGGCAGGTCGCGGCCGATTTCGAGGCGCTTTGCCTGGAGGGGCGGTGATCGTCCATGGTCGGTGACGCTTCCCGTCTGGCCGTCTGGTTGGGCATCTGGGGAATCGCGCTCGCCGTCATCGCGATCGTGCGCTGGAGGCGGAGCATCGGCGGCGTCGGGCTCACGCTGACATATCTGGTACAGCTGACGGCCTTCCACGGGGTGGGCGCGGCGATATACCTGTTCCCCTGGGACTGGACCGGAAGCGATCCGGGGATGGTCGAGCTCGGGCTGGAGCAGACCGTGTACGGACTGCTCGGCTTTGGCGTGGGAGCCGTTGTCATCGCGCCATTCGTCGCGAGGCTGTTCGGGGTGACGAAGAACATCGCGGTCACGACGGCACCCGAACCCACCCTCGCCAAGGTCTATTTCGCCGTCGGCATTCTGTTTTACTTGCTGTCCGCCACCTTTCTCGGGCGCATTCCGACGGTCAGCGCCGTCATCGGCACGGGACGCGCGTTCCTTCTCGTTGGGCTCGGACTCTCGGCGTGGGTCGCCCTGCGATCCGCGAAGAAGTTCGCGTTCCTGGCCTGGGTTGCGGCCGCTATGTGGCTGCCTCTCTTCACGCTCATCTCGGCAGGCTTTCTGGGTTTCGGTGCGATCGCGCTCGTGATGGTCGTCACTCTATTGGTGAGCCTACGCGGAATCGGGCCTCGGGGCGCGCTGCTGGCGATGCTGTGCGTGTACCTGGGCCTGTCCATCTACGTCACGTACATGCGTGACCGGAGGGACATCCGAGACGTCGTGTGGACGGGAGGCGACTTGACGGCCCGGTTCCAGAAGGTCGAGGATATGGTGCGAGCGTTCGAGTGGTTCGACCCGTACGACACCGATCATCTGGAGCGCATCGACAGCCGTTTGAATCAGAACACGCTGGTCGGGGCGGCCGTCGATTACATCGCTTCGAACCCGGACGCATTCGCCCGCGGTGAAACGGTGCTCGAGGCGTTCTGGGCGCTCGTTCCGCGTATTATCTGGCCGGACAAGCCCATGGCGGCGGGCAGCGGAACTTGGGTGTCCCGCTACACGGGGATAACCTTCGAGGAGAACACCAGCGTCGGCATGGGACAGGTGCTGGAGTTCTACATCAACTTCGGCACTGCTGGAGTCGTCATCGGCTTTCTCCTCCTCGGAACCGTCATCGCCAGCGTCGACAGCATCGCGCGAAGCCGGGTGGTCGTCGGCGATTGGCCGGGCTTCGTGCTGTGGTATGTGCCGGGTACGGCATTGCTTCAGGCGGGCGGTTCCCTGATGGAAATCACGTCGAGCGCGGCCGCCGCGGCAGTGGCCGCGATGCTCATCAACCGTTATGTCTTCCTCCGTCTGCGCCCCCAGGCGCCAGCCGCGGCCACGCAAGACTCGTTGGCTATGTCGTCGGGTGGAGCCGCATCATGGTGTTGACGCTCTGTCCGTCGCTGTCTGTCTTCGGCGGCGTCCAGGCGAGTGGACGCGTCGCGTGGGAAGCGATTTCGAGAGCGACGTCGAACAATGGAGGCGCGCGGCTCGTGATGTACGGCGAGCGGCAGGCAGCTCAGAGCCGCAATATCGTGACGGCCCGCTCCCGCATGGGGGCCATCGTACTCGCGCTACGCGCGCGAAGGACCGCGGGCACCGTGCTCGTGTGGCACCTTGACCTGGTGAAGCTGTTGCCGTACGTGCGCCGACCGGGGTCGCGAGTGTTCATTTACCTTCACGGCATCGAGGCATTTCGACGCCTCGAATGGATCAGTCGTCGCGCGCTCCGCGCCGGTGACGTCTTTCTGAGCAACAGCGACTACACGTGGCAGCGGTTCGTCACCGCGAATCCCGCGTTCGGCGACGCGCCGCACGTCACGGTCCCGCTTGGCCTGAACAGCCCAACCTTCCCCGTCGCGCCTGACGGTTCGCCGCCGGCCGCGCTCATGGTCGGCCGTTTACTGCGGGACGAAGATTACAAGGGCCACCGCGAGGTCATCGCGGCCTGGAAGATGGTGCTCGAACAGTTGCCTGGCGCCGAGCTGTGGATCGTGGGTGACGGCGACCTTCGCCCGGCTCTCGAGCAGGACTCGCGAGCACTCGGCTTGGGCGCTTCCATTCGATTTTCCGGCCTGGTCAGCGACGCCGAGAAGGACGACCTCCTGCGCCGCTGCCGCTGCCTGGTCATGCCGAGCGCCGGTGAGGGCTTTGGCCTGGTCTACGTCGAAGCCATGCGCGCGGGTCGCCCGTGTCTCGTGAGCACGCTGGACGCGGGCCGTGAAGTCGTCAACCCGCCCGAAGCCGGGCTCGCCGTGGACCCTCGTCGGCCACGAGATGTCGCGGATGCTGTCGTCCGCTTGTTGACCCCCGGCCCGGAGTGGGATCGCTGGTCCGAGGCCGGCCGCGCTCGCTACGCGTCCCGATACACCCGGGAGCACTTCGAGCGCGGTCTCGTGGGAGCCCTGGACCTTGCTTAAGGCTCTCCACGTGATTCCGTCGGTCGGCCCTTTTCGTGGTGGCCCGAGCGTCGCCATGCGGACCCTCGCGCGCAGCCTGGCTCGCGTTGGCGTGGAGGTCGACGTTGCCACCACAGACGATGACGGTCCGGGGCGCCTCGATGTTCCGCTCGGATGCCCGGTGTCGGACGGCGACACGACCTACTGGTATTTCCGCCGCCAGACCCGGTTCTACACGGTCTCGTGGCCGCTCACGCGCTGGCTGTCCGCTCACGTACGCGAGTACGACCTCGTCCACATTCACGCGCTGTTTTCTTACGCGACCCTCCCGGCGTCGGTGTACGCCCGGCGGTACGGGGTGCCATACGTTGTCCGACCCCTCGGCACGCTGAACCGCTTCGGGATGGAGCAGCGACGTCCTCTGCTCAAGCGGCTGTCATTCGGCATGGTCGAGCGGCGCATTCTGGCGGGCGCCGCCCGCGTGCACTACACGAGCGAGGCCGAGCGTCGCGAGGCCGCGCTTCTGCAGGCGCCGGGCCGGGCGACGGTGATCCCGCACGGGATCGACGTCGGGGCATTCCGGAAGCGGGCAGCCAGCGGCTGGATTCGCCGCCGCGCGCCCCATCTCGCCGGCCGGACGACCATATTGTTCCTGTCGCGCATCGATCCGAAGAAGGGGCTCGATCTCTTGCTTTCGGCTTTCGCGCGGGTCCGATCCACTCGCTCCGACGTGGGGCTCGTCATCGCGGGCGACGGCGACCCGGCCTTCGTGGGCAAGCTGCGCGGCGAATCCGAGCGTCTGGGTCTCGCCGATGCTGTTTACTGGGCCGGGCTGCTGGACGACCACGAGAAGCGGGCGGCGCTGGCCGATGCCGATCTGTTCGTGTTGCCTTCCTACTCGGAGAACTTCGGTCTCGCCGTCGTCGAGGCGATGGCGAGCCGGCTGCCCGTGGTCGTGTCCGACCAGGTTGGCATCCACCATGAGGTGGTCGAGGGAAGCGCCGGCTTGGTCATACCGTGTGAGGTGCCGGCGCTGGCGACGGCCCTCGCCACCCTGATTGCCAATCCACCGCTGCGCCGGCGCCTGGGGGAAGGCGCTGGCCGACTGGCGGAGACCCGGTTCAGCGCCGAGGCGATGGCCCATGCGGTGCTCGGGCTGTACCGCGAGATCGTCGGCGCGCCGAGGCCGGCGAGGATGGTGGCGTCTCGATGAGCGGTCGGGCGCCAATCGCCGCCATCGTGCTGACGTACAACGAGGAGCCGAACATCGGCGTGTGTCTCGAGAGTCTGGCCGAATGGGTCGGCGATCTCTTCGTGGTGGATTCTCGGAGCACCGATGCCACGCAGTCGATCGCCGCAAGATACGAGGCCCAGGTCGTCGAGCACACGTTCGAAAGCCACTCGCGCCAGTGGTCGTGGGCTCTGGAGCATCTACCGATCCGGCACGAGTGGGTGCTCGGACTCGACGCGGACCAGCGCGTGACGCCCGAGCTCAAGGCGGAAATCCTCGACCTCTTCGGCGGCGGCGGCGCGCGCCTCGACGGTATCGAGGGCCTCTACGTGAACCGGCGCCAGATCTTCCGCGGCCGCTGGATTCGTCACGGCGGATACTACCCGAAGTACTTGCTGAAGCTCTTCCGTGCCGGCCGGGTGCGGATCGACGAGCGCGATCTGATCGATCACCATTTCTACGTCACCGGTTCTACCCGGACGTTGAAGCACGACCTGATCGAGGACAACGCGCGCGAGGCCGACATCGCGTTCTGGCTCGGCAAGCACATTCGCTATGCGGCGCTGCAGGCGCGGGTGGAGGCGCTCCGCGATGGATGGGGACCCGTGACCCCTGCGCTGCGGGGCAACCCGGACCAGCGCACGGCGCGGTTGAAGCAGGCCTGGGAGAAGCTGCCCCTGTACGTCAGGCCGGCGCTCTACTTCTCGTACCGATATTTCGTGCGGCTCGGGTTCCTCGACGGCAAGCAGGGGTTCGTGTTCCACTTCCTGCAGGCTTTCTGGTATCGAGTGCTGGTCGACATCTACCTGGACGAGCTCAGACGCGGACGGGCCTCGGTCCCTGCGCGCGAAGCCCTGGGCGCGAGGCAGCCATGAATATCCTGGGGATCAACGCCTATCACGGGGACGTGTCCGCCGCCCTGCTGCGCGACGGCGACCTCGTGGCCGCCGTGGAGGAGGAGCGCTTCACCCGGATCAAGCACGCGGCTGGGTTCCCGCGGAACGCCATCGCCGCCTGCCTGTCGATCGGCGGGATCGCGCCCGATGACGTCGACCATGTGGCGATCTCGCGCGACTTCAGGACGAACCACCTGCGCCGGTTGTGGTTCGCGCTACGGCACCGACCGGGCCTCGGGCTCGTGAGAGCGCGGCTGCGCAACACGGGCAAGGTCGACCGGGTCGAGGACCGCATCGTGGGCGCGCTGGGGACGGCGGCCGACCGCCGGCTGCACTGGGTCGAGCATCATCCCGCTCACCTGGCGTCGGCATTCTTCGCGTCGCCGTTCGAGGAGGCGGCGGTCTGCTCCATCGACGGGTTCGGCGATTTCGTGAGCACCGCCACCGCGGTGGGCCGCGGCGCTACGCTGAAGTTCGGCCCCCGCGTCTACTTTCCGCATTCGCTCGGCCAGCTGTACCTGGCGATCACGCAATACCTGGGCTTCTGGAAATACGGAGACGAGTACAAGGTGATGGGCCTGGCCCCCTACGGCGAGCCAGCGTTCGTCGACCGGATCCGTCAGCTCGTCCACGTCCGCGCGAGCGGCGGCTTCGAGCTGGACCTGTCGTACTTCCGCCACTGGTCGGAAGGGGTCAGCATGACCTGGGACGACGGCGAGCCCGTGGTCGGGCCGGTGTACACGCAGAAGCTCGAGCAGCTGCTCGGGCCGGCGCGTCAGCCCACCGATCCCATCGAGCCGCGGCACGAAGCCATCGCCGCGTCGCTCCAGGCGGTGTTCGAGGAGGTCGCCCTCCACGTGCTGAACGCGCTCCAAAAGCGCACCGGCCTCGGGCGCCTCTGCCTCGCCGGTGGCTGCGCCATGAACAGCGTGCTGAACGGAAAGATCCGAGAGCGGACGCCGTTCCGCGAGGTCTACGTCCAGCCCGCGGCCGGCGACAACGGCACTTCACTCGGAGGCGCTCTCTACGTCTGGCACCAGACGCTCGGCCAGCCGCGGCGATTCACGATGGACCATGGCTACTGGGGGCCTGAGTTCAACGAGGGCGAGGTCGGCCAGGCGGTCGATCTCGCCCGAACCGAAATTGCCCAAACGGGCTGCACGGTGCGGACGATCGCCGACCCGACAGAGCTATGCCGCTGGACGGCAGAACGTCTGGCACGGGGTAGAATTGTCGGATGGTTCCAGGGACGAATGGAGTGGGGGGCGCGTGCGCTGGGCAACCGCAGCATCCTCGCCGACCCCCGGCGTGCTGACATGCGGGAGATCATCAACAGCAAGATCAAGTTCCGCGAGAAATTCCGTCCCTTCGCGCCGTCTATCCTCGAGGAGGCCCTCGACGAGTACTTCGTCGGCGCCGTGGCGGACCCGTTCATGGTGCAGGTCTACCCGGTGCGGCCTGAAAGGCGTCAGACCATCCCGGCCGTCACCCATGTGGATGGCAGCGGCCGTCTCCAGACCGTGAGCCCGAAAACGAACCCGCTGTACTGGCAGCTACTCAAGGCGTTTGAGGCGGAGACCGGGGTGCCCGTGCTCTTGAACACCTCGTTCAACGAGAACGAGCCGATCGTCCACCATCCGCGAGAGGCGCTGGAGTGCTTCCTGCGGACGAGAATGGATACGCTGGTCATCGGTCATACGACGATCGAGAAGATGGCGCCCTAATGCTATCGGACACATCGCGAATCACGGTGAGCAAGGACCAGGTTTCCTGCGACCTCCAGGGCGAGGCCGCGATCCTGCACCTCAAGAGCGGCGTGTATTACGGCCTGGATCCTGTCGGCGCGCGCATCTGGACCCTCGTTCAACAGCCGAAGACGTTTTCCGAACTTCGCTCCACGTTGCTTGGGGAATACGACGTCGAGGCGGCCCGGCTCGAAGCCGACCTGCGTGATTTACTAAACAAGCTGGCCGAACAGGGCCTCGTCGAGATCTCCGAATGAAGAACCTTCGAAGGCTCTGGCGCCTCGACTTCCGTACGCGTGGGGTGCTGATTCGAGCCGTGTTTCTCCTTGCCGTCATTCGTGTGGCGCTCTGGCTTCTGCCGTTTTGGCTGACGCAACGCGTGCTGGCGACGCGCCGTACTCCAAAGGTTGTTTCGGTCAAAGGATCGGGCGCGGAACGATTGGAGTGGGCGGTGGGGCATGCGAGCCAGTGGGTTCCAGGGGCAACGTGTCTGAGCCAAGCCCTCGCCCTTCACCGCTTGCTGGTGTGCGCCGGGCTCCCGTCAACAATCAAAATTGGTGTCAGGAAGGATGCTCAAACCGGTTTCGAGGCGCATGCCTGGGTAGAGCATGATGGCCGCCCTCTGCTCAACCACCCGTTTGTGGTCCAACACTATGAGCAGTTACTCGGCATGGACGGCGCTCCGTCGACCGCCGTGACTGCCACGACGATGGCGTGAAATGAGCGGAATCGTTGGATTCCTGAACCTGAATGGAGCACCGATTGATCGCGCGCTGCTTTGGCGGATGACGCACGACATGGAATTTCTCGGTCCAGACGCGCAAGAGATCTGGGCCGATGGGTGCGTGGGCCTCGGGCACGCGATGTTCCGCACCACGTTCGAAGCCGCGCACGAAAAGCAGCCGTACAGTCTCGATCAGCAGATATGGATCACCGCGGATGCACGCATCGATGGGAGACGAGAGCTCATTGACAAACTCGTCCGCAAAGGCCGCATCGTGGGACACGATGTGCCGGACGCCGAACTGATCGTGTACGCCTATCATGTCTGGGGCGACGGCTGCGTAGACCACCTGATCGGCGACTTCGCCTTTGCGATCTGGGATCGGCCGAAACGTCGAATGTTCTGCGCTCGCGATCACTTCGGCGTGAAACCCTTCTTCTACGTCCGTACCCAGAGGGAGTTCATCTTTAGTAACACGCTCGCGTCTTTACGGCTTCATCCCTTGGTGAGCGACGCGTTGAATGACACGGCAGTCGTCGATTTCCTACTCTTCGAAAGAAACTCATACGTTGACCGGACGACTTTCAGGGACATTCTAAAGTTGCCGCCGGCGCACACGCTCGTGTTGTCGGCGGAAGGCGCAGGAGGGTCGCGGCGTTACTGGTCGCTTCCCCTGGATACGCGGATCCGGTATTCGCGGCGCGAGGAATATATCGACCACTTCCGCAGCATATTGTCAGTGGCGGTTGCAGATCGATTGCGTGTTCCCCGGGTATCGATCTCGATGAGCGGCGGGCTCGACTCTCCCTCGATTGCTGCGACCGCGCGGGCGGTTGGCGGCACCGAGCTGCGGGCATTCACCATGGTGTATGACCACCTGATGCCGGACAGCGAACGGCATTATTCCGGACTGGTCGCGAAGCATCTTGATATTCCCATTCATTATCAGGTCGTCGATGCCTACAAGCTCTATGAGCGCTGGAAGGAACCTGGTTTCATGAGGCCAGAACCCATCCATGCGCCGCTCGACGTCATCGGGCGGGACGTGATCCGGCGGGCATCCGCCGATGCCAGGGTCATTTTACGAGGCGACGGTGGCGATCCACTGTTTATCCCGTCCGGCCGCCGGCTCGCGACGTTACTTGCATCTGGTCGCCTGCTGACGATCGCCGAGAGCGCGGCGTGGCTGTGGCGTACGACGCGGCGTTTTCCGCCAATGGGCTTTCGAACTGCTCTCACCCGGGGAGTTCGTCGTCGGACTGACGGTGAGGCGCCGCCCGAGTGGTTGAATGCGCGTCTGCAGGCCGAACTCGATATTCGTGCTCGCATGTCGCGTGATTGGCGAGTGAAGGACGTGGAGCATCCTCGCTTTGAGGCCTATAACTCACTCATCGACCCTTACTGGGCTTGGTGCTTCGAGCAGGAGCATTCGGGGGCGCTGGGAGAGCGGGCGGAGATGCGGTATCCATTGTTTGATCTCCGGATCGTTGAGTTTGCCATCGGGATCCCGCCGATACCTTGGTGCGTCGAGAAGAATCTGCTCAGGGCCGCGATGAGAGGTGCGTTGCCTAACGAAGTCCTGCGACGGCCGAAGACCCCGCTTGCTTCCGACGGCATTTGGGTGAGGCGACGCCAAGCTTGCGACGAGTGGCGAGAGTGGTTGGAACCGAGTTCCGGATTCGGAGACTTTGTCGACCTCCGGAAGCTTCCCCGCGACCCGCCGGACACGATGAGAGAGCTTGCAGACGCGTTGTTGCCGGTGAGTCTCAACTTGTGGTTGCGGCACCTGTCAACCAGACAACTCGGAAAAGGAGCCATCACATGAAAGACGAGCATCAGGAAGACTCACGCAAGCGTTATGAGTCGCCGCGGTTGGTTGTCTACGGAAACATCAGTGACCTTACCGCGGCCAATACCGAGAAGAACAAGAACGATAACCCGTCGGGGCAGCATAAGAGTTGAGTTAGTCGTTCAAGAATAGTGCTGCTCCCGAAGGCCGCTGCGGCTGCCTGCATCCAGGGATGTGGGCGGCGCGATGGCGACATCGCGCCAAAGGCTGAGACTAGCAATCTCGGCTTAAGTCACCGAGGAGACTGAGACCACGGATGGCAGACTATACCTATACCGCCTATGGGTTATCTATTAGATCAAGCGAACCCGTTCCGGGTCTCCCTGAATCTCACTCCGGTCGTGCCCCTGAAGTCGAATTAGTATGGGGCGAGTTGCCAGAGAGGGTCGAGGACGGATCGCGCCGCGAGCGTGTGTTCCCTCTCGGCGACCAGAGCGACCATGAGTCCCCGGCGCTAGTCGCGTGGAGGATTCCACCATACGGACACGTATGGTTCAAGTATGCGGATGGGACGCAGTTCGTGGTCGACGCGGCAGGAACAAAGGTGTGGAGTTCGTGGCCGCCGACTCTGACGTTGCAAGACGCGGCACCCAGCCTCCTCGGTCCTATACTCGGCTTCCTGCTGCGTGTGAGAGGTGTTCTGTGTCTTCACGCAGCGGGGGTCGCCAGCGGACAGAACGGGTTCGCGCTCGTCGGGCCACAAGGCGCGGGGAAATCCACCCTGGCGGCCGCATTCGCGGAGGCCGGCTACGCGGTGCTGGCAGACGACGTCCTCTCTGTCGTCGAGTCGGCTGGTGGATTCCACATTCAACCTGGGTACCCGCGGCTGCGTCTCTGGGACGAGTCCGTCAGCGCTTTATACGGGCATTCCGATGCGCTTCCATTGCTCGCTCCCCACTGGGACAAGCGCTACCTTGATCTGACCGGTCCCCGCCATCGCTTTCACGCCGTATCCGTGCCGCTGCGGGCCATCTACGTCCTTGAAGCGCGAAGCGTCAGCCCAGCGGCCCCACTGGTCGAGCCAGTGAGCCATGGCGCGGCGTTCATGTCTTTGGTGAGAAACACGTACGCCAACCAACTTCTGGACGATTCGATGCGGAGGACCGAATTCTCGCAGCTAGAGTCCTTGGTGGCTGCAGTGCCGGTACGGCGCGTCAGACCCCACAACGACTATGCCCAGCTCGCGTCCTTGCGAATTGCGATCTGTGAGGATCTCGAGAGAATTATCGGCGATGCACAGGGTGGCGGCTCATGAGTGGGCTACGGCTGATTTCAGAAGACTCATCCTGACGTATGCCGAGTGTGGACGTATTTCGTGGCCTGGGACTCTTCGTGGTCGAAAGGTTCTGTAGCGAACGAGAGTATCTGGAGTGCCAGGCCGCGATGCAAGGGAGCGCGTTAGAGTACGGCTCGGTCAGGACCGAGGGCTCCGTCGAGAAAATCGAGAGAAGCCGCAGAAACGTGCAGATCGCCGCTGTCCCAAGCGGGTTGAAATCGAGCCTGGGAGTGAAGGTCGGGGGGCTGAGGCCGACACTCGAGACGCACTTCGGGGTCCGGCTGGACGGGTGCGAAAGTCTTCAGTTTCTGACGTACAGCCCCGGTCATTTCTATGGCCCACACACCGACAGTACCGATGATGCCGAGGCCCCGGCGCTGATCAGACGAAGGAAAGTGTCAGTTGTGATTTTCGTCAATGCGTCGTGCGTAGCCGGCGATGCTAATGGATACGACGGTGGTGAACTCGTGTTCTATGGATTGATCAAGGCACCGCGGTTTTCGGCGTGCGGTCTCCCTTTGGAAGCGCAGGCGGGTATGCTGATCGCGTTCCCGGCGGATGTCGTGCACGAGGTTCGGCCGGTGATTCTGGGGCATCGTCTCACCATTGCGACATGGTTCGCGGTCGCACGAGACTGATCGCGAGGTGTCGTCGCTCGCGCGAGAGATCAGGATCGAATTCACCCCGGAGCAACAGGCCGAGGTGAACCGTTTGTCCGGCATCGCGATGCCTTGCTGGAGCGCGACGGCGGTCCAGGTGGCGGCGCTGGCGCTCGCCGGTCGGAGGGCAGGAGGCGAGACGCTTCCGTACGGTCGGCGCGCGATAGAAGCGACGCTGCGGCCCAAGAGTCGCCATGATGTTGCACCGGACGCCATGCTTCGGATCACGCTGACGAGGGAACAGAGGACAGCGATTTTCGAGGCGACCGGGTTGTCGGTGTCGACGCTGGTGATGGCAGCCGACGATCTTCCCATCTCATACCGGGAGAGCCGAGGCGCAGGTCCGGAGTCGCTACGCGTAGGTGCCGGTGCCTTCATCATCATCGCTGACCAAGATGGGCCGGAATACGACCGGAACCGCGTCATACGCATCCCCAGCTGTGGCGAGGGTACGCGGTGGGTGTTCGGAACAGGCCGGCACCCCACGACTCGGCTCGCCCTGATCTTGCTCGAGAAGTATGTGAAAGCGGGCGGGCGGGTTCTCGATGTAGGCACCGGCTCGGGCATTCTGGCCGTCGCGGCACTGAAGTTGGGCGCGGAGGGGGCTCTCGGCGTTGACCCTGACGTGGAGGCGATCGCCTGCGCTCGGCGGACGGCCGAGGCGAATGGACTTGCCGATCGGTTGCGCTTTCGCGAGGGAAGCGTTCCTGTGTGCGGCGACCGCTACCATACGGTGGTGGCAAATCTTTTCGCCGGGCCACTGATCGAGCTCGCGCGCGCGCTCGCCGAATCGATGACGGAAGATGCTCATCTCATCACGAGCGGGATCGTCCTCAACCGTGAACGAGACGTGGTCGAGGCGATGCGCGTCGCTGACCTGGAGTTGATCGATCGGTCCACCGAGGATAATTGGGTCGGGTTTGTCTTCAGGAAGAGACCCCATGAGCCTTCGACCTGAAGAACGCCTGGTTCTGCTGTTGTCTCGCGGGACACTGCGGGGCAGGGAGGAGCCGGAGGCGCGGCAACTTCTCGCGGGGCGACTCCGCTGGGATCTGATCGTCGACATCGCCGAGCGGGAGGCAGTATACCCTCTCTTCTACTGTAACCTCGGTCGCGTCGGTGCCTCCAGCGTCCCGATGGAAATCCACGAATCGTTGGACCGTCGGTACAAGGCGAACGCGCTCCGGAACGCCGTGATGGTACGCGAGCTGGAAGACGTGCTGGCCCTCTTTTCCGGTGCCGGTATTCAGGCGGTTCCGCTTAAGGGGGTGTTCCTCGCCGGGACACTCTATGGCAACCGTGGCCTTCGCGTGTGTCTGGACATGGATGTCCTCGTTCCGATCGGCGAAGTAGGAAAGGCGGTCCGCCTGCTTCGGGGGCACCAGTACACTTCGGAGTTCCCGGAAGATGACTTCTTCGAAGGCCTGCTTTTGTCACAGGATATTGAGCATCATCTGCGAAAGCCTGGCCCCATTTCCGATCAGTGGCTCGAGCTTCATTGGGCGCTCTTATGGGGTCCCCGCTGGGATGAGGCCGCACTGGAGGATCTTTGGCTTTCGGCGAAACCGAGGAGCGACCTCGGTGTGGCGGCCTATGGACTGAGCCGCGAATGGGAGTTTCTTTACCTGAGCGCGCACGCTGCCCGCCATCGATGGCGCGGTCTGAAGTGGCTGGCCGACATTCATGAATTGTCCTCATCGACTGACATCGATTGGGCGCAGGTCAAATCCAAGGCGGAGGCGGTCGGCTGGTCACGAGTCGTAGACGTGAGCCTGGCGGTGTGTCGTTCACTGTTCGGTTCGGAAGTTCCTCCGCCTTTTTCCGTCGGGGCACCGCCCAAATGGGTGGCTTGCTTCCCGAATCATCCCAGCGGGTCGACGGCGGCGCCGGACGCCCTGGCCTTCATGCGGCTTCTCGAGCAGCCGTGGAAGAAGCTCAGCTACCTCTTCGGCGTCATCTTCATCCCGACGCTGGCGGAGCGGCGCGTCCTCCGACTGCCCGCCGCGCTCGGCCTTCTTTATTACGTGATACGGCCTTTTCGGCTGGCCGCCAAATGGGGACTGCATCTGTTGCGCAGTGTATCTGAACGCGACCGAAGCCGGCAGGCAGTCGCGAAATGAAACCTTCCGACGTCATCACGCCGCCGGCGGTCGTCGCCGTGGCGTTCAGCCTTCGCGTCGCCGCCGGAATGCTACGGAATCACGGAGTGTCTTGGTGGGAGACCGGTTATAGCCATTACGCGGTGTTGGCGCAGAACATCGCGCGCGGGGAGGGCTTTCATCTCGGCGCACTTCAGGCTCCACGGCCTCCCCTCTACCCCTTGCTGTTGGCCGCGGAATATCGCCTCAGCGGCGGCGGAAACCTGCTTCCCATCGTTGTGCAGTCCGCGATCGGTGCGGGCACCGTCCTCATCGCGTTTCACCTCGCGCGGCTGTTGTTCGACCGGCGGACCGCCGTGCTCGCCGCGTCCTTCATTGCGGTGTATCCCTACTATGTTGTTCACGACTCTGCCCTGCAGGAAACGGGACTGTTTACCTTTTTGACCGCCGGGTCGATCTACGCACTCGTGCGGGCTTCGCGATCATCGTCGCTGGGCGATTACGTGGCTGCCGGCTTCTGGATCGGCCTGGACGTGCTCTGCCGTGAGGTCATTGCTCCGTTCGCCCTGCTGGCCGTGGCGTGGCTGTGGTGGTACCAGCGGCCGATCGGGAAGGTTGCGCAGTTGAGAGTCGGGCTGACACTGCTGGTGGCCGTTTCGGTCGTGGTGCCGTGGCTCGCCCGGAATGCCGTGGTCTATGGAAGTCCCGTCCTGTCCGCGGGGGGTGGCTTCGGTCTGGGCTACCGGATGTGGGTCGGCCACAACGACTTCACGATCGTCGGTTACCCATGGATTTCGATCGACGAGAGCACTCCGCAGGCGTTCGGGGCGTTGTCCCCCTCCGAGAGCGCGGAGCTCGAGGCGCTGAACGAGCGTGATCGCGATCGCTGGTTCATGAGGCGCGCCGTGGACTTCATCGCCCGCGATCCGACGAGGGCCTTGAAATATGAGCTCGTGAAGATATTTGCAGCTTTCAGTCCGGTATTGTCGCCCACGACGGGACCATGGTGGCGTAGCGCGATGTATGCCGCCAGCTACACACCGATGCTCTTACTCGCTGTCGCCGGGGCAGTGGTGGCGCGGGCTCGTTGGCGAACGCTGTACTTGATCTATGCCCTGGTCGCCAGCTTCGTTATGGTCGTGATCATGACCCATGCGCATACCTCGCATCGAAGTTATTTGGACGTGTATTTCGCGATACTCGCATCCCATGCGGTCCTCGTCGGCTACTCCACGGCGCTCCGTCTGTCGACTATCATGCGGCCTGCTACTGCAGGTGTTCGGCGGTGAAGCGGTCCTGGCCGGTCTGGCACCTGACCATCGGCGCGGTCGTCGTCAGTGCCTGTCTGGTGGGGCTTTCTGTATGGGCGGTTATGGGGCTTGGCCGATGGCTCGTGGTGAGCGACCCGCTGCAGCGCGCGACGGCGGTCGTCGTGCTGAGCGGAGGCGCGCCGTACCGGGCGATCGAGGCCGCACAGATCTTCCGCGAGGGCTGGGCGTCTCAGGTGTGGATCACGCGGTCGCCGACTGACGCCGACGAGGCGCTGGTTGCTCGCTTGGGCCTCAAGTTCGATTTTGGTGACGAGAGCTCGAACCGTTTGGTCCTGGAGCGCCTCGGCGTGGCGTCGAGCGCCATCAGGACACTGACTCCTGGCGCCCGGAATACCGCCGAAGAGGTGACTCGTATCGCCTCGGAGCTGGCTCGAACAGGGGGCGATCGGGTGATCATCGTCAGTTCGAAGTCTCATACGCGGCGAGTTCGAGCCACCTGGCAGGCGATTGTCGGCAGCGCACCACGGGCAGTTGTCCGATACGCCGGCCTGGATCGATTCGATGGGGCTCGGTGGTGGGAACGTACGGACGACGCCCTCGCCGTGTCGCGTGAGGCCTTCGGTCTGCTGAACGTCTGGGCGGGTTTCCCG
>DATHGT010000129.1:0-30583 GCA_035317605.1 Candidatus Acidiferrum sp. | reverse complement strand
GGCCGCTGCGTCGCCCGGCGCGTGTCACGCCCCGGTTGAGCCGGGGCGCTCGTGAGTCCTGAGGACGGTGCGGACGGCTTCGACGAACTCGCGGACGTTGAGGGGCTTGGTCTGGTAGGCGTCGAAGCCGGCGGCCATGATCTTCTGACGGTCGTGGGTCATGGCCGACGCGGTGACGGCCATCGCCGGGATCTCGCGCGTAGCCGGATCGGCTCGCAGCAGCCTGAGCGCGTCCATCCCGTTCATGCCGGGGAGCTGGATGTCCATCAGGATGAGCGCGGGCTGCGAGGCGCGGGCCAGGCGCAGCCCCTCCTCGGCGTTGTCCGTCTCCTCGGTCCGGTAGCCGCGCGACTGCAGCACGTCGCGGACGAGGATGCGGTTGTTCTCGTTGTCCTCGATGATGAGGATCAGCTCTCCGGCCATGGCCTCTCCGGCAGCGTGAAGGTGAACGTCGAGCCCTTGCCGAGCTCGCTCTCGACGCGGATCTGGCCGCCGTGGAGCTCGACGAATCTCTTCGTGAGGGCGAGGCCGAGCCCGGTCCCCTCGCGCTTGCGCACGTAGTCGCTCCCGACCTGGCGGAACTCCTCGAAGATCGCCGCCTGGTCCTCGGGCGCGATGCCGACGCCCGTGTCGCTCACCGCGATCTCGACGCCGCCCTCGGTCCGGCCCGCCCGCACCCCGATGCGGCCGCCGTCGGGCGTGAACTTGACGGCGTTGGAGAGCAGGTTCAGGAGGATCTGCTTGATCTTTCGCTCGTCCCCGACGGCCGGGGCGAGATCGGGCTCGACCTCGACGGTGAGGGTCTGATCGTGGCGGGCCGCGCGGTCGCGCACGAGCGTGACCGTGTTGTCGACGGCCATCTCGACGTCGAACGAGCTCAGCTCCAGCTCCATGCGCCCGGCCTCGATCTTGGAGAGGTCCAGGATGTCGTTGATGAGCGACAGCAGGTGTCGCCCCGAGCTCTGGATGATCCCGATGTACTGCTCCTGCTTGTCGTTCATGTCGCCGAACGTGCGCTCCAGCAGCACGTCCGAGAAGCCGATGACCGCGTTCAGCGGGGTGCGCAGCTCGTGCGACATGTTGGCCAGGAACTCGGACTTGTGACGGTTGGCCGTCTCCAGCTGGTCGTAGAGGCGGCCCAGCTCGTCGCTCATGCGGTTGAGGTTGGCGGCCAGCGTGCCCAGCTCGTCGCGGTTGCCGACGGTGACGTGACGCGAGAAGTCGCCGGCCGCGATCTCGCGCAGCCGATCGTCCATCTGCTTGACCGGCTCCATCAACGACCAGGAGATCGCGTAGCCGAGCACGAGGGCGAGCCCGATGCTGCCGATTGCGATCCCGACCACGATCCATCGCGACTGCGCGTAGGCGCTCTGGCCGGCCTCGATGCTGGCCACCATGTCGGCTTCCGCCTTGTTCACGAGCTGATTGGTGACGCGCTCGAGCCGGTCGGCCAGGGGGCCGGCTTCCCTGAGCTGCAGGTCACGCCCCTCGGCGGCCTTGCCGTGGCGGATCTGATCGATCACGCGCGTCACCACGCCGATGAACTTCTCGTAGTCCTCGCGGACCTGTCCCAGCAGCTCCACCTCGTCCTTGGCCACGAACTGCAGGCGGTCGAGGTCGTAGCCGAACTGGTTGAGCTGGCGGAGCGTCGCCTCCAGCGTCCGGTCCTCCGGCACGTTCAGCGCCGAGGCCACGCTGTAGAGCTGGCTGGTGGTGTCGTGCTGGAGCTGGCGATAGGCGGCGATCTTGCGCTGGAGCTTGACCAGGTCCTCGGCGCGCTGGTTCACCCCCGTCAAGACCTGCAACCCCACCGCGCCCACCACGATGAGCAGCGCGGTGATCACGAGGAACGCGGCCAGCAGCTTGGTGTGCACGCTGGCGGGGATGCGACCGACGAACCCGGTGATCCACGTCCTCATCGCTTCGCGGTCTCCGCGAGCACGCTGCGCACGTCGGCGAGGAGCTCCGCCGGATCGAAGCGCACGCCCATGTACTGGACGCGGAGCACGCCGCGCGGGTCGATCACCGAGGTCAGGAACGTGTGGTCGACGTCGCCGCGCGCGGTCTTCTTGGCGAAGATGCCGTAGCGCTTGCCGACCTCTCGGATCTCCGCCGGCGTCCCCGTGAGGAACGCCCAGCCGTCGAACCGGACGCCGTGCGCTGTCCCGTAGCCCTTGAGCACGGCCGGCGTGTCCCGCTCCGGATCGACGGTGACGGACACGAAGAAGACACGCGCGCCGAAGTCCGCGCCCAGCCGCCCCTGGAGGGTGGCCATCTTGGCGGTGAGGAGGGGACAGGTGTCGGCGCACGCCGTGTAGATGAACGTGAGCACCACGACTTTGCCGCGGAGATCGGCCAGCGCGACCCGCCGCTCGTCCTGGGCCATGAGCGTGAATGCAGGCGCCGGCCCGATCGTCGGCAGCGCCTCGGACTTCGGCGCCGCGTCCACCGAGCCCCACACGAAGCTCGCGACGGCCGCGAGCAAGACCGCCAGCCGGATCACCCTAACCCTTCAGCTCCTTCTTCAGCTCGTTGAGGAACCGCCAGTCGGTGCCCTGGGCGATCAGCTTCTGCGGGCTCGTCTTGATCATGCCCGCCTCGTGCAGGCGGAGCGCGTAGAAGCGGATCGTGTCCTCGGCGCTGTACTCGCGCCACCGGCCGTAGGGGATGTCCTTCATCGTCTGCAGCGCGTACTCGTACGAGTTGGTGAACCCCCGGTTGACCATGGTGCGGGCCGCCATCTCGGGCTCGAGCGCACAGATCCGGTCCGCCTTGAGGATGGCGCGGATCGCCCGCTTGGTGGCGACGGGGTTGCGCCGCACGAACTCACGGCTGCTGAACGCCATACAGCAGAAGTACTGCGACCACGGCTTGTCCGTGGCCGTGTTGACGACGACGTGACCGATCTTCTTGGCCCGCATCTCCTGGGGTTCCGGCGGAAACCCCAGGTAGGCGTCGATCTTGCCCTCCGCGAGCAGCCGGATGGCCTCCTCGCCGGACTTTTCCACCCACGTGACGTCCTTGCGAGGATCGAGCCCGACCTGGATGGCCATGCTGGCCACGAAGCCCTTACGGCCGGGATCTGCCACCGCCACGGTCTTGCCTTTCAGGTCCGAGATTCTGTGGATGCGATCGGTGCCGACCAGCTCGAAGCAGCCGGCGTGGATTCCGGCGAGGGTCACGAGCGGCGCGCCCGCGTCCATCTCGAGGACGATCCCGGGCGCGGCGTCCGCGCTCAGGTCGATGTCGCCGGCCAAGCTCGATTTCAAGTTCTGGGCCTGGGGGACCTTGACGTACTGCACGTCGGTGAATCCTTCGCTCCGCAGCAGCTCCTCGGCAATGTACTGGGCGGCCAGACAGATGGCCGGGATCTGGGCAATCCGGATCCGCTTCGTCTCGAGTGGCGGCTCGGCCGCGGCCGAGCGCGGGCGCATGCCGAGGAGGCCTGCCGTTCCCGTGAGCGTCACGCCCCTCAGGAAGTTCCGTCGGCTGTTCATCCCTTCAGCTCCTTCCGGATCTCGTTGAGGAAGCGCCAGTCGGTGCCCTGCGCGATGATCTTCTTCGGGCCTGATTTGAGGAGGCCCGCCTCATGGAGACGGAGCGAATAGAAGCGCACCGTGTCCTCGACGTCGTACTCGCGCCACTTGCGGTACGGGATCTCTCTCATGGCCTGCAGCGCGTAGTCGTAGCGTTCCGTGAAGCCCCGGTCCACGAGCGCACGCGCGGCCGCCTCGGGGTCCAGCGCGCACACGTCGGCGGCCTTGAGGATCGCGCGTAATGCGCGCTTGGCGGCGACCGGGTGCCGGCGAACGAAGTCACGGTTGGCGACGATGAGACAGCAGAAGTATTGCGACCATGGCTGATCCACCGCGCTGTTGACGATCACCCGGCCGATCTTCTTCGCGCGCAGCTCCTGGGGTTCGGGCGGCAGCGCGATCAGCGCGTCGATCTTGCCCTCGGCGAACAATCGCAGCGAGTCCTGCACCGGCGTGGTGACCCAGTCGATGTCCTTGCGCGGATCCAGCCCCACATAAGACACCATGCTGGCCACGAAGGTGTGCTGGCTGGAGGTGCCCCAGCCGGGGATCGCGACTTTCTTTCCCTTCAGGTCTCGGATGGCGCGAACCCGCTCGTTGCCGAAGAGCTCGAAGCAGCCGACGTGGCCCGGCCCGAGCACGACCAGCGACTGCCCCTGGTCGATCGCGGTCAGGAGCGGGCCGACGAATCCCATGCTGATGTCGACCTCGCCCGCGGCGACCGCGGGTCCGACCTCGGCGCTTCCCCCCTTCTTCACGTACTTGACGTCGACGAACCCCTCGGCGCGGAGCAGGGGCTCGGCGACGTATTGCGGACTGCGACAGATGCTGGGGACCTGGATCAACCGGATCGTCGTCGTCTCCGGCGGCGGCTCGGCGCCCGCGCGATCGGGGCCGAGTCCGAGCAGCGCACCCGCGCTCGCGCCGGAGACCCGGAGAAAATCGCGTCGCCGCATCATGCCTTCAACTCCTTCCGGAGCTCGTTGAGGAAGCGCCAGTCCGCGCCCTGGGCGAGGATCTTTTGGGGCGACGATTTGATCATCCCGGCCTCGTATAGGCGCAGGGCGTAGAAGCGCACGGTGTCCTCGGGGACGTAGTCGCGCCACGCCCGGTAGGGCAGCTCGCGCATCGTCTGTGCGGCGTACTCGTAGCTGGTGGCAAACTTCCGGTCCACCAGCGTGCGCGCGGCGCCCTCCGGCTCGAGCGCGCACATGTCGGTGGATTTCAGGATCGCGCGCATGGCCCGCTTGGTGGCCACCGGATGCTTGCGCACGAACTCGCGGTTGCCGGCCACCATGCAGCAGAAGTACTGGGACCACGGGCGGTCCTTCGTGGTGTCGAGGATGACGCGCCCGAGTCCTCTGGCGCGCATCTCCTGGGCGACGGGTGGGGACGTCATGACCGCGTCGACTTCTCCCTTCTCGAACGCGCCGATCGCGTCGGCCGGCTTGCGCCTGACCAGCGTGACGTCCTTGCGCAGATCGAGCCCGACGTGCGCCATCGCGATGGCGAGGAGGACGTGAGCCGGGTCGCTGTACACGAGCACGGTCTTGCCCTTCAGGTCACGGATCGCGCTCACGCGGGGGTTGCCGACCAGCTCGATACAGCCGATGTGGCCTCCGCCGAGAAGGAGCACGGGATCGTTGACGTCGATCCGCAGCAGGACCGGGGCCGCGAAGGTCAGCGTGAGGTCGATCTCGCCCTTGGCCAGGGCTTGTGCCTCGGCGCCAGCGCTGGGAACGTAGCGGACCTCCGTGAAGCCTTCGGCCTTGAACAGGGGCTCGGCGACGTACTGCGGGGCCTGACAGATGCTCGTCGTGAGCGCGAGCGTCAGCCTCTTCGTTTCCGGCGGGGGCTCGGCTCCCGCCCGACCGGCGCCAAGCCCGAGCAGCGCGCCCGCGCCGGACACGCGGAGGAAGTCGCGGCGCCGGATCATCCCTTCAGCTCCTTCTTCAGCTCGTTGAAGAAGCGCCAGTCCGTGCCCTGGGCGATGATCTTCTGCGGGCTCGATTTGATCAGCCCCGCTTCGTGCAGCCGCAGCGCGTAGAAGCGGACGGTGTCCTCCGGATTGTAGTCGCGCCAGCGCGCATAGGGGAGCTCCTTGATCGCCTGCAGCGCGTATTCATGTCCGCCGGCGTCGCCTTTGTCGTTCCCGGCCTTTGCCGCCCGCTCGGGCTCGAGACCGCACACGGTCGTCGCCTTCATGATCGCTCGCAGGGCGTGCCTGGTCGCCACCGGGTACCTGCGCACAAAATCACGGTGCGCCATCGCCACGCAGCAGAAGTACTGTGACCATGGCTTGTCCGTCGTGGTGTTCACGACGACGTGACCGACGCGCCTGGCCCGCAGCTCCTGGGGCTCGGGCGGGAAACCCATGAAGGCGTCGAGGTCGCCCTTCGTGAACATCGCCATCGCCTCGGCCGCCGGCCGGTCGATCCAGCGGATGTCCCGCCGGGAATCGAGACCGACGTGGGTCACCATGCTGGCGAGAAAGATGTGGCGGCCGGAGCCGAGCGCGGTCACGCCGACGCGCTTGCCCTTGAGGTCGCGCAGCGAGCGAACGCCTTCGTGACCGAACAGCTCGAAGCATCCGACGTGAACCCCGCCGAGCAGCACCACCGGCTCCCCGGCGTCGATCCGGGTGATGAGCTGATGCACGGCGCTGATCGTGAAATCGGCTTCCCCCCGCGAGACGGCGTTGCTGCCCTCCAGCCCATTCGCACGCTTCACCGGCTGGACGTCGGTGAACCCTTCGGCCTTGAGCAGTTCCTGGGCGATCACGAGGGGCGCGCGCGCGCAGATATCCGGCACCTCGATCATCCGGATCGTGGTGGTTTCGAGCCGGGGATCGGCCGCCCCCGTCGAGGTCGACGGGACGAGGGCGACGGCGGCGGATCCGGCGAGCCCGCCCAGGAACTCCCGACGAGTCGTGCGCTTCACGCCTTCAATTCCTTCTTGAGCTCGTTGAAGAAGCGCCAGTCCGTGCCCTGGGCGATGATCTTGTTGGGACCGCTCTTGATGAGCCCGGCCTCGTGCAGGCGCAGGGCCCAGAAGCGCACGGCGTCGGTCGGATCGAGTTCGCGCCACCGGTTGTAGGGGAGATCCTTCAGGGCCTGGAGCGCGTACTCGTAGCTCTTCGAAATGTCCCGGTCGACGAGGAGTCGGGCGGCGCGCTCCGGCTCGGTCGCGCACACGTTGGTGGCCTTCAGGAGGGCGCGGACGGCTCGCTTGGTGGCGCTCGGATGCTTGCGCACGAAGTCCGCGTTCGCGCCGATCATGCAGCAGAAGTACTGCGACCAGGGCCGGTCGAGCGCGCTCGACACGACCACGTGGCCGATCTTCTTCGCCCGCAGCTCCTGCGCTTCGGGTGGGAAGGCCATGAGCGCGTCGACTTTCGCTTCGACGAGAAGCTTCCTGCTCTCGCCGGGTTGATGAAGGACCCACTCGATATCCTTCCGAGGATCGAGGCCGACATGGGAGGCCATCATCGAGACGAAGACGTGGTGCGAGCTGCCCAGCTCGGGCACGGCCACCTTGCGGCCGCGCAGGTCGCGAACCGCGCGGACCCGCTCGCCACCGAACAACTCGTAGCAGCCGACGTGGATCCCGCCGAGAATCACGACCGGGTCGCCGGCGTCGACTTGGAGGATCAGATTGGTGCCGTAGTTGACGGTGATGTCGATCTCTCCGGCGGCCAACGCTTTCATGCCCCAGGACGCGGGGCCGGGTCCGGTCACGTACTGTGTGTCGCTGAAGCCCTCGGCCTGGAAGAGCGGCTCGGCGACGAACTGGGGCGCCGTGCAGACGGCCGGAGTCTTGCCGAGGCGGAGGCGGGTCGTCTCGGGCGGTGGCTCGGCCTCTGCGCTCCCGGTGCGGACGCCGAGGACGGTTGCGGCTCCGAAGCCCGAGGCCACGCGGAGGAAGTCGCGCCGCTGAATCATCCCTTCAGCTCCTTCTTCAGCTCGTTGAAGAACCGCCAGTCGGTGCCCTGGCTGATGATCTTCTGGGGGCTCGACTTGATCATCCCGGCTTCGTGGAGACGCAGCGCGTAGAAGCGGACCGTGTCCTCGGGATCGTAATTGCGCCACTCCGCGTACGGAATGTCCTTCAGCGCCTGTACGGCGTAGTCGAAGCGGGGCGTGAACCCCTTGTCGACGAGCTGCCGCGCGGCCCGCTCCGGCTCGAGCGCGCAGATGTTGTTCGCCTTCAGGATGGCGCGCATCGCCCGCTTGGTGGCCACGGGATGCTTTCGGATGAAGTCCCGATTCCCGACCAGCATGCAGCAGAAGTACTGCGACCAGGGCCGGTCCAGGGTGCTGTTCACGATCACGTGGCCGATCCTTCTCGCCCGCAACTCCTGGGGCTCCGGTGGGAAGCCCAGAAAGGCGTCGACTTTCCCGTCCGCGAGCAGGCGCATCGACTCGGCCGGGGGAGACGCCACCCAGTTGATGTCACGCCGGGGGTCGAGGCCGACGTGCGCAACGATGGTCGAAAGGAAGACGTGCTGGCTCGAGCCGATCTCCAAGACGGCGACGGTCTTTCCCTTGAGGTCGTGAACCTTGCGGACCCGGTCCGTCGCGAAGACCTCGAAACAGCCGATGTGGAGCCCGCCCAGGATGACGAGCGGATCACCCGCCTCGATCCGGATCAGGGTCGGCGCGACGAAGTGGTTGTTGATGTTCGCCGCTCCGGACGCCAGCGCCTCCGTGATCCCGATGGCCCCCTTCTTCTGAACCCACTGCACCTCGGTGAATCCCTCGGCGCGTAGCAGCTCGTCGGCCACGTATTGCGGTGCCTGGCAGATGCTCGGAATCTTCACGAGCCTGAGCGTCTTCGTCTCCGGTGGCGGCTCCGCGCTCACCGCGGAAGCTCGAAGACCGAGTGAACCGACCGCCCCCGCCAGGCCAATCCCGTGGAGGAACCGGCGTCGGTTCATCCCTTCAGCTCCTTCGGTATGACCGGCGTTATTCTGTCGGCAGACCACACGTCATATGAGGGAAGACCATGGGACCGACGACGCGCAAGGTCGCGATCAGCATGCCGGTGGCGTTGTATCGAGCCGTCGAACGGGTCCGGAAGACCACCCGCAAAACGCGCAGCGCCGTCCTGCAGGACGCGCTCCGCTACTGGCTGGATCACCAGGCCGAGGCCGCCCTGGTTCAGGAATACGAGGCCGGTTACCGTCGCCGCCCGGAGGGACGTCGAGAGGTCAAGGCCGCGGAAGCGGCGGCGGTGCGTCTGCTCTCCACCGAGGAATGGTAGATGCGACGTGGCGAGATCTGGTGGGCCGAACTCCCCGCTCCCGCCGGTCGGCGCCCGGTCGTGCTGCTGTCGCGTAACGAGGCCTATGCCGTCCGCGAGCTGGTGACCGTGGCCCCGGTGACGACCCGGATCTGCCGTATTCCTACGGAAGTCCCGCTGGGACCAGCCGAGGGTTTGCCCAAAGCCTGCGTCGTGAACGTGGATACCATCACCACGATTCCCCGGCAGACATTGACCGCGGCCATCGGCCCCCTGCTTGCCGAGAAGCTCACGGCCGTGGAGCGGAGCCTGATGTTCGCGCTCGGCCTCGTGAGCCGGTCCCAGTAGCGTGGTCGTCATCCCTTCGACTTGATCATGCCAGCTTCGTGCAGGCGGAGCGCGTAGAAACGGAGGGTGTCCTCCGGGTCGAACTCGCGCCAGCGTCCGGTCAGCGCTCCAGAAATCCCTCGGTCATGGCGTTGACGTCGGGGACGCCGGTCCGAGAGATCGCGTTGATCCGTGCCTTCATCTCCGAGAGGGGACGGGACGGCTTGGCCAAGAGTTTCGCGGCGAACTCCCGCACCGCCTCGCCCAGCGTGTCGCCCGGCACGACCCGAGTGACGAGACCGAGGGCGTGGGCTTCGGCGGCGGAATACCGCCGGCACTCGAGGATGATCTCCTTGGCCCGCGCGGGGCCCACCAGGCGGACGAACCGGGCGGTGGACGCGACGCCCAGCGGGACCCCGAGATCGACCTCCGGGATCCAGAACTGGGCGTCGGCGGTTGAGATGCGGAAGTCAGCGGCGAGGGCCAGGCCCCAGCCGCCGCCGATGGCGTGTCCGTTGATCATGGCGATCGTCGGTTGTTCGAGCCCCTCGAGGAGCGTGGTGACGCGCTCGAACAGGCGGCGGAACTGCGACTTCCGGTTGGCGAAGACCTGCCGGCGCTCTTCGGCCGACATGCTGGACCGGAGCCCGGCGTCCGCGCCGGCCGAGAACACCGGCGGCGCCCCGGTCACGACGACCACGCGGACGGAGGCGTCGTCGCGGAGCTCGGTCAGGGCCGCGCCCAGCGCGGCCAGCAGGGAGTCGCTGAGCGCGTTGCGGCGGTCGGGGCGGTCGAGGGTGACGGTGGCGACGGCGCCGTTGCGGACGAGGGTGACGTCTTGGGCCATGGTGAGGGGGACCGTAGCACACGGCCGCGCGGGGTCGCAACGCGGCGGTCACGCCCCATGTTGACATCGCGGCCGGTTGGGCGATAATCCGCTAACTTTCCCGCAATGCTGGAACCGATGACGCCAAAACTTCACCCGAATGATTCGCGAATGAGAAAGTAGGGGGCGGCGATGAAGACGTTCATCCTCAAGCGCCTCGGCTACGCGGTGCTCTCCCTGTTCCTCCTGTCGCTCACGATCTTCCTGTTCGTGCGCATCACCGGCGACCCGACCACGCTGCTGGTCGAGCCGGGCGCCAGCAAGGCGGACATCGACGCGCTGAAGGCCCAGCTCGGCCTCGATCGATCGATCGCGGTGCAGTACGTGAGCTTCATGACGAACCTCCTCAAGGGCGACTTCGGCCGCTCGTTCTACTACCGGACCCCCGTCCTCGAGCTGTACCTGTCCCGGCTGCCGAACTCGCTGATGCTGGGCGTGGTCGCCATGGCCTTCTCGCTCCTCATCGGGATCCCCAGCGGGATCCTGGCGGCGGTGCGGGTGAACGGCTTCTGGGACGGGGCGGGCAAGCTGTTCGCCCTCCTGGGCCTGTCGATGCCCCAGTTCTGGGTCGGGCTCCTGATGATCCTGCTGTTCTCGGTCTATCTCGGCTGGCTGCCGTCGTCGGGCTCGGGCACGCCATGGCACGTGCTCATGCCGGCCTTCGCGCTCGGCTGGTACTTCGCGGCGGCGCACATGCGCCTCACGCGCTCCTCGATGCTCGAGGTGCTGGGCTCCGAATATGTCAAGCTCGCGCGGCTCAAGGGCCTGCCCGAGGCGCTCGTCATCGCCAAGCACGCCTTCAAGAACGCGCTCATCCCCGTGATGACGCTGGCCGGCATCAACCTGGTCCTCATGATCAACGTCTCGGTGGTCGTGGAGACCGTGTTCGCCTGGCCCGGCGTCGGCCGCTTGTTCTACGAGGGCATCGCCTTCCGCGACTTCCCGGTGGTGCAGGCCTCGGTGATCCTGAGCGGCGCCATGATCGTCGCCGTCAACCTCGTCGTCGACGTGCTCTACGCCTGGATCGATCCGCGCATCCGGCTCGGCCGGTAGGAGACACCCATGACCACGCGCGTTGCCACCCTCACGCTTCCCTGGCGCTTCGTCGCCGTCCGCACGCATGGCCTGCCGATGTTGCCGATCGCCATTCTCGTCGCGATGGCGCTGTTTGCGATCTTCGCCGACGTGATTGCGCCGCACAACCCCGAGATCGGCGTCCTGGGCGAGCGCTTCAAGCCGCCGGTCTGGGTGGCGGGCGGTAGCGACAAGTTCCTGCTCGGCACCGACCACCTGGGTCGCGACGTGCTCTCGCGCCTCATCTTCGGGGCGCGGGTCTCGCTGGTCGTCGGCTTCACCGCGGTGATCTTCGCCGGGGTCATCGGCACCCTGCTCGGGATCGTCTCGGGCTATCTCGGCGGCTGGGTCGACCAGGTCATCATGCGGGTCACCGACGCCTGGCTCGCCATCCCCGGCTTGACGTGGGCCATCTTCCTGGCCGCGATCGTGGGCCCGAGCGCGATGAACATCGTCATCATCCTCGGCGCGGTGTACTGGACCCGATACGCCCGGGTGGTCCGCGGCGAGGTGCTGTCGCTCCGCGAGCGCGACTTCGTCCGGCTGGCCATCGTGGCCGGCTGTAGCAAGTGGTCAATCATGAAGAAGCACATCCTGCCGAACGTGGTGAACTCCGCGATCGTGCTGGCCACCCTGATGCTGGGGGTGGTCGTCGTCGTCGAGGCGTCCCTGTCGTTCCTCGGCGTCGGCGTCCCGCCACCCCAGCCCGCGTGGGGTCTCATGCTCGCCGACGGCAAGAAGGGCCTGATGGCCGGGTACTGGTGGCTCACGGTCTTCCCTGGGACCTGCATCGCCCTGCTGGTGCTATCCGCCAACATGCTGGGTGACTCGCTGCGGGTGAAGCTCGATCCGCAGCTCAGGCAGCTTTAATGGCGGGTCCGCTCCTCGAACTCGACAAGCTGAGCACGCACTACATCTCGGCCCGGGGCACCCGGGTGACCCGGGCCGTGCAAGACGTCTCGCTCACGCTGGACGCCGGGCAGACGCTCGGCATCGTCGGAGAGTCGGGGTCGGGCAAGACCACGCTGGCGCTCTCGATCCTGCGTTTGTTGCCACCGGGGGCCAAGATCGTCTCCGGCGGGCTGCGCTTCGACGGCGAAGATCTGTTGAAGAAGTCGCCGAAGGAGATGCGACACATCCGCGGCAAGAAGATCGCGATGATCCTCCAGGACCCCATGGCCTCGCTGAACCCGCTGTTCACGATCGGCGACCAGGTCTCCGAGCCGCTCCGTGTCCACGAGAGGACCCCGCGTCGCCGCGCCTGGGAACAGGCCAAGAAGCTCCTGGCCTCCGTGCGCATCGCGGCGCCCGAGCGCCGCGTGCGCGAGTATCCGCACGAGATGTCGGGCGGCATGCGCCAGCGCATCGTGGGGGCCATCGCGATCTCGTGCGGGCCGCGCCTCTTGATCGCCGACGAGCCGACCACCAGCCTCGACGTCACCATTCAGGCGCAGTACCTCAGCCTGCTGCGCGACCTGCAGAAGGAGCACGGGCTGGCGTTGATCTTCATCACCCACAACCTCGGCATCGTGGCCCGCATGTGCGACACCGTCGCGGTCATGTACGCCGGGCGGCTCATCGAGTCCGGACCGGTGCGCCGGATCTTCGACCAGCCGTCTCACCCGTACACACGGGCGCTGCTCGAATCGATCCCCCGCCTCACCGACACCGACGCGCGGCTCACCGCCATCGACGGGCAGCCTCCCGATCCGGCCGCGCTCCCCAGCGGGTGCGCCTTCCACCCGCGCTGCCTGAAGGCGCTCGACCGCTGCCGGGTGGAGGCCCCGCCGCTGTACGCCGTCGGTCCGCAACACTCGTCCGCGTGCTGGCTCGAAGAAGGAGCACCCCTGGTCTAATGGCGATTCTCGAAGTCCGCAATCTCCAGAAGTACTTTCCCATGAAGCGGGGGCTGTTCGGTGGCGGAGACGGCGGCAGCGTCCGCGCCGTCGACGACATCTCGTTCGACATCGAGTCCGGAAAGACGCTGGGCGTGGTCGGCGAGTCCGGCTGCGGCAAGACGACCACGGCCAAGCTCGTGTTGCTCCTGGAGACCCCGACGGGCGGAGAGATCCGCTTCGACGGCCAGGCCCTGAACGAGCTGGACGGCGACTCGCTGAAGAGTTACCGGCGCTCGGTGCAGGCCGTCTTCCAGGACCCGTTCGCCTCGCTCGATCCCCGCATGCGGGTCGGCGACATCATCGCCGAACCGCTGGTGACCAACGAGAAGCTGGCCAAGCAGGAAGTCCGCCGCCGCATCGACAAGCTGCTGGACGTCGTCGGGTTGCCCGCGCGCTCGTCCAGCCTGTTCCCGCACGAGTTCTCGGGCGGACAGCGCCAGCGCATCGCGATCGCGCGCTCGCTGGCCCTCTCGCCGCGGATCATCGTGCTCGACGAGCCGGTCTCGGCGCTCGACGTCTCCATCCGCGCCCAGATCCTGAACCTCCTCCGCGACCTCCAGCGCGAGCTGGGGCTCTCGTACCTGTTCATCGCTCACGACCTCGCCGCGGTCGCGCACATGAGCCACACCATCGCGGTGATGTACCTGGGCAAGATCGTGGAGATCGGCGAGGCGCGGGTGATCGCCCAGAATCCCCAGCATCCCTACACCAAGGCGCTCTTCTCGGCCGCCCTGCCGTCCCATCCGGACGAGAAGCGCGACGAGATCATCCTGACGGGCGAAGTGCCGAGCCCCGTCAATCCCCCGTCGGGCTGCCGGTTCCACCCGCGCTGCCCGGTGGTGATGGACCGTTGCCGCGGGGACATCCCCGTCCTTCAGCCGTGGGAGGGGCGGCGAGTCGCCTGCCACCTCTACCCGACGACGAGCTGATCTGAGCCGTCGGGCGAGGCTCTATATGTAAAAGTTTTCCCATCGTCCCGTCGAGACTGCAGAATTCTGCTTTCGTGTGAACCGTCTTCATGTCTATACTTCGCCGGGCGTACCGCCGTGTCTAACGTCGGAGAAAGCCAAAGCCAAGGATGAGACCCGAACTCCAGCTCGGCAACCACCGCGCCAGCGGCCTCGTCGACGTGCTCGACCGCGTGCTCGACAAGGGACTGGCGATCGCCGGCGACATCAAGATTTCGCTGGCCGAGGTGGAGTTGCTCACGATCCGCATCCGGCTGATCGTGTGCTCGATCGACAAGGCCCAGGAGATCGGGCTCGACTGGTGGAAATACGACGAGCACTTCTCGCCGGGCAAGCGCGCCACGCCGGTCACGGACGAGCTGCGCAAGCAGATCGCCACGCTGGAGGAGAGGGTCGCGTTGCTGTCCTCGGACGGGCGTCGCCCGGCCGCACGCCGCGCCCCTCGAGCGAAACGCAAATGAGCCGGTCGACGCACAGGAGGAACAACGATGCCGGTTGAACGGACGACGGGTGGTACAAGTCTCATCGATGTCCTCGATCGAGTCCTCGACAAGGGCATTGTCATCGACGCGTGGGTCAGGGTGTCCCTGGTGGGCATCGACCTGATCACGGTCGAAGCTCGCATCGTGGTGGCCTCGATCGACACGTACCTGAAATATTCCGAGGCCGTCGGTCAGTCCGTGCCCACCGCCCGCCCCGTTGCCATCGACGCCAAGGCCCATGAAGCGTTGGTAGCCGAGAACGCGGCCCTGCGGACTCAGCTGGCCAGCGTCGGCGACGGCGCTCGGGTGCCGGCGCGGCGAAGAAGGGCCGCCGTCTAGGGCGTGGCGAGCATCCTGCCCGCCCGCAAGACGCGCGGGGCGCGTGAGGCGCGCGTGGCGCGCGAGGCGGCGCGCGTGGTATCGGCCACCTCGCACGAGGAGAAGCTCCACCTGCTCGAGTTCCTCCTCGCCTCCGACGATCCGGCCGAGTGCGCGCAACGCGCGGCGGAGTGGCTGGCCACGCACGCCGGGGCGCGCCTCGTCCTCTGCACGATGGTCGACCCCACGGGGGCCCGGCTGACCGACATCGCCCGGTACGGGCTGCCCCGGCGGGGAGCCGGCCTCAGCGTCGATCTCGATCAGCGCGACCACCGGCTCGTGTCGGCGCTCTGGCGGACTCAGCCCGTCGTGCTCTCCGACAACGGGAGCGACGTCGGCCTCGGCCTGCCGGAGGGGCCTGTCCTCGCCGTCCCCCTCCATGGCTTGACGATGGACGAGGACGTCCGCGTGGGTGTCCTGCTCGTGGGCCCCGTGTCGCCCTCGGTCGTGCGCGAGAGCCGCTGGGTCGCCGACATGCTGGGGCCGCGTCTGGCGCGCCTGCGCTCCTACCGGGGCAGCCTGGAGAGCCACCGGCGGCTCGACCGCGACCGCATGCTCCTCCAGGGCGTCATCGACGCCGTCTCCGACCCGATTTTATTGACCGACACCGAAGGGCGGATGCTGATCGCGAACACGAGCGCGGAAAACCTCTTCGCCTCCCGCGACGGCGAGAGCGAGGGCCGGCAGCGCGCGGTGGCCCTCAACAACATGATGTTCTCGGCGGCGCTGTCGTGGAGCGCCACCGCCCGCGCCGAGCCGCTCCGTCGCGAGCTGCTGCTCGTCGACCCCAACGAGGGGTCGGACCTCCTCTTCGAGCTCCTGGGCGCCATCGTCAACGACCCGCAGCAGGGCACGGGCATCGTCTCGATCCTGCGCGACGTCACCGACCTCCGACGCGCCACCGAGGAGATCGAGGAGAACTACCGGCGGATGCGGCTGGTCGAAGCCGACGTGCGCGCCGAGCGCAACCGGCTGAACATGCTCATCGACTCCGTGGCCGACCCCATCCTCGTCACCGATCCGGGCGGCGCCATCGTGATGATGAACAACCCCGCCGAGCGGCTGTTCACCGTGCCCAAAGGCGCCTCCGCCGATGCCGCCCCGCGCGTGAACGCCAACGACGCCCACTTCTCCTCGTTCGTGGCCAACCTGTTGTTCCTCGAGGCCCAGCGCCACCGCGGGGACATCGGTCTCGTCGACCCCGAGACGACGGCCGCAGTGCCCTTCGAGGCCATGGCCGGCAAGGTCCTGTCCGAGCACGGCGAGCTGGTCGGCGTGGTGACCATCCTGCACGACCGCACCGAGGCGCTGGAAAAGGAGCGGCTCTACGAGCAGCTCAAGCGGGCCTCCGACGAGCTGGAGGAGAAAGTCCGCCAGGCCACGGCCGAGCTGGTCCGCCAGAACGAGCTGCTCC
The DNA here is from genome assembly GCA_035317605.1 of Candidatus Acidiferrum sp. Lineage (GTDB taxonomy): Bacteria > Methylomirabilota > Methylomirabilia > Rokubacteriales > CSP1-6 > DATHGT01. The sequence goes on along the minus strand of DATHGT010000129.1, from coordinate 14,379 downwards.
GGCGCCAGCACATCCAGCTCGAGCAGGCCTCCGCGCTGAAGTCGCAGTTCCTGGCCAACATGTCCCACGAGTTCCGGACCCCGCTCAACGCGATCCTCGGCTACACGAGCATGCTGCTGCAGGGCATCGCGGGCGACATGTCGACCCAGCAGAAGCGCAACCTCGGCCGCATCGACTCGAACTCGAAGCACCTCCTGTCGCTGATCAACGACATCCTGGACATCTCGCGGATCGAGGCGGGCAAGATGCCGCTGCACGCCAGCGAGTTTCTCGTGCCCGACCTGGTCGGGGAAGTCATGGCCGAGCTGGACCCGATCATCGTCCGCTCCAAGCTCAAGGTCACGACCGAGCTCGATCCCCAGGGGAAGATCCTCCACAGCGACCGCCAGAAGGTGAAGCAGATCGTGCTGAATCTGTTATCCAACGCGCTGAAGTTCACCCCCGAGGGCTCGATCACGGTGACGAGCCGCCTGCGCCGGACGGACGGGACGCTGGCCATCGCGGTGAAGGACACCGGCATCGGCGTCGCGCCCGAGGACCAGACCACGATCTTCGAGGACTTCCGCCAGGCCGACAGCTCGCCCACCCGCGAATACGGCGGGGCGGGGCTGGGGCTGTCGATCTGCCGCCGGTTGGCCAGCATGCTGGGCGGCCGGATCACCGTCGACAGCAAGCTCGGCAGCGGCTCCACGTTCACGCTGATCCTGCCCACGCGGGTGGGGGAGGCGCGATGAGTCGCAAGCCCTCCGCGCGCGGACGGTCGCGCGGGTCGGCGCCGCTCATCCTCGTGGTCGACGACTACGCCGACAACCGGGAGATGTACTCGGCATACCTGAAGTTCCAGGGCCTGGACGTGGTGGAGGCGGCCAACGGCGCCGAAGCCCTCGAGCGCGCCTTCGAGCGTCCCCCCGATCTCGTCGTGATGGACCTGTCCCTGCCCGGAATCGACGGCTGGCAGGCGACGCGCGCGCTGAAGGCGGACGCCCGGACCAAGAACATTCCGGTCATCGCGGTCACGGGCCACGCCCTCGCCGGCGCACCGGAGCAGGCGGCCGAGGCCGGCTGCGACGGCTTCCTGACCAAGCCCTGCCTTCCCGAGGACCTCTTGCGGGAGATCCAGCGCATGCTCGGACACACCGCTCAAAGCGATCATTCGAAGAGGAGATAGACGCGTATGGCGGGAACCAAGCGGGCCCAGCAGAAGGAACGACGGAGTTCCAGGACTCCCGCCGCCAAGACGGCGGCCCCGCGCGAGGCGGCCCCCGCGAAGACCGCCCCCCAGCGCGAAGCCCGTGACGGCGGGCGGCGGCTGCCGGACGTCGAGCGCGACGACGTCGACGTCGCGCTGGCCTCGCCCGCGGAGGTGCGCGCGGGCTCTCGTTCGGCAAGCACGCGCGGACAGTACGTCTACTGCGTGATCCAGGCGCCCGAGCCCCTGAAGTTCGGCGCGGTCGGGCTGGGCGCCGAGCCGGCCGAGGTGCACACCGTCCACCACAAGGACATCGCGGCCGTCGTCTCCGACACGCCCATCGAGGTGCCCGACGCCACCCGCGAGAACGTGCTGGCCCACGAGCGCGTGAACGAAAACGTCATGCGCACCCACACCGTCATCCCCATGTCGTTCGGCACCGTGTTCAAGACCCGCAACGACATCGTGGAGCTGCTGCGCGGGGCCTACGACGCCTTCCACGACGTGCTCGACAAGATGCAGGACAAGCTCGAGTTCGGGCTCAAGCTCCTGTGGGACCGTGACGTGGCCATCCGCGAGGTCGAGAAGGAAGACGAGGAAGTCCGCCGGCTCAAGACCGAGATCTCCTCGCAGAAGGGCTCCACCTACTTCGCCCGCATGCAGTACGGCCGCCTGCTGGAGGCGGCGCTGCAGTCGCGCTCGGAGCGCTACGCCAACGAGATCCTGGCCCAGCTGCGCGACGTGTCGGTGGCCTCGCGCACGAACAAGCCCATCGGCGACAAGATGATCATGAACGCGGCCTTCCTGGTCTCCCGCGATCAGGAGTCGCCCTTCGACTCGCGGGTCAAGGAGCTGGGCGCGCGCTACGACCGGCTGACCTTCCGCTACACCGGTCCCTGGCCGCCCTACAACTTCGTCAACATCCGGCTCAAGCTGGAGCGGGCCCGCGACGCCGAATGATCATCCTCGACACCCTGCTGGTCGGCGGCATCAAGTTCGTGCTGGGCAAGTTGGTCGCCGCCGTGGACGCCGAGCTCAACGACGACACGCACCTGCGCGAGGAGCTGCTGGCCGCGCAGATGCGCCTCGAGCTCGGCGAGATCACCGAGGCGGAGTTCGCCGAGACCGAGCGCGAGCTCCTCGATGCCATCCGGAAGATCCGCGAGAGTCGCGAGCGCGCCGACGAAGGGCTGGGCGACGTGAAGATCACCGGCATCGAAGCCAGCCTCTGGGACGAGGACGAGGAAGAAGGCGGAGACCGCGGGTAGGCGACAGCACTACCAGTTCTTTGGCGGCAAGGGCGGAGTCGGCAAGACCACGTGCGCCGGCGCCGCCGCGGTGGCCCGCGCCGAGCGCGGGCATCGGGTTCTCCTCGTCTCCACCGATCCCGCCCACTCGCTCGGCGATCTCCTCGGCCTCCGTCTCGGTCCCGCGGCCCGACCCGTGCCCACCCGCCGCGGCTCGCTGCACGCGGCCGAGCTGGACGCCGATGCCGCCCTCGCCCGCTTCGTGAGCGCGCACCGCGGCCAGCTCGCGCGGATTCTGTCGCGGGGTACCTATCTCGACGACGACGACATCGAGCGCCTGCTGCGCCTGGCCTTGCCCGGCGTCGACGAGCTGATCGGGCTCCTCGAGCTGACCCGCCTCGGCGAGGCCCGCGCGTACGAGGACGTGGTGGTCGACACCGCGCCCACCGGCCACACGCTGAGGCTGCTGGCCATGCCGCGCACGCTCGCGCGCATGGCCGAGGTGCTGGACGACATGCAGGCCAAGTATCGGTTCCTCGCCCAGAGCCTGGGCGGACGCTATCGTCCGGACGCCGCCGACGCGCTCGTCGACGAGATCGCGGGCGACGGCCGCCGGCTCCACGCGCTGCTCCGGGATCCCGACCGCTGCGCGTTCTCGTGGATCCTTCTGCCCGAGGCGCTGGCGCTCGAGGAGACGAAGGACGCGATCGCCGCGCTCCGTGCCAACGGCCTGTCCGTGGGGGACGTGATCGTCAACCGGCTCACGCCGGAGCCGGGCGGGCCGTGCGTCGCCTGCGAGGGGCGGCTCTGCGCCGAGCGTGAGATCGTTCGCGCCGCGCGCCACGCGTTCTCGGACCACGCGTTGCGGCTGCTCCCCGCGCTCGCCCGCGAGCCGCGCGGCGTCGGCGCCTTGCGGGGTCTTGGCCGCGCGCTCTCGTCGAACGGCGTCGCCACCGCGACGCCCCGCCGCCGGCGAGGCCGCGCGCGCTCGGGCCGTCGCGCACCGGCGCGCCGCGCCGCCGCGCTGGGAGCGTGGCTTCCCGACACGCTCCAGCTCGTCCTGTTCACCGGCAAGGGCGGAGTGGGCAAGACCACGTGCGCGACGGCCCTGGCGCTCGCGCTGGCCGCGCGCCGCGCGCCACGCCGGGTGCTCGTGCTCTCGGTCGACCCCGCCCACTCGCTCGGCGACGTGCTCGGGGTCTCGCTCGGCGACGACGCCCGCCACCCGCCGGGCGCTCCCGCGGGACTCCACGCCCGCGAGATCGACGCTCCCGCGCTCTTCGCGTCCCAGCGAGCACGTTATCTCGCGGCGGTGGGGGAGGTGTTCGACGCCCTCCGCGGCGACTCGTCGTTCGACCCGGCCTTCGACCGGACCGTGGTGGAGGACCTGATCGACCTGGCCCCGCCCGGCATCGACGAGCTGCTCGGGTTGCTGGAGGTCGTCGAAGCGCTCGACCGGTCGGCGTACGATGTCGTCGTGGTCGACACCGCGCCCACCGGTCACGCGCTGCGCCTGCTCGAGATGCCCGAAGCCGCGCTCGAATGGGTCCACGCGTTCATGGAGATCCTGCTCAAGTACCGCAAGGTCATCGGCCTCGGCGACCTCGGCGCCGACCTGGTGGCGCTGGCCCGTGACCTCCGCCGTCTCGGGGCGCTCCTGCGCGACCCCGATCGCTGCCGCGCCCTCGTGATCACCCGCGCCGCGGCGCTGCCGCGCCTGGAGACCGCGCGCCTGGTGCGCGCGCTGAACCGATTCGGCGTGACCGTCGGCGGCGTGATCGTCAACGCGCTCACGTCGGGCGAGCCGCTCTGCGCCCGCTGTCGTCAGGCGACGCGCGCGGAGCAGGCCTCCGTGAAGGCGCTCCTCGTTGACCTGAAAGACCCCACAACCATCGTCCGCACGCCCGCGCTCGCGCCACCGCCGCGCGGCGTCCGCGCGCTTTCTCGGTGGCAGCGAAGCTGGGAGCTGATGAGCGCGGCCCGTGGCTAGGTCCCGCGTGCCCGTCACATCGGACACCGCGACCTACGTCTACGGCGTGGCGGCCGGGCGGAGCGCGCCCCGACTCGTACGGGCCCCGGCGGGACTGCCGGGGATGGGACGGCCCCGCGTGGTGCGCGTGGCCGCCGGACTCTGGCTCGTCGTCGCCGACGCTCCGCTCGTCCGCTGGAGCGCGGCGCGCATCGAGAGCGGGCTGCGCGACCTCGACTGGGTGTCGCGGTGCGCGCTCGCCCACGAGGCGATGGTCGAGCACGTCGTCCGCGGCGGAGCCACCGTGGTGCCGATGAAGATGTTCACGCTGTTCGCCGACGACGCGCGCGCGATCGCTCACGTCACGCGCTTGCGCCGGAAGCTCGACGCGCTCCTGCGCCGCGTGGCCGGGCGGCAGGAGTGGGGACTGCGGGTCACCCTCGACGAGCGTCGCGCGCTCGCGCGCGCGACGACCGGAGGCGACGGCGCCTCCGCGTCGGGCACCGCGTTCCTGCTGAGGAAAAAAGCCGAGAAGGACGCGGCCCAGCGCCTGGCCGCTGAGGCGCGGGTCGAGGCCGACCGCCTCTTCGACGATCTCGCCGGGCGCGCCGACGACGCGCGCCGCCGGCGCCCGGACGCCGGGACCCCCGGTCGCCTGCTCCTCGAAGCCGCGTTCCTCGTCCCCGTCGCTCGCGCCCGCGCCTTCCGCGCGGAGATCGCCCGCCGGGCGCGCGCGCTGGCGCCGGACGGCTACGACCTGAACCTCTCCGGCCCCTGGCCGCCCTACAGCTTCGTGACCGACGCCTCATGAGCGCGAAGCCGCTCGACACCCGCGCCCTGCTCGACGAGCCCGACGCCTCGCTGCTCGACCTCGTCGACAACGTGCTGACCAAGGGCGTGGTCATCGACGGCGAGATCATCCTGGGCCTCGCCGGCGTCGACCTCATCTACCTGCGGCTCGGGGTGATCCTGTGCTCGGCCGACCGGATCCTGAAGGGGCGGGCATGAGTCGGCGGTATCTCTACGCGGTCGTGAAGCACAGGCCCGTCACGCCACTGGGGCCCGGGCTCGCCGGTGAGCCGCTCTCGCTCGTCGCGGTGGCCGACGTGGTGGCCGTGGTCGGCGAGATGGCGGACGCGCCGGCCGCCACGCCCGACACCCTTCGCGGACACGACGAGGTCGTGCGCCGTCTGGCCGGGATCAGCGACGCGATCCTGCCGGCCCGGTTCGGCACCGTCCAGGAGGCCACGGCCCTCGCGGAATGGCTGACCGACGCCGCCGAGGGGCTCGGCGAAGCGCTCGATCTGGTGACCGGCCGCGAGCAGATGACGCTTCACGTCTTCCAGGACGAGGCGCCCGTCGCCGTCGCCGTCGAGGTCGAGGCGCGCGGCGAGAGTGCGGACGAGACCGGCCTCGGTCCCGGCGCGCGCTATCTCGCGGAGCGGCGGCGCCACTGGCTCCGGAAGGAGCGCGTGCCGGAGCTGGAGCCGCTGCGACCGCGACTCGACGCGCTGGTGACGGCCGAGCGCGTGGAGCGGCGCACCACCCCGCCGTTGAGGGCCAGCGTCTATCACCTGATCGAGCGCGGGCGCAGCGCGGAGTACCGCGACGCCGTCGAAGCCAGCCTCGACCTCGTGGTCGGCGTCCGGCTGCGCGTGAGCGGCCCGTGGGCGCCCTACGCGTTCGCGCCGGCCAGCCCGGCCCTTCAATGATCTAAAATCAATGTGATGAAACCGAGATCGGTCGAAGTCCGGGAGATCGAGTCCCTTCGCGAGGAGCTCGAGCGCAAGGCCGCCGAGCTGTCGCCCGCGCGGTGGAACGCGAACCCCGAGGAAGTTCAGCGCTCGGTGGCCAAGCTCGTGCTGACCCTGATCGAGTTCCTGCGCCAGCTCTTCGAGAAGCAGGCGATCCGTCGCATGGAAGCCGGCACCCTCGACCCGGAGCAGACCGAGGCCCTCGGCGTCGCCCTCATGCGCCTCGAAGAAACCGTCCGCGACCTCGCCGCGCGCTTCGATCTGACCCCGGCCGACCTCAACCTCGACCTCGGCCCGCTGGGAAAGCTGAAGTGATCAGACCGGGCGAAGCTTGGTTCTGATCCGCTCGACGGCCTCCGCGGTGTCGGTCCGCGATCCGAACGACGTGAGCCGGAAGTAGCCCTCGCCGCTCGGGCCGAAGCCCGAGCCGGGCATGCCGACCACGTGGGCCTCGCCCAGCAGCCGGTCGAAGAAGTCCCACGACGAGAGGCCGGGCGGGGTGCGCAGCCAGATGTACGGCGCGTTCTCGCCGCCGTAGACCGTGAAGCCGGCGCCCGCCAGGCCCTCGCGAATGATCCGCGCGTTCTCCATGTAGTGCTCGATCAGCGCGCGCACCTGCTTCTGCCCGTCCGGGGTATGCACGGCCGCCGCCGCCTTCTGGATCACGTAGGGCGGCCCGTTGGACTTGGTCGACATCCGGCGCAGCCACAGCTCGTTGAGGCTCATGGATTTACCAGCCGCGGTCTGCCCTCGCGCTTCCTTCGGGACGATCGTGTAGGCCAGGCGCAGGCCGGTGAATCCCGCGCTCTTCGAGTAGCTGCGCGACTCGATGGCCACCTCGCGCGCCCCGTCGATCTCGTAGATCGAGTGCGGCACCTCGGGATCGCGGATGTAGGCCTCGTAGGCCGCGTCGTAGAGGATGATCGCCTGGTGCTCGCGCGCGTAGTCGACCCAGCGCTGGAGCGCGTCGCGGGTCATCACCGCGCCGGTCGGGTTGTTGGGATAGCAGAGATAGATGAGATCGACGTGGCTGTCCGGCAGCGCGGGCAGGAACTCGTTCTCGGCGGTGCAGGGGAGATAGACGAAGCCGGCGTAGCGTCCGCTCTCGTCGGCGGGACCGGAGCGGCCGGCCATCACGTTGCTGTCGGCGTATACCGGGTAGACCGGATCCATCAGCGCGACCACGCAGTCGGGGGCGAAGATCTCCTGGATGTTGGCGCTGTCGCTCTTGCCGCCGTCGCTGACGAAGACCTCGTCGGCGGCGATCTTCACGCCGCGGGTCCCGAAGTCGTGGGTGGCGATGTCGGCGCGCAGCCACTCGTAGCCGACGTAGGGCCCGTAACCTTTCAGTGTCTCCGCCTTCGCCTGCTCGCGCGCCGCCGTCTCCAGCGCCTGCACCACGGCGGGCGGCAACGGCAGGGTGACGTCGCCGATGCCCAGCGTGATGATCCGCGCCGCGGGATGGGCCTCGCGGTACGCCTGCGTCCGCCGCTTGATCTCGGCGAAGAGATAGCTCGATTGGAGACTGAGATAGTGCTCGTTGATCCTCGGCATCGCCCCTAGCCCAGCCGGTCGTAGCAGAGACGGGCCATGCGCCCGATGAGCTGGTACGCGCCGGCGAAGCCCGGCGTGCCGTCGGGCAGCGCCGCGGGGACGTGGTCCGTGTACGCGGTCAGGATGCAGAGCGGGCGGCCGTCCTTGAAGATGATCCCCGCGTCCATGATGCCGCGGGCGCCCGTGCCGGTCTTGTGCGCCACCTTGGTGCCGACGGGCAGCAGCGAGGGCAGGCGCGTCTTCATCTTCTGCCAGCTCAGGATGTCGAGGCCGAGCCGGCACAGCTCGGGCGTGCAGCCGAGACGCGCGGCGACCGCCGCGTCGGTGGTGGAGCGCAGGATCAGCTCGAGCAGCAGCCCCTGATCGTTGGGCGTGGTCGTGGTGGAGGCCTGCAGCGCGTGATCGGCGCTCATGCGCGGCGGGATCCCGTAGCGGTGGACGGTGCCGACCATCCCGAGGCCTTCGCAGTAGCGCTGGATCTCGGTGACCCCGACCTGGTCGGCGACCATGCCCGTGCACGTGTTGTCGCTGACGATGATCATCATGACCATCGCGTCGCGCAGGGTGAGCCAGAAGCCCGGCGTGAGGTGCTGGAACGTCCCGGAGTCGTTGTCCTGATAGCGGGCCTCGACGGTGAGCTTCTGATCCAGCGAGAGCTTGCCGGCGTGCACGGCGGCCAGGGCCGCCATCATGATCGAGATCTTGCGCGTGCTCGCGGACGGCACCGGCACGTCCCCGCGCCGGTCGGCCCGCTCGCCGCTGACCAAGTCTTTCAGGTACCAGCTCGTGTCGAACGGCAGCGCGTCGCACAGCTCGTCGAGTCGCTTGGCGAGATCTCGCATCGCTTCATTCTCCTTTGAGGGTGGCCCCGCGGAGCTTCGGATCCAGCATGTCGCGGAGGCCGTCACCGAAGAGGTTGAGGCCAAGGATACACGTCATGATCGCCGCGCCGGGGAACAGCGTGAGCCACGGGGCCTGCTGCAGATAGAGCCGTCCCTCGGCGAGCACGTTGCCCCACGACGGCACCTGGGGCGGCACCCCGACGCCGAGGAACGAGAGCGCGGCCTCGCCGAGCACGGCGGCGGCGAAGATGAACGTGCCCTGCACGATCACCGGCGAGAGACAGTTCGGCAGCACGTGCTTGCAGAGCACCGCGAGGTCGGCGACGCCCAGGGCCAGCGCGGCCTCCACGTACGGGGTCTCGCGGATCACCAGCACCGAGCCGCGCACGATGCGCGCGACCCGCGGGATCTGGACGATGCCGAGGGCCACGATCACGTTGGCCACGCTCGGCCCCAGCGAGGCCATCAGCGCGATGGCCAGGATGATGCCGGGAAAGGCCATCAGCCCGTCCATGATCCGCATCAGCACGTTGTCGAGCGCGCGATAGAAGCCGGCTACCAGCCCGAACGCGATGCCGGCCACGAACGAGAGCAGCACCACCGTGCCGCCCACGACCATCGAGAGCCGGGTGCCGTGAATGACGCGGCTCCACACGTCGCGGCCCACGTCGTCGGTGCCCATCCAGTGTGCCTCGCCCGGCGGCGACAGCCGCGCCTTGACGTCGAGGCGCTGCGGATCCCAGCGGGCGAGGGCGGGAGCGAGGAGCGCGACCAGCACGTCGAGCACGACGAGGACGGCGCCCACGAGGGCGATCTTTCGCCGGAACAGCAGCCGGAGCCAGAGCCGGCGCGGCGAGGCCGGCGCCGCCACCGCCACGTCGTCGCGGATCGCCGTGGCCGCGACGCTCACTGGTAGCGCACGCGCGGATCGACGGCGAGGTACGCGAGATCCACGAGCAGGTTCACCGCCGTGTAGGTCAGCGCGATCAGCAGCACCACGCCCTGGATGACCGGGTAATCGCGCCGCAGCACGGCCGAGATGATGAGCCGACCGAGCCCTGGGATGTTGAACACGGTTTCGATGACGACGGCCCCGCCGATGAGGAGCGCGAAGGTGATGCCGATCACGGTGAGGGTGGGGATGATCGCGTTCTTCAGCGCGTGCTTGTAGACGACCACGCGCTCGCTCAGCCCCTTGGCCCGCCCGGTCAGCACGAATTGCTCGCGGAGCACGTCGAGCATGCTCGACCGGGTGATGCGCGCGATCAGCGCGGACTGGACCAGACCGAGCGCGAGGCTCGGCATCACGAGCGATCTCAGATTCGGCCAGAGTCCGGAATCGAGCGGCACGTAGCCGGCGACGGGCAGCCAGCCCAGCCACACGCCGAAGACCAGGATCATCAGCAGGCCGAGCAGGAAATTGGGGATGGACAGACCGAGGAGCGCCAGTCCCATCAACGACTGGTCGACGGCGCGGTTGTGATGGCGCGCCGACACGATGCCGGCGGGGACGCCGAGCAGCACGGCAACCAGCGTGGCCCACGTGGTCAAGAGCAGCGTGGGTTCCAGCCGGTCGGCGATGGCCTCGGTCACCGGGCGTCGGAGAAAGATCGAGTCGCCGAGGTCGCCGCGCAGGAGCCGTCCATACCAGCGGACGAGCTGGACGGGCAGCGACTCGTCGAGCCCGAGCTGGTGCCGCAGCTTGGCGATGTCTTCCGCCGACGCGTACGGTCCCGCGATCACGCTCGCGGGATCGCCGGGGGCGAGGTGGAGCAGCACGAAGGCCACGGTGGCGACGACGATCATCACTGGGATGACCGCCAGGACTCGCCGGACGACGTAGACCTTCACGGCGGCGACGCTACTTGGCGAGCCAGGCGTTCCAGAAGTACAGTTCCGGCGTCGAGCGGAAGCCGCGCAGCTCCTTGCGGATCACGTCGAGCAGGAAGTAATCGCCGAACTTGATCCGCCCCACGTCGTCGTAGAAGATCGTCTGGATCCGATCGAGCAGCGCCTTTCGCTTCCTGGCGTCGGACTCGCGGGCCAGATCCTGTAACAGCTTGTCCTTCTCCTCGTGGCACCAGCTCCCCGGCCAGCCGCACTGAAGGGCCGTGGCCAGCGCGGGGTCGGCCGTGAACGTGAAGCCCGTCGAGAACACGTCGAACAGCTCGGGCTTGTTGCGCCGCTGCACGAGGGTGGCCCAGTCGAGCACTTGCAAGTCGATCTTGAACCCGACTTCTTCGAGCTGCTGCTTGGACACCAGCGCGGTCTTGTACATCCACTCGTATTCGCGGGTGGTGATCCAGCGGACGGGCTGGCCCGCGTAGCCGGCTTCCTTCAGCAGGCGCCGCGCCTTGTCTTTGTCGTGCTGGTTGAACCCCGCGAGTCCCGCGGTCGAATGCCAGTGCGCCTGCTCGGGAAAGAACGCGGCCCCGTCGAGGCGATAGAAGTCCTTGTTGCCCATCGCCGCGCCCATGATCGGCTCCATGTCGAGCGCGGCCAGGAACGCCTGGCGGAGCTTCTTGTTGGCCATGAGCCCTTCCTTGTGATTCGGGACGGCCGTGATCCAGCCGTAGGGCTTGACGATCCGCGCCTCGACCGCGGCCAACCCTTTGATCCGCTCGTACTGGTCCGGCTTGATCTGCTGGGCGAAGTGGTACTCGCCGGTCTCCACGCCGGCCAATCGCACCGCGACGTCGGGCACGGGAATGAAGAGGATCTCGTCGGCGTAGGCCGTACGCTTGCCACCGTAGCCTTCCGGCGCGTCCGTGCGCGCGGCGTAGTCCTTGAAGCGGGCGAGCTTGATGTGGCGGTCGGGCTTGTGCTCGACGAACCGGTACGGCCCCGTCCCGATGTTGTCCTTGATCTGACCGTCGCCGGCCGCGGCCACGACGTCCTTGAGGTAGATCGCGGCGCCCGCGTTGGGCCGGCCGAGCCCGAAGAGCAGCGAGCCCGACGGCTCCTTCAGGTGGATCACGACCGTGTACGGATCCTTCGCCTCGACGGCCTCCACGTTCTTCCACAGGGCCTTGCCGGGCGTGGAGATCTTGCCCCAGCGGTTGAGCGAGGGCACCACGTCGGCCGAGGTCATCTCCTTGCCGTTGTGGAACCGCACGCCCTTGCGCAGCGCGATCGTGTAGCGGCGCCCGCCGTCGGTCACCGTGTGCCCCTCGGCGAGCAGGGGAATCGGGACGAAGTTCCGGTCGTAGGTGTAGAGCGTCTCGAAGACGTGCCACGAGATCTGCTGGGTGATGACCGCGGTCGTCCAGTGCAGATCGAGCGAGGGCGGCTCGCCGATCATGGCCGCCTTCAAGACGCCACCCATGCGCGGCGTCTCCGGGGCCTGGGCGAGGGCGGGCGAGACCGTGACCGCGTTCAGCAGGACGACGGCGAGGAGCAGCCTGATCATCATGACGTCCCTCCGCGCGCCACTCTGAAGGGCGCGCGCTGAACAGTCAAGCGTGGTCAGCCAACCCCATGTAGGCTGCGGGCGTGATCGAGCTCACCGGGGTCACCAAACGGTTCGGGGCCGCCGCGGCCGTCGAGGATGTGTCGCTCACGGTGCCGCGCGGGACCACGCATGTGCTGCTCGGGTCGAGCGGCTGCGGCAAGTCGACGATCCTGAGGCTCGTGCTTGGCGTGATCTTGCCCGACGCCGGCACGGTCGCCGTCGACGGCGTGGTGGTGACGACCGCGACGCGGACGCGCGTGGTGGATCAAATCGGCTACGTGGTGCAGACCGGCGGGCTCTTTCCGCATTTGACAGCTGGCCGTAACGTCACGCTTCCCGCTGAAGCCCGTCGCTGGCCGTCCGAGCGCATCCGGCTGCGGCTGGCCGAGCTGGCCTCGATGGTCGGCTTCGACGCGGCGATCCTCGCGCGTCACCCCGGTGAGCTGAGCGGCGGCCAGCGCCAGCGTGTGAGCCTCATGCGCGCGCTGATGCTCGACCCGCCCGTCCTGCTCCTCGACGAGCCGCTCGGCGCGCTCGATCCGGTCGTGCGCGCCGATCTCCAGCGGGAGCTCCGTGAGATCTTCTCGCGGCTCGGCAAGACCGTGGTGATGGTCACCCACGACGTCGCCGAAGCCGCGCTGTTCGGGACCACGATCGGGTTGATGACGCGCGGGCGCATCGTCCAGCAGGGCCGCTTCGAGGACCTCGCGCGGAATCCCGCCGATCCGTTCGTGACCGAGTTCCTCGTCGCCCAGGCGCCGCCTCCCGAGATCGCGGCGTACCTTCGCCGATGATCCGCGCGTTGGCATCTGCCTTCGGACATCGCGGTGCTCGTGTGGCGGTGACCCGAGCGCTGACCGCCGCCGTCGGGGTGATCGTGGCGTGCGCCTGCGCGGAGGCCCAGCCCGCGCGCGTGGGGTCGAAGTCGTTCACCGAGAGCTACCTGATCGCGGAGATCATCGCGCGCCTGGTCGAGCAAGCGGGTGAGGCGAAGGCCGATCGTCGCTTCGGCCTGGGCGGGACCGGCATGATCTACCGCGCGCTCGAGACCGGCGAGATCGACGTCTACCCGGAATACACAGGCACGATCAGCCGCGCGATCCTCAACGATCCCGCCCTCGACACGCTGGAGGCGATCCGCGCCGCGCTCGCGCGCCGGGGCCTGGTGGTGAGCGCGCCGCTCGGGTTCGAGAACACGTACGCGCTGGCGGTGCGCGAAGACGTGGGAGAGCGGCTCGGCCTGCGAACGATCAGTGACCTCGGGCGACACTCAATGTTGGGGGGCCCCTCCGGCTCCCCCCAAACCCCCCCGACGCGTTCCCTGGGGCCCACCCCCCCGGCGCGTTCCCTGGGGCCCACCCCCCCGGCGCGTTCGCTGCGGGCGGCCTTCACTTCGGGGTTTCTGGAGCGCGACGACGGGTGGCCGGGGCTGCGGCGGCACTATGGCGGATTGGTGCTCGCCGACGTGCGCGCGATCGAGCACGCGCTCGCGTATCCGGCCCTGGCCAGCGGCCAGGTCGACGTGATCGACGCGTTCTCGACGGACGGACGCCTCACGCAAGGCCGCTTCCGCCTGCTCCAGGACGACCGGAAATTCTTTCCGAGCTACGCGGCGGTGCTGCTGGCGCGTCGCAGCTTCGTCGAGCGCGCCCCGCGCACGTGGGCCGCCATCGAGCGACGCCTCGCGGGCCGGATCGACACCGCGGAGATGACCCGCCTCAACGCGCGCATCGACCTCGAGGGCGTGAGCATCGAGCGCACCGCCGCCGAGTTCCTCGGCACCACGGTCGCGCGCGAAGACGGTCGTCATCGCCTGCTGCGCGAGGTGCTGGCCCTCACCCTCGATCATCTCGGGCTGGTCGGCGTGTCGCTCGCGGTCGCGATCCTGGCGGGCATCCCGCTTGGCATCGTCGCCGCGCGCTACCGCTTGCTCGGCCAGCTCGAGCTGATCTCTGTGGGAGTAGTGCAGACCATTCCGTCGCTGGCCCTGCTCTGCTTCATGATCCCGCTCTTCGGCATCGGCAAGACACCGGCGCTGGTCGCGCTCTCGCTCTACGCGCTGCTCCCCATCGTCCGCGGTGCCTACACCGGCCTGATCACTCTCGACCGCCAGCTCCTGGAAATCGCCGGCGTCCTCGGCCTCAGCGCGTGGCAACGCCTCGTCAAGATCGAGCTGCCGCTCGCGTCGGTTTCGATCATGGCCGGCATCAAGACCGCGGCCGTCGTGACGGTGGGCACGGCGACGCTCGCCGCGTTCATCGGCGGCGGCGGCTACGGCGACCTCATCGTCCGCGGCCTCGCGCTGAACGATGTCGGGACGATCCTCGCCGGCGCGATTCCCGCCGCGCTGATGGCCCTCGTCTTCCACGCCGC
>DATHGT010000128.1:0-8797 GCA_035317605.1 Candidatus Acidiferrum sp. | reverse complement strand
GGCCTTGTCCATCATCCCGAAATTGATCTGGAAGCTCGGATACACCTCCCCGAAGGTGTCGCGGATGTACGTGAGCTGGCGGGCCACGTCGTCCGGGTCACCGATGATCGCGCGCGTCTCGTCGAGCACGCGCTCGTAGGTGATGTCGTTGAGCATCTGCTCGAGCCCCGAGTACGGCTTGTACTGGCCGGACTGGCGTCCCGTCCACGCCTTGGCGTGAGCGCGGAAGTTCTTCAAATATTGCTCCATGTAGGCCCGGCATTCCTCGCGCGCCTCGCGCCGCGTGGGAGCGACGTAGAGGTGCAGAACCATCATCACCTCGCCGGGGCCGCGCCGGGCCTCGTGTCCGTGGTCGCGATAGGCCTGACGATAGAGCTGGAGCTTCTCGGCCAGCTCGTGGTGCTCGCCGAGATAGGGCACGACCATCAGGTTGTAGCCGTGCTCGCCCGTCCACACGAACGATTCGGGGCTGACCACCGCGGCCACCCACAGCGGAGGGTGCGGCGTCTGGGTCGGCCGAGGCAGCGACGTCACGTTGCTGAACTTGTGGAACTTGCCCTCGAAGGTGACGTTCTCCTCGGTCCATAGACGGCGCAGCGCCTCGACGCCCTCCTCGAACCGCGGCCGGCTCTCGTCCATCGAGATGCCGAACGCGTCGAACTCGTAGGGCATGAACGCGCGGGCCACGCCGACGTCGAGGCGCCCGCCGCTGATCGCGTCCAGCATGGTGAGCTGACCGGCCAGCTTGAGCGGATGGTTGAACACGGGGAGCACCGCGCCGGTCACCATGCGCATGCGGCGGGCGCGCTGGCTGCACGCGGCCAGGAACACGCACGGGTCCGGGCTGTAGCCGCCGTACGACGTGAAGTAGTGCTCGACGATCTTGACGCTGTCGTACCCGAGCCCGTCGGCGATCTCCGCGAGCTCGAGCACATCCTCGAAGTACCGCTGACCGGACACCTGGTCGGGTGCAGCGTCGGGAAAGTAGTCGATCCCGAACTTCATATGGCCGTAACAGTACCGCAAGACTCGGCCGATGTCCTACCAGCTGGGGTCATGTAGAATCCTGCCCTCATGGACGCAACGAGCTGGCTCGAAACGTATCGGGGCATGGTTTATCGCTGGGAGGTCGACCCCGTCGACCATTTCACGGTGGCGTTCTACTTCGCACGGTTCGAGGACGCGACGCTGGCGGTCCTCCATGCGATCGGGCTGGATCCGGAGGCGCTGGCGCGCGCGGGAGCGGCGGCGGTCACGACCGAGTGCAACGTCCGCTACAAGCGCGAGCTGCGCGTCGGAGACATCCTGCACATCCGCAGTGGCGTCACGGCCGCGGATGACGACGCGATCCAGGTCGCCCACGAAGTCGTCGATTCCGGCGACGGAGCCCTGTGCACGAGCGTCGACCAGACGATCGTGCTGGTCGAGGCGGCGAGCCGGAAGCGCCGACCGTTGACGCCAGCGCAGCGCCAGGCCGCGCTCAGCCGGCGCGTCCAACCGGAAGCGGCGCCGGAGGGCGCGGCGGCGGCGCCCCCCGAGAGCGACAAGGGCTTCATCGACAGCGCCGCCGACGCGATCAAGCCGATGGAAGTCAACACGTCAGGCGAGGCCGGTTTCGCCGCCTACATCCACCGCTTCACGGCTTCAAACTCTCAGGTGCTCGGCGCCTTTGGCCTCACCCCGGAGTACTGTCGGCGCGAGCATCGCGGGTTCTCGACGTTCGACTTCCGGCTGCGCTTCCTCGGCGCGCTCCGCGCGGGCGACCTCGTCCGCGTCCGCAGCGGCCTGCTCCACGTCGGCAACTCCTCGATCCGCATCCTGCACCGGCTGACCAACGTGAGAACGGGCGATCTGGCCTGCACGCTCGAGCAAGCCGGTGTCAACCTCGACCTCGACGCGCGTCGCCCCTCGCCGATCCCGCCGGAAATGAAAGAGCGCGCCCTCGCCTTGCTGGTGCGGTGACTCCCGCTTCTCAGAAGAGTTCGATCGCTTCTCGGTTCAGCGAAGCAGCCCGAAGAGTCGGGGGCCGACGATCCCGATGACGAGCCCGAGTACGATGGTGCCCACCGTGAACCACAGCATGATGATGCCTTCCTTGGTAAACACTGGATCAGAGACCGAGGAATGCGACGGCGTTGTCGTGGAGTAAGCGGCGACGCGTCTGAGCGTCGAGGTGGGCGGGCTCCAGGGCGGCAATCGGGTCTTCGGTGCCGAGGCGGAACGGATAGTCGCTGCCGAGCACCACGCGGTCGCTGCCGAACGTGTCCAGTACGAGCGCGAGCGTGCGCGCCGAGTGGGTGATCGTGTCGACCCACACGCGGCGCGCGTACTCGCTCGGCTTGCGGGGGATGGCGGCGTGGGCTTCGTCCATCACGTCCCAGCCGTGGTCCAGGCGGGCCACGATCGACGCGAAGGCGCCGCCGCCGTGGGAGAAGCACCAGCGGATCTTCGGCCAGCGCTCGAACACGCCGCCGAAGATCAGCCTGACCATGCAGAGCGCGGTCTCCAGCGGAAAGCCGATGACCTGCGTGAGGTTCTGGCGCTGCACGCGCTCCTGCGCGAGCACCGGTGCCTGAGGATGAACGAAAACGGAGACGCCGAGAGCGGTCACCGCGTCCCACAGGGGATCCAGCGCGGGATCGTCGAGGTCGCGGCTCTGCACGCTCGCCCCGATCTCGACGGCCGGGAAGCGAAACGTCGACGCCACGCGCTCCAGCTCCTTCACCGCGAGGTCCGGCGCCTGGAGCGGCAAGCCACCAGCGCCGAGAAATCGGTCGGGGTGGCGACTCACCGCCGCCGCGATCGTGTCGTTGACCATGCGGCACCACTCGGCCGCGGCGGGACCGGGCGCCCAGTAGCAGAACAGCGGCGGCGCGGGCGACAGCAGCTGGCGGCCGATGCCGCGCGCGTCCATGTCCGCGATCCGTCGCGCGGGATCGAACGATTCGGGGCCGAGATTTCGGTTGAACGCGGCGCCGACATAGAGCTGGCAGCGCGCGGAGGCCGGATCGCCGACCAGGCGCGGCCAGCGGTCGCCGCCGAAGCGCGCCGCGTAGTCTTCCCAGCCCGGCGGCAAGATGTGGGTGTGGACGTCGATGGAATCAGTCATTCGAGATGGGGGGCCCCTGACGGCTCCCCCCATACCCCCCCATCGGTTTGGCCCGCGCCGGCGCGCCGCCCAACGCTGTGACCCCCTCCGATGCCGCCTGAATCGCGTTCCAGATACGCTCGGGGGTCGCCGGCATCTCGATGTGCTCGACGCCCAACTCGGCGAGCGCGTCCACGATCGCGTTGACGACGGCTCCGAGCGCGGGCGTCGTCCCGCCTTCTCCCCCGCCCCGCAGGCCGAGCGGGTTGGTCGTCGACGGGACCTCGCTGATCTCGGTGGCGAAAAATGGGAAGTGATCGGCGCGGGGCAGCGCGTAGTCCATGAACGTCGACGACGTCATCTGGCCCGCTTCGTCGTAGCGGCACAGCTCCCACAGCGCCTGCCCGACCCCGGCCGCGATGCCGCCATGGGTCTGGCCGTGGAGGATCAATGGGTTCACCGCGCGGCCCACGTCGTCCACGGTCGTGTAGCGCACGATCTCGACCGCGCCGGTCTCCAGGTCGACCTCGACCTCGCACACCGCGCACCCGTATGGGTACGACGGCACGCTCATGGTCTCCTCGCTGGCGCCGGCCAGCGGGCCTCGCAACGCTTCAGGCGCGTCCGGGCGCAGCGCGGCGAAGGCGGCCTCGAACAATCCCACGCCGCGGTCGGTGCCCTTCACCACGAAGCGCCCGCGCGCGAACTCCACGTCGTCTTCCGCCGCCTCCAGCAGCCACGCGGCCAGGCGCCGACCCCTGTCCACGATCCGGTCTCCGGCCTTGGCCATCACCACGGCGCCGAGACGCATCGACCGGCCGGAATGCGTTCCGCCGCCCACCCGCGCGACGTCGGTGTCGCCGGCGATGATCCGCACGCGCTCCACGCCGACGTCGAACCACTCGGCGACGAGCTGCGCGAAGCTGGTCTCGTGGCCCTGCCCGGCCGAGAGCGTGCCGATCACCACGTCGATGCGTCCGGCCGCGTCAGCGCGCGCCCCGGCCGCGTCCGCGCGCGGCCCCGACGCATCCGCACCCTCAGCAGGCCGCACCGTGATCTCCGCGCGCTCCCTCGGGACTCCGGTGTTCAGCTCGATGTAGTTGGCGATCCCGATGCCGCGATATCGGCCGCGGCGTCGCGCCTCGGCCCGACGCGCCTCGAAGCCGGCCCAGTCGGCGAGAGTCACCGCGCGGTCTTGCGCCGCCGCGTAATCGCCGCTGTCGTACACGAGTCCCAACGGATTGCGATAAGGCATCGCGGCCGCCGGGGCCAGGTTGAGCCGGCGCAGCGCCACCCGGTCGAACCCGTGGCGTCGCGCGGCGAGGTCGATCAAGCGCTCGATCGCGAAGATGACCTCGGGCCGGCCCGCGCTCCGATACGGCGACGTCGGTACCGTATGACTCAGCACCGCGCGGCCGCGCATGAACGAGACGGGGACGTCGTAGACGCTCGACGAGACCCCGATCCCTTTGCCCAGCGGCGTGAACGAGATCGCGTGGGCGCCGACGTTGCTGGTGTTGACGCCGCGCAGGGCCAGGAAGCGGCCGTCGGCGCCGAGCGCGAGCTCGACAGAAGAGTTCAGATCACGGCTCTGGTAGTCCGTGAGCAGCGCCTCGCGGCGATCGCACGTCCACTTCACGGGGCGCCCGAGACGCCGCGCCGCCCAGGCCACCAGCGCGAATTCCGGATAGCAACTGTTGCGCGTGCCGTAGTTGCCGCCGACGTCGTGGGCGACCACGCGGACCGCGCTCTCGGCCACGCCGAGGACGGCGGCCACGTCGCCGCGCTGGCGCTGCGAGCCGCCCGAGCCGGCGTAGAGCGTGTAGCGTGCGCTCGCCTCGTCGTACACGGCCACCGCCGCCCGCGGCTCCATGGGCACGCCGGTCACCCGATTGATGCGCGTCTGGAGCCGAACCACGTGGGCGGCGCGCGCGAACGCGGCCTCGACCGCGGCGGCGTCGCCGGTCTCGGAGTCGACGCAGAGATTGGATCCGGCCTCGTCCCAGACGATCGGCGCGCCCGATGCGACCGCCTCCACGCTGGTGGTCACCGCGGGCAACGGCTCGTAGTCGACCACCACCCGGTCGGCGGCGTCGCGCGCGAGCTCCGGAGTCTCGGCGATCACCATCGCCACGGCCTCGCCGACGAACCGGGCGCGATCCGCCGGGAGCGGAGGATGCGGCGCGATGAAGAACGCCGAGCCGTCCCGGCTCTTGAGCGGGACCTCGTGCGGGTTGGTGGGGACGGGACGGTGGGGAATCGGCAGGAGCCCGTCGGCGAGCGCGTCTCGGCCGGTGAGCACCGCGATGACTCCGGGCAGCTCGAGCGCGCCGGTCGCGTCGATGCTCAGGATGCGCGCGTGCGCGTGAGGCGAGCGCACCATGCACGCGTGCGCCTGGCCCGGCAGGTTGACGTCGTCGCTGTAGCGTCCCGCGCCGGTGATGAGACGCGGGTCCTCGCGACGCAACGTCGGCTTGCCGATGCCATCACGGGCGTCGCGGGTGCGGGACTCGAGGAATGACATGGCCGGCGCCCTCTTCACTACGAGGGCGCGAAGAATATGTCAAGCGACCGAGCGCGCGCCCGCTGGCGCGAGAACTAGGCGGGGACGAGGCCGAGGGGTCGGGGCTGAAACGAGATCGCGTCCAGACCGGAGGTGCGAATCTCGGTCTCGAGCGTGACGCCCGCGCGCTCCGCCACGCGTTCGTAGGTCATCTCCATGAGGGCAAGGACGTCTGACGCCGTGGCGCCGCCTCGATTCACGATGAAGTTGGCGCACTTCGACGAGATTTCGACCGTCTTGACGCGCTTGCCGCGAAGTCCCACCCCGGCGATGAGCTCGGCCGCGGACTCGCCGCCGTTGGGATTCCTCCACACGTAGCCGAGCGAAGCCAGCGCCAGCGGCTCGGCGGCCTTCTTGAGCTTGACGCGCCGGTGGATCTCCTTGTGGATGTGGGCCGAAGGGCGGCGGGAGAGTGGGATGCGGCACCCGAGGACGATGCATCCGGTTGGAAGCGCGTAGTCGGCGGTCTGGAGTCCCACCGCCGTGCGGATTTCCCCGAGGGTTCCATCGGGGTGAAGGAAGTAGATCCGCGCGCAGCGATCGATCAGCGCGCTCTCCCCCACCGTGACGTTCATGGCCAGCGCGCCGCCGAGCGTGCCCGGGATTCCCGCGAAGCATTCGAGGCCGCCGAGCCCGCGGGCCGCGGCTTCACGAATGAACGCCCCCAGACCCACCCCCGCGCCGACCATGGCTTCGACACCCTCGAATCGAGTGCGGGCAAACATCCCCTGAAGCTTCAGCACGACGCCCCGGACGCCACGATCCGCCACCACCAGGTTGGTGCCGCCGCCGATCACGGTCACCGGCAAGCCCTCCTGGTCGGCGAAGGCCAGTGCATGGCGGACGTCGTCGAGATCCTGCGGCTCGATGAAGAACTCCGCCGGACCCCCGATGTGCATCGACGTGTGAAAGCTGAGAGCCTCCTTGAACCGTACCGCACCCACGATGCGACCAAGCATGTGCTGCCCCCGATGAAGTGAACGAGTCGAAGTTCCGGGGAAGGAGTGCAGGCAGAATGCCAGAGCTGACGAGCGCGCTCAGCGAGGCAACACGCGCACTTTCATGCCGCGCCACTGCTTTCGCCCGGTAGGGCGAACTTCAACGACCTCCCAAAATTCCTCTCTCAGCGTCAGCTTGTCACGAGCCGCCCCGGCTCCGCGATGCTGCTCGACCGGCCTTGGTGTAATCCCTACCAACCACGCACCTTCACGACGGCGAGCGGTGGCGCCCGAGGGTTGGTGGGACATCGGAGTAATATCTCGTCCCAGGAGGAACCACCCGATGACCATTCAACGCGTCTGGCGGAACGCCGTCTTGTCGATCGCGAGCATCTTCGTGGCGTGCCTTGGCAGCGTCGACACCGTGCGGGCGGACGAGACGTGCAACTCGCCGTACGTGTCCAAGCTCATCAAGGGCCAGGAAGATTACGTCTACGTCTGGGCGCTCGGCGTCGAGGGCGTGGGCGACGGCTTCGACAAGCTGGTGACCGTCGACGTGCACCCGAAGTCGAAGAGCTACGGCAAGGTGATCGGGTCCGTGTCGGTGGGCGGGCGCGGCGAGGCCCATCACATGGGCTTCACCGACGACCGGCGTTATCTCTGGGCGGGCGGACTCGCCGAGAGCAAGATCCACGTGTTCGACATCGGGGCCGATCCGGCCAAGCCCAAGCTCGTGAACACGATCGGCGACATGGCCGACAAGACCGGCTACCTCGGCCCCCACACCTACTACGCGCTGCCCGGCCGCATGCTCGTGCAGGCGCTCTCGAACACCAAGGACAAGGGCGGCGTCACCGGCATGGCCCTCTACAACAACAAGGGCGAGTTCATCGCGTCCCACGCCATGCCCACCGACGGCGGCGGCGACGGGTACGGGTACGACCTCGCGGTGAATCCACGGAAGAACGTGCTGCTCACCTCGAGCTTCACCGGCTACACCAACTACATGCGGCCGCTCGGCGACCTGGTCAAGGACCCCGAGGCCATGAAGCACTTCGGCAACACGATGGTGCTGTGGGACCTCAAGGCCATGACGCCCAAAAAGGTCTTCGCGGTGCCCGGCGCGCCGCTGGAGATCCGCTGGTCGCTCAAGTCCGGCGACAACTGGGCGATCACCGCGGCCGCGCTCACGTCAAAGCTCTGGCTCGTCAAGCCTGACGCGAAGGGTGATTGGCAGGCCAAGGAAGTCGGCACCATCGGTGATCCCGCCAAGATCCCGCTGCCGGTGGACATCAGCATCACCCGCGACGGTAAGGGGCTGTGGGTGAACACGTTCATGGACGGCACCACCCGCTACTTCGATCTCAGCAAGCCGGAGGCGCCCAAGGAGACGTACACGAAGGTCACCGGCAAGCAGGTCAACATGATCTCGCAGAGCTGGGACGGCAAGCGCGTCTACATCACCTCGTCGCTGCTCGCCAACTGGGACAAGGGCGGCGCCGACAACGAGCAGTTCCTGCGCGGCTTCACCTGGAACGGCAAGGAGCTGAAGCCGGCCTTCGAGGTGGACTTCGCGAAGGAGAACCTCGGACGCGCGCATCACATGAAGCTCGGCTCCAAGGCCTTCCGCACGGGCCGGTGATAGCCCTTCAATGATCGGAACTCGGCGTCGGGCGGCGATTGCGGCGCTGGCGGTGTCGCTCACCGCGGCGACCGCGGTCGTCGCGCACGACGCCGCGCCGCATCCGGGGCTCGATTTCGAGCCTCCCCGGCCCGGCACCTACACGCTGCACCGGATCATGCGAGCGCCGGACGGCGAGGTGCTCGGCCTCGACGGCCGGGGCCACAGACTGTCCGAGTTCACGGCCGGCAAGATCACGCTGCTCGGCTTCATCTACACGACGTGCACCGACCCCGAGGGTTGTCCCCTCGCATACCGGGTGTTCGAGACCGTGCGCCAAACGGTGGCGACACCGGCCCTACGAGATCAGGTCCAACTGGTGACGCTGTCGTTCGATCCGCTTCGCGACACGCCGTCGGTGATGCGCCGCTACGCGGGCAGCCGCGTGAGCGAGCGGAGCCCGCGCTGGTACTTCCTCACCACGCGGTCGGCCCGCCAGCTTCAGCCGCTCGTTGACGGCTTCGGCCAGGACGTCCGCGTGACCATCGATCGCTCGAATGGCCAGGCCCGCCGCGAGCTGTCCCACG
>DATHGT010000127.1:0-13216 GCA_035317605.1 Candidatus Acidiferrum sp. | reverse complement strand
CACGATCTGCACCTCGCCCGACTCGATGCCCTTGCGCCACGTCGCGCGCACCGAGCCCCAGCCCCAGCACGAGCCCGCCAGCTCGCCGCCCTCGGAGGCCAGCCGGATCTCCGCCGTGCCCTTGTAGCCGGTCACGAGCTGAATGGGCAGGCCGATGGCCGCCTTGATCGCCCTCACGATGTTGTCGGGATTCGACGATCCCGGCGCGACCCCGCCGATCTTCACGGGCGCCGGCGCCGCGAACCATTTGTCGAGGCTGGTGATCCCACTCGCCTTGGTGAGCGCGCACACGGGATGCTCGTAGGTCGGCGCGCCGATGAACTCGAACTTGCGCGCGTCGAACTCCACGCCCTTCTGGCCGATCACCTGGCTGAGGAACAGCCCGCCGATGAAGTGGCCGATCGTGAGCCCGTCGGGCTTGGCGATCTTGTAGAGGTAGTTCGCGGAGATCAGGCTCCCCGCCCCCGGCATGTTCTCGACGATGATGGTCGGATGCCCGGGGATGTGTCTGACCATGTGGCGGGCGATCGCGCGGGAATAGGCGTCGAACCCGCCGCCCGCCGTGAACCCGACCACGATCCGGACGGTCTTGCCGTTGTAGAAGTCTTGCGCTTCCGCCGCGCCCGCTTGCAGCGCTCCGAGAGCCACGATCACCGCGATCAGCCAGGTCATCACTCGCTCCTTGCCGTAAGTCGGCGGCCCGAAGCGTAATGGACGTCGCCCGCGTGAGCAAGTCCGCTATCGTCGTCGCGGGCCGCGGTCGGATTTTCGACGTATCAGGATAGATACACTGATAGGTTCTATGATCCTTGACAGCCATCCGTGGGGGTGTGTAGTGTCGGCGCATGTTATCCGCTCCCTTCACGTTGCTGTGGATGGACGTGCTGCTGACGTTCGCGGTACCCTTCGCGATCCTGGTCGTGAATGCCGGCTTCAAACACTTCGTGCTCGGACGTGGCGTCGAGCTGATCGGCGCCGACCTCGCGCTGTCGGGGTTTTCCATTCTTCTGGCGCAAACGCTGAGCGCGGTTCACGGAAACCGGCTCCCCGGCGACCTGGTGATCGTGTCGATCCTCGCCCTCTTCGTGATGGCAGTCCTTTGGTTCACCGCGGGGTTCCTCGTCCGTGACCTCGACGGCTACGAGCCATGGCAGTGGCTTGCCTCTCTTGGTCTCGGAGGCGTAGTCTTCTATTCGTGCATTCGGTACTGGGAGCTCGTGAGAGATCTGGGGTATCGATGGGGGTAGGGTCGACATGGTCCTCGTGAGCTTTGCCCTCTACGCGATCCTCGCCGGTGTCTGGGCCGCGGTTGTCGGTCACATCGTGGTCTCCGTGCTTGGCGTCAGGACGGGACGCCACACAGGCCGAGGCCAGCGTCCCTCCCCTCCCGCCCCGCCGGTCGTCGCCTACCGCTGATTCGCGTTTTTCGCTCGACCGAGGTGGCCATCTCCACCGGCCCGGGCCCAGCTCGACGGCATGAGTCGATCGCAAGGGCACGCCCGCGGAGGCGCGATTCTATGAGGTTCCGAACACTCGAGGTGGCTGCGGGCCGGTGACGCTAGGCTCCTCCTCCCACGGTTCGAGCAGGCGGTAGCTGACCTGGCCCATCGCCACGAGCTGTCCCGAATCGGCCGACGTGACGTGGACGGTGCTGAAGAGCAGTTCTTCCGATCGCTGCTGCACGTGAGCGTCGGCCACCACGGCGGTCGTGGCCGGACTGGGAAAGGTGACCTGCATGCCGATGGTCGAGCCGCGGATCCCGGGCCGGCGCGGCACCAGCGACCACGTGGCCGAGACGGCGGCGATGTCCACGATCGAGGCCAGGGCACCCGCGTGGACATGTCCACGTTCGTCGACGTGTAGCGGCGTGCACGGCATGGAGAGGCGCGCGCGCCCCGGGCTCTGATGCTCCGGGGTGATCCCGAGCTTCTCGACGTAGCCGTGAAACAGACGCCGCTCCGCCGGCGCGATCAGCGGCGCGGGGGCAGGAAGGAGGACGTGCTCGGCCCGGAGCCGCGGCGCGTGGCCGGCGGCGTAGTCGGACGCCTGATAGGTCAGCGCGCCGTGGACGAGCGGCGTTCCCCTCGCCGAGCGCACGGTCACGTCGAGAAAGATCAGCGCGCCTCCGCGGCGGAGCGTCCGCGCCTCGGCTGTCACGTCTTCTTCCTTGGACGCGGACAGATACTGTAGCGAGACATCGACACAGCTCAGATTGATTTCAGCGTCGAAATCGATACCCGTCCAGGCGGCCAGCGTCCCGGCCAGCGTCACCAGCGAGGCGCTCGCCCCGCCCTGGAGGACACCGCGTGCGTTCAGGTTGTCCGGGCGAAACGGCAGGCGCAGGAGGGCACGGTCGTACGCCAGCTCCTCGATCGCGACGCCGAGGGTGTCCGCGAAGGCGACGCGCGCGAACCGCGCCCGCGCCGCGTCGACGCGCCGGGAATCCTGTCCGGTATCGGTCATGAGAAGAGGTCGATGATCCGTCTGACCTGCTGCGCGGCGGCGGGGCGGACGATCGGAAGCTTCACTCCGGCGTCTCGGTAACGCTGGATCCGTGCGAGGACGTCGTCGGGCGTACCGGCGGCGGTGAGTCCCTGCACCATCGACGCGGGAAGCGCACGGGCGAGCGCGTCGGGGCCTCCGCGGTCGTGGGCCCGCTCCAGCTCGGGAACGAGCGCGGGGTCGATGTACGGCTCGCCCACCCGAACGCGCGGGCCGGCCTGCGTCGTGAACTTACCGGGGAGGAACTTGGTCGCGACTTCCCAGCGGACGGCGTCGACGGCGCGGGCGGGGTCCTCGTCGACCGACGTGTTGATGAGCTGGGCGACCTCGAAGCTCGCCCAGTCGCGACCGGCCGCTTCGACGGCGCGACGGACGATCCGGATCGCGTTGGCGGAGTACTCCGGCGACGCCACGGTGTTGAGCAGGACGCCGTCGGCGATCGTGCCGGCCAGCGTGAGACCGGTGGCGCTGGTGGCCGCGACCCACAGCGGCACGCGCGGACGCGCCGGCGTCCAGCCCAGCGCGACCGAGTCGAGCTTCACGAGCTTGCCCTCGTAGCTCACACGCTCGCCGGCCAGCAGAAGCCGGATGACCTCGATCCACTCGCGCAGGGCGGCCGGCGGATCGAACGCATCGAGCCCGTGCTTCTCCGCGTGGCCCCGCGTGCAGGCGCCGGGGCAGACGACCACGCGTCCGCCCGACAGCTCGTCGAGCGAGGCGATGGTCTGCGCCATCAGCACGGGGCTGCGCAGGCGCACGACCTGGGTGCAGCCGAGCGTGACGCGGGTGCTGGCGGCGGCGAACGCGGCGACCGCGGTCACCGAGTCGCGCAGGAGTCCGATCGTCTCCGAGAAGAACGCGATCTCCCAGCCCCGCCGGTCGACCTCGCTGACCGCTTCGGCGAAGTCGCTCACGGTCTGCGTCGGATCGTACCCGGTGGCGAAACCGATACGCGTCCTCACGCCGCGGCCTCCAGCTTGACGCGGATGCAGGTGGCGAAGTCGGCGGCCATCTGACCGGCCTTGCCCTTGATCACCGCGAAGCCGAGGGAGGCGAGCTTGCCGAAGACGTTGAGATCGATCGAGTAGCTCACATCGGTCGCGTCTCCGCCCTTCGGCTCGAGCGTGAGCGTCGAGCGGAGCTTCACCCGCTCCTTGATGCGCGGGTCCATGCCTTCGGCGACGGAGACGAGGCGGAGTGGCTCCTCGATCTCGGTGACGGTGACCTTCATCGCGAACGACACGCTGAGGAACGACACCCGGGCGCCGGCCACCACGTGGTAGTGACGATCGTCGATCACGTCGATGGACTCGGTGCCGGGGATGCACGGCGCGACCTGCTGGGGATCGCGCAGGAAGGCCCAGACTTTTTCCACGGGAGCCCGCACGGTGAACCGGTCCTCGAAGAGCATGCGCGGGCCATCTTGGAGAGCCGTGACGGTCGCGTCAAGCTCTCCGTTATGATGTGCGCCATGAGCGACCACGCCGATCTGATCTTCACGGGCGGCCGAGTCCACACCGTCAACCCGACGAACGACGTCGTGCCCGCGATCGCCGTCGGCGGCGGATGCGTCATGGCCACGGGCAGCGACGACGACGTGCGCGCGCTCGCGGGACCGGCCACGCGCGTGGTGGAGCTGAAGGGCCGCTCGCTGCTGCCGGGGTTCATCGACGCCCATGCGCACCTGGCCGGCCTGGGCATGGCGGAGATCGCCATCGACTGCAAGGCGCCGGGCATGCAATCGATCGCCGCGCTCCAGCGCGCGGTGCGCGACCGCGCGACGGCGCAGCCGGCGGGGACGTGGATTCGCGGGCGCGGCTACGATCAGTCGCGGCTGGCCGAGCGCCGGCATCCCAACCGTCTCGACTGGGACGCGGTGGCGCCGGACCATCCCGTCATCTTCATCCGCACGTGCGGCCACATCGCCTCGGTGAACTCGCGCGCCATGGCCGCGGCCGGAATCACCGACGAGACGCCGGATCCATCAGGAGGACGCTACGACCGCGCCGACGGCCGGAACCTCGGCGTCGCTTACGAGACCGCCCAGATGCCGCTGCAGACCGCGGCCATGCCCTCGTGGCAGGACTTCCGGGACGCGCTCGTGCGAAGCTCACGCGCGTGTCTGGCCGCGGGCTGCACGAGCGTCCACGACGCCGGCGGGCTCGTCGGTCCCGCGTTCGGACCGTGTCAGGAATTGATGACGTCAGGCGAGATCGATCTCCGCATCTACGCCTTCACGACCGTCAACAGTTTCAAACACCCGCTGCTCGGCCTGCTGTCGAGCGGCGTGCGCACCGGACTCGGCAACGAGCGGCTCAAGCTCGGCGCGTTCAAGGTGATGACCGACGGGTCGTCGAGCGGCCCCACCGCCGCCACCCGCGAGCCCTACACCTCGAACTGCCAGGACTGCGGCATCCTCTACTTCGAGCAGGAAGAGCTGGACGAGCTGCTCGGCCGCGCCCACCGGCTCGGGTTCCAATGCACGGTGCACGCGGTTGGAGACCGTGCCATCGAGCAGACCCTGAACGCGATGGCCCGCGCCCAGCGCGAGTCGCCGCGCGAGGGCCTGCGCCACCGCATCGAGCACTGTGGAATCTGTCCCGCCGATCTCCAGGCCCGCGTCCACGGCCAGCGCATCGTCCCGATCGTGCAGCCCGCGTTCTTCTGGGAGTTCGGCGACGGCTACATCGCCAACTACGGTCAGGCCCGAGCCGACACGATGTTTCCGGCGAAGAGCCTGCTCGCCCGCGGCGTACCTGTCGCGGGAAGCTCGGACGCGCCGGTCACGCGCCAGGCTCCGCTCCTCGGCATCGAGCAGGCGCTGACGCGCGCGACCAGTGACGGCCAGGTGTGCGGCCCCGACGAGCGCGTGGATCTCACCGCCGCGATCCGCATGCACACGATCAACGGCGCCTTCGCGTCGTTCGAGGAGCGCGACAAGGGCAGCCTCGAGCCCGGCAAGCTCGCCGACCTCGTGGTCCTGGGCGAAGACCTCGCCCGCGTCCCCCCGCGGGAGATCCGCCAGGTCCCGGTGGCCATGACGGTATCGGGCGGACGCGTCGTTCACGAGCGCGGGTGAGCGCCGCGCGAAGCGCGCCCACCCGCGAACGCGTCACCTCACACGCGCCAGCACCGCGACCACGCCGCCGCTCGGGGGACCCTGATGCTCGGCGCCGGCTGAGACGTAGCACATGGTGTCGCCGGTGACCGAGGCGATGACCGCGTTGACGGCGCCGCGGATGTGGCGGGTGTAGTTGACGTCGGAGTCCTCGAACATCGTGTGACGTCGGCCGCGGGTGGCGCCGGAGCGGTCGGGCTCGCACTTGGCGAACACGTTGATCAACCGCTCGCGGTCACTCTCCTTCAGCTCGCTCTCGACCGCGAGACCCGCCCCCCGCAACGCCTCGCGCACGGCTCCGGCGTCGATCGCGTCCTGCATCACCGCATGGGCCAGCACGAGATCGCTGGTGGAGCGGGCGGAGTTGCCGAGCACGATGATCTCGCAGTTCATCAGCTCCACGCCCGACGAGGTGGACGCGATCTCCGAGAAGATCGAGAAGTCGTGATAGATCACGTCGTCGGTCAGCTTCGCGGGCGCGATCTCGCCGGACGCGACGCCGATGCCCAACGCGGCGGCGGCCCGCGCGTAGCCCATGGACGCGTAGGTGTCTGCCGTGACGACCGACTTCCCCCGCGAGCGAGCCGCGTTCACCCGCTCGGTGGTGAGCGCCCCGGTCTTGATCTGCACGAAGTGGATGTCGGCCGGCGATTCGATGCCGGCGTCCTTGATCGCCACGCTCACGCCCTCGGCGGCCACGCGCGCGTGCACGGCGGTGCCGAACTCTTCCGGCAGCACGTCGCGGGTGTAGGCGGTGCCGACGGCCAAGCGCTTCTGGCCGCTCGGGGTGCCGCGATCGGGCTCGCGGGTGAAGATCGTCGCGTGCGGGCTCATGAGCCCCTCGGTGCCGCCCGACCAGATGATGGGGACGCGTTTGGCGATGGCCTCGACCTTCTGGCCCGTGCGCTCGGCGATCAGGAGCTGGAACGAGAGCGTGGCCAGGCCCCGCGTGTAATCGTTGACGCCGCCGTTGCCCTCGGTCTTGCCGAGGATCGCGGCGACGTGCTCGGCGCGGAACGCGCCGCCGTCGAGCAGTTTCGCCGCCTCGCTCACGTCGTCGGGGGCGCGCATGCCTACCTTGAATGCCTGAGCGTGCATGTCAGATCTCCTCCTTGGCGATGATCACGACCGACGGGCTGTCGCCGCGGCGATCAGCGCGCGCAGTCGGTTGGGATCGAGCGGCATCTCGCGGACGCGCACCCCCAGCGGGGCCAGCGCGTCGTCGATGGCCTCGGCCACCAGCGCGGGCACGGGGATGGCGCCGGCCTCGCCCACGCCCTTGAGGCCGAGCGGATTCAGCGGCGACGGCGTCTCCAGGTGAGTGATCTCGATATCAGGGATCTCCGCGGACGTCGGGATCAGAAAGTCCATGAAGCTTCCGGTCAGCGGCTGGCCCGACGCGTCGTACACGATGCGCTCGTAGAACGCGCCGCCGATGCCCTGGGCCACGCCGCCGCGGATCTGTCCCTCCACGATGGTCGGGTTCACCATGGTGCCGCAGTCGTGCTGGACGACGTAGCGCAGGAACTTCAGATCGCCGGTGGCGGGATCGATCTCGACGATCGCGGCGTGACAGCCGCTGGCGAACGTGGCGTGGGGCGGCGCGTAGTAGTCACGGGCCTCCAGCCCGGGCTCCTCGCCGTCGGCCAGCACCGGCCCCTCGCGCGGCTTCACCAGGCGCAGCGCCGCGTCCGACGACTCCTTGCCGTAGGCGTAGCGTATCGGATTGGCGACGGTGGCCAGCGCGCCGAGGGTCAGCTCCCGGCTCGGCATTCCCTTCACTCGCGCGCGGCCGTCGATCAGCTCGAGATCGTGCGGCGACACCTCCAGCAGATTCGCGGCCAGCCGCAGCGCCTTGTCGCGCACCGACGTCGCGGCCTTGTGGATGGCGCTGCCGCTGGTGACGATCCCCCGGCTCGCGTAGGTCCCGGCCCCGAAGTTGAAGCGCGTGGTGTCGCCGGTGACCACGCTCACGTCGGCGGGATCGCAGCCCAGGGCCTCCGCCGCGATCTGGGCGAACGTGGTCGCGTGTCCCTGCCCTTGCGAGGTGAGCCCGGTCGCCACGAACACCTTGCCGCTCGGCTCGACGCGCACGTGAGCGCCCTCGTACGGCCCGATGCCCGTGCCCTCGACGTAGCAGCCGATGCCGAGGCCGAGATAGCGGCCGTCGCGCCGCGCCTGGGCCTGACGCGCGCGGAAATCACCGGCGCCGATGAGATCGAGGGCCATCTCGAGTCCGGCTGGATAATCGCCGCTGTCGTAGCGCGTGGGCGCGCCGTCCTGGAACGTGAGCCCCACGTCCCACGGAAACTCGTCGGGCTGGATGAAGTTGCGCCGCCGGACTTCCGCCGGCTCCAGTCCCAGCTCGCGCGCGATCAGACCGATCATCCGCTCCATCACGAACGCGCCGTGGGGGCGTCCCGCCCCGCGATACGGGGTCACGATGGCCGTGTTCGTGTACGCGACCTCGAATTCCACTGTGTAATTTCGGAGACGGTACGGGCCGGGAAGCTGCGTGGAGGTGATGATCGGGACCACGATGCCGTACGGGGTGTAGGCGCCGGCGTCGTGGACGAAGCGGTCGCGCAGGGCCACGATGCGCCCCTCCCCGTCGATGCCGACCTCCACGTCGTGGATCTGGCCGCGCTCCTGGTTGGCCGCGATCAGGTGCTCGCGCCGGTCTTCCGTCCACTTCACCGGCCGCCCCAGCGTGATCGCCGCGTGGGGGACGAGGATCTCCTCCGGGAAGAACATCATGATCTTGGTCCCGAACCCGCCGCCCACGTCGGGCACGATCACGTCCACGCTGAACTCCGGCAGCCCGAACATCCGGGCCAACCCGTTCTTGATCGGCAGCGCGGCCTGCGTCGAATCCCAGACCGTCAAGGTTCGGCGACGCGCATCCCACTCGGCGACGACACCGCGCGCCTCGATCGGCGAGCCGCAGCTCCGCTCGATGGTGAGCCGCTCGCTCAGCACGCGATGGGCGCGCGCCATCGCCGCGTCGGCGTCGCCGGTCGTCTGGCGGAAGCG
This sequence comes from Candidatus Acidiferrum sp., assembly GCA_035317605.1. GTDB lineage: Bacteria > Methylomirabilota > Methylomirabilia > Rokubacteriales > CSP1-6 > DATHGT01. Next base: position 4,563 of record DATHGT010000127.1, on the reverse strand, counting down.
CGCGGCGCGGTTGTCGGGCACGTCGGCGTGAACGCGGGGGCCGCCGGGCGCGAGCGCGGAAGCGAGCTCGGTCACCACGGGCAACGGCTCGTACTCGACCTCGATCAGCTCAGCCGCGTCCTCGGCGAGATACCGATCGTCGGCGACGACGAACGCCACCGCCTCGCCGACGAAGCGCACCTCGTCGACGGCGAGCGGACGCTGGGTGCGCGAATGGGTGAGCGTGGGGTGCGGGATCAGCAGCGGCGATGGCTGATTCAGCTCGCCGAGGTCCGCCGCGGTCACCACGAGATGAACGCCGGGCTGACGCCGCGCCTTCGACGCGTCGATGCGCATGATGCGCGCGTGAGCCTGCGGACTCCTGAGCGTCGCCCCGTGCAGCACCCCGGGCGGATTGACGTCGTCCACGTAGCAGCCGAGCCCCTGCAGGAGCCGCGGGTCCTCGTTGCGTGGAATGCGCGCGCCGATCGTGCGCGTCGTCATCGGGCCACTGCGTCGGGCTATTCTCCGATCCCCTCGAACACCCGGTCCACGCGTACGGCCAGGGCTGGAGGGATCGTCACGCCGAAGGCCTTGAGGGTCTTGCTGTTGAGGGTGAGCTCGATCTTGTTGACGCCCTCGACGGGCAAGTCCCCAGGCCGCGCCCCGCGCAGGATCTTCGCCACCAAATGCGCCGACTGCACGCCTTCCGCGTAGTAATCGACGCCGTACGCGGCCACGCCACCCGCCTGGACCCAGAACGACGCCGGAAAGATCGCGGGAGCCACCACGTAGAGGTTCAGGTTCAAGAGCAGCTCATTGAGGTTGAGGTTCAAGGTGGCGGGCGCGAGGAGGACGTCGCGGGCGCCCGCGGTCTTCAGCTCGCGGACGGCTTCGTCCTGTGTCCGGACCGCGCGGACGACGACGTTCAGCTTCAGGCTGGCCGCCGTCTCCTGCGCCTTTCGCGCGCCGGCCGCCGATGCCGGATCCTGCGCGTCGTACACGAAGAGCACGCGGCGGAGGTTCGGCATGAGCTCCTTGGCCAGCTCGAGCCGCTTGGGAACGAGCTCGGTGTACAGGTTCGAGACGCCGGTCAACTGCCCTCCGGGCCGGGCGACGGAGCTGACGAGACCGATCGCGACGGGATCGGCGATCTGGTTGAAGACCACGGGCACTCGCGGCGCCGCCGCCATGGCGGCTCTCGTCTCGTATTCGCCGATGGCGACGATGACGTGGGGGTTGTCCCTCGCGATCTCCGCCGCGAGCGCGTCGGTCTTCTTTTGATCGCTGCCCGTGGAGCGAACGTCGATCTTCACGTCACGCCCCTCTCCCAGCCCTTCGGTCTTGAGTCCGGCCCGGAGGCCCATGATGGGCGGGATCCCCGGCACGAAGGCGTTACTCAGCACGGCGATGCGATACGGCCGCTGCGGCGGTTGAGCGTGGGCACCGGACGATCCGAGGACGGCGCCGATGAGCGCGCAGACACCCCACACACGCGAGGACCGCCGAAGGAGCCGCGCCCGAGCTGTCATGCTGCCAGGGATCTTCCGCCATCCACCGATCCGGCGCAACGTGCGCGCGACGGGGACGGGCCGAGCTTCAGCGACGGGCGGGCGGACTCGGAGGGTGGGGCTCGCTGATCGCGAAGACGTCGCGTAGGGCGGTGCGGCCGGCGGTGGTGATTTCCAGGGCTCGCGTGTCCGGGAGGCGGAGCACCCAGCGCTGCTCCAGGGCATGGCGGCAAATCGAGGCGCCGAGCTTGCCGGCGAGGTGAAATCGGCGCTCGCTCCAGTCGAGGCAGGGCCGGCACAGAGGCCGTGACGAGGACGGGGCGGCCGCGAGAACGCCGATACCCGCGCGGCGCAGGAAGGCGATGCCGCGCTCGGTCACGAGCCCGGCGTCGTCGTCGAGCTCGATCGCGCCCGCCTGCACCAGGGCATCCGCGATCGCGACACCGAGTCGACCCGCGAGGTGGTCATAGCACGTCCGCGCCGTCCGCAGCGCCGCGTCGCGGGGCCCGACGACGAGCGGCAGACCGCGGTGAGGCTCGCGCGCCGACGCGAGCTGCATCACGCCCTCCAGCATCCGCGCGACGTCGGGGGTCGCGAGCCGATGGTACCGGTGTCGTCCCTGCCGCTCGACCCGCAGCAGCCGCGCGTCGGTCAAGCGCGCCAGGTGGGTGCTCGCCGTCTGGGGCGTGATCCCGGCCACGCCCGCGAGCTCGGTCGCGGTCAACGCTCGACCGTCCATCAAGGCGGCCAGCATCGCGGCACGCGCCGGCTCTCCGAAGTGCGCGGCGATCTCGGCGATCTGATACGTCGTGGCCATTGCCGCCAAGCATAGCAAGGGGGCGCGGCGCACGCTTCGACGGCGACCGAAGCGGCCGACGCGCGCCGCGCCGCATGATTCCCCATGGTCGAGTCGGGAGCCGCGGGCGAGCACGGGACGTACCGGTGGATCGTGGTCGGCGTCTCCACGGCCGTCAACGCGCTCGCGTGGGGACTGCGCGCAACCTTCGCCCTCTTCTACGTCGCGATGCTCGGCGAGTTCACCTGGGGCCGCGGCCCGACGGCGCTGGGGTACTCGCTGAACTGGCTCGGGTTCGTCGTCTTCGCACCGATCGCGGGCTGGCTCTTCGACCGCTGGGGAGCGCGGGCGGTGGTGACCATCGGCGGCGTGATGCTCGGCGTGGCCCTCGCGCTGACCGGTCGGATGACCTCGCTCTCCGAGTACTATCTGTGCTTCGGCCTCCTCGGCGCCGCCGGCCTCGCCTGCATGATCATCCCGTCGACGACCATCGTCACGCGCTGGTTCGTGCGGTCGCGCGGGACGGCGATGGGCATCCTCAGCGCGGGGAATTCAGCCGGCGCGGTCGCCTTCTACCCCGTGAATGCGTGGCTCATCGTGACGCTCGGGTGGCGTGGCGCGCTGGTGGCGTTCGGCGGCGCCGTCTGCATCACGACGGTCTCGCTGGCTCTCCTCTATCGCGATCCGCCACTCGACGAGCCGCGGGGGCGCGATGCCGAGCGAGCGCCGTTCGACAGCGAAGTGTGGACGCTCCGGCGCGCGTCCCGGAGTGTCCGGCTCTGGGCGGCGTTCAGCATGACGGCGCTCGGAGTGATCGGGTATCAGATCATGGCGACCCATCAGGTCGCGCACGCTGTCGATCGCGGCTTCGCGCCGGCCACCGTGGTGTGGCTCTTCGCGTTCGGGGCCGGCTGCATGATGGCCGGCAATCTCCTGGGCGGCTGGTTGTCGGATCATCTGGGCCAGGGCTGGGTGTTCGCGCTCGGTTCCGTCGTGGCGATCGCCGGGATCGGCTGTCTCGCGCTGATCAGGGGCCCGCAGGACCTCGCGCTCCTGCTCCTCTACGCGGTCTCCGGATTCGGTTTCGGAATGCGGATCGCGCAGCTCTCGGCGATTCCGGCCGACGCCTTCTCCGGGCCACATCTCGGCGCGATCCTGGGAGTGGTCCAGGCGGGGGGCGGACTCGGGGGCGCCATCGGCCCGTTCCTGGGCGGCTGGCTCTTCGACGTCACGGGCAGCTATCAGCTCGCGTTCGCCGCCGCCGGTGTCGCCGTCGCGGGGTCAGCGGGGGCCGCGTGGATCGCGTCCACCTCGGCGTGGTCGCGGCCGGAGAGCAGGCGGTAGCCGGGGCCGCGATCGAAGAACGGACGCGGCGGCCGCGCCGCGCGAAGCTGATCGCGGAGCGCTGACGTCGCGCCGGCGTCGACTTCGAACGTCGCGCCGTCGATGACGCGTACGACGACGCCGTAGACTTCGCGCGCGGCCTCGTCGCTGACCTTGCCCTCGAGCACGTCGGTGCCGACCAGATCGGGCTCGCGGTCGAGCGGGTCGCCCCAGCCGCCGCCGCCCGTGGTCTCGATTCTCACCAGCGTCCCCGCCGAGACCGGTTCGTCGTCGACGAGCCCGGGCAGAATGCGCTCGTTCTCTCCACCGGGATCGATCGTCACCCGGAACGGCGCGCCTGCGTAACCGCCCGCGAGTCCCCAGCAGCCGAGGATCGAGCGGTCGGCGACGGACAGGAAGTAGCCGTCGCGCAGTACGCGGATCTCCTTGAGATAGCCGAGGCCGCCGCGCCGCTTGCCGGCGCCGCCCGAATCCGGGGCCAGCGCGAGACGCTCGACCCGTAGCGGAAACCGCGTCTCCGTAAACTCCGCGGGGAGGTTCTTGCTGTCGGGCACGACGTGGATGGTGTCGGAGCCGTCGGCGTAGTGGCGCCCGCCCGAGCCGCCGCCCAGCACCTCGCGCATGAGATAGAACTCGCCGTCGGCATCCACGCCGTGCACTCCCGTGTACCGTATCGTTTCCTGGTCAGCGGGCATCCGGCCGCCCACGGCCTTGGCGATGACCCCGGCCAGGATGCCGAGCAATCGCAGGATCACGAACGTGCGCGCGTTGGTCGGCGCCGGGAAGACCGGTGTCAGCAGCGTGCCGGGCGGCGGAAAGCGCAGCTCGATCAGCGGGACCACGCCCTCGTTGACGTCCAGCTCGGCCATGCGCTCCGGCGAGTCCGCGAGGTTTCTCAGGATGGGGGCCAGCCACTTCTTGAGGAACACGCCG
>DATHGT010000126.1:0-5377 GCA_035317605.1 Candidatus Acidiferrum sp. | reverse complement strand
GCGCTCTCGCTCGAGCGCTTGCAGTCGCTGGTCGAATCGCGCGAGGGCGGGACGCGGCCCCAGCGCATCGGCTGCTCGGCGACGGTCAGTCCGGTCGAGGATGCGCTCGCGTTCCTCACCGGGAGCACCGCGCACGAGCCGCTGGCCATCGACGCCGGCTTCACCCGCGACCTGGATATCGAGGTCGTCACGCCGGTCGACGATTTCCTCACCGCGACCAGCGACACCATCTACGACGCGGCCCAGCAGCAGATCGCCGAGCTGGTGGACGCGCATCGCACGACGCTGGTGTTCGCTCAGAGCCGCCGGTCCGCCGAGCGCCTGGCCCGCGACCTCAACGACCGCATCCCGGGCGGTCGCGTGGCCGCCCACCATGGATCGCTCTCGCGTAGGGCACGTCTCGAGGCAGAGAACCGGCTGAAGGACGGCGAGCTGAAGGCGCTGGTGGCCACCTCGTCGCTGGAGCTGGGCATTGACGTGGGGTCGATCGACCTCGTGGTCCAGGTGCAGTCGCCGCGCAACATCGCCGCTGCGCTCCAGCGCGTCGGCCGCGCCGGCCATCTGCTCTCGCGCGTGTCGAAGGGCCGGATCGTGGTGACCAAGGGCGAGGAGCTGATCGAGGCGGCGGCCGTCGTGCGCTCGATCCGCGCCCGCTACCTCGATCGCATCGCCATGCCCGAGGCGCCGCTCGACGTGCTCGCCCAGCAGATCATCGCCGCCGTCGCCGCCGAATCCATCGGTCTCGACGAGCTGTACCAGCGCTTTCGCCGGGCCATGCCGTACCGGGGGCTCTCGCGCGAGGACTTCGTGCTGGTCGTCCGCTCGGTGGCCGAGCCGCTGCCCGCCGAGGTCAAGGGGGCGGCGCCGCGCATCCTCTGGGATCGGGTCAACGACCGCCTCCACGCCCGGCGCGGCACGCGTTTTCTCGCCCTGACCTCGGGGGGAACGATCCCCGACGCGGGGCTCTACGACGTGTTCGTCGCCGAGACCGATCTCAAGGTCGGCACGCTCGACGAGGAGTTCGTCACCGAGAGCCTGCCCGGCGACGTGTTCCTGCTCGGCTCCAACGCCTGGAAGATCCTGAAGGTCAGGGCCGATCGCGTGCTGGTCGAGGACGCCCACGGCATGTCGCCGACGATCCCGTTCTGGAAGGGCGAGCATCCCTCGCGCTCGTACGATCTCGGCGTCGCCGTGGGGCGCTTGCGTCGCGAGGCCGCCGACCGGCTGGACGCGCCGGACTTCGAGGAGTGGGCGAAGCGCGAGTGCGGGCTCGAGGCGCGCGCAGCCTCGGCGATGCGCGCGTGGCTCACCAAGGCCGGCGAGGTGCTCGACGGCGTGCCCGACGATCGCGGCATCGTGGTCGAGTCGTTCTCCGACGAGATGGGCGGGCGCCACGCGATGATCCACTCGGTCTTCGGCATGCGCGTGAACGGCGCCTGGGGCATGGTGCTCAAGGAGAAAGTCCGGCGCGCGTTCGGCCTGGTGGCCGAGGCGGCCCACGTCGACGACGGCATCCTGCTCTCGTTCGCCCCGGGTCAGGTGCCGCCCTCTCCGGCGCGACTGGTCACGCTGGTTCAGCCCGAGGAGGTCGACGCGCTGCTCGGCCGAGCGCTGATCGGCTCGCCGCTCTTCGGCACCCGCTTCCGCCACTGCGCGCTGCGCGCGCTGTTCATCCCGCGCATGTACATGGGCCAGCGCACGCCGGCCTATCTGCAGCGGCTCAAAGCCGACGCGCTCATGGAAGCCGTCGGCGGCCAGGCCGAGTTCCCGCTGGTGGCCGAGACCCTGCGCGAGTGCTTCAACGACGCGCTCGACGTGCCGCGGCTCAAGCGCCTGCTCGCCCGCCTCGGCGACGGCGAGATGTGGACGCGCCACGTCGACACCCCCCTGCCCTCGCCGTTCGTGTATCCATTGCTGCTCGCGTGGGACTGGGCGTATCTGGACGCCGGGCACGCCGAGGAGCGGCGCAGCGACGCGGTCTCGATGCGCAAGGCGTGGACGGTCGCGCCCGGACCGCTCCGGCCCGAGATCGTGGCCGCGGTCGAGGCCGAGCTCCAGAAGAGGGCGCCCGAGCGCCGGGCCCGCGACGCCAACGAGCTGGCCGCGATCCTCGACGACCTCGGCGATCTCACCGAGGCCGAGATCGCCGAGCGCGTGGTCGACGATCCTGGGGCGCTGATGGCGTCGCTCAGCGCCGAGGGGCGCATCGTCGAGGCCGAGTTCGGCGCGCGGCGGGCGTGGGTGCCCACGACCGACGCCACGCTCTACGCCGGGCTGGCCACCGACGCCGGGCTCGAGCGCATCGTGCTGCGGCTGCTCCGCACGCGCGGGCCGGCCACCGCCGCGTGGGTCGCCGAGCGTTACGCGGTGCCGGAGACCGACGTGGCAGCGGCGCTCGCTCGTCTGGTCGCTCGCGGGGTCGTCCGCGAGGGCGCGTTCCTCGAGAACGTGCCATCGCCCCAGCACGTGCACATCGCCGTCCTCGAAGAGATACAGCGCCGACAAGTCCACGCCCGGCGGGCGCCGCGTCCGGTCGCCACGTCCGAGCAGTTCTCGGCCTTCCTGCTCCGCCGTCATCACCTGCACCCCGATCACCGGCTGGTCGGCCCGCCCGGGGTGCTGGCCGCCATCGAGCTGCTCCAGGGCGAGGACTTTCCCGTGCGCGTGTGGGAGCACGAGCTGCTGCCCGCGCGCGTCGAGGACTACCAGCGCGACTGGCTCGATCGGCTCGGGCTCTCCGGCGAGATCGTGTGGACGGTGTTCGACGAGCGCGAGGGTGCCGAGCGCAGCCGCTCGGGACGCGTCGGCGTCGCGCTGCGCGAGAACCTGGGCTGGCTGCGCGGCGCGGCGGCGCCGGCCGGAGGAATCGACGAGGGCACCAAGAACGTGCTGCTGCATCTCCAGCTTCGCGGCGCCTCGTTCGCCCAGGACCTGGCGAGATTGACCGGCCTCGACGCCGCGCGCACGCTCGCCGCGCTGTGGGAGCTGTTCTGGGCCGGGCTGGTCACGCCCGACACGTTCAGCGCGATCGTTGCCGGCACCACGCCACGGGCGCCGAGCGCCGGCGCGACGACCAAGCGTCGACGGCGCGGTCAAGCGCGCGGCCTGCTCTCGCACCTACCGGTGGTCGGCCGCTGGAGCGCGCTCGGCGAGGACGAGCGGCTTTCACCCGAAGAGCGCGAGGAAGCTCTCGCCCAGCTCCTGCTCGCGCGCTACGGCGTGCTCGCCCGCGAGCTGGCGGGCGGCGACTGGTCGACGCTGCGCCACTCGCTGTTGCGCATGGAGTACGGCGGCGAGGTCGTGCGCGGCTACTTCGTGGAAGGACTCTCGGGCGAGCAGTACGCGCTGGAAGACGCGCTGCGCGACCTCACGGCGTCACCGCGGCGCGCCGAGCCTCACGTGCTCGTGGACATGGTCGATCCCGCGAACCTGTGGGGCCGCGTCTTCCCGCTCAGCCGTCTCGACGGCTCGCGAGCGGCCGCCGCGCGCATCCCGCAATCCTGGCTCATCTTCCGCGGCGGCCGTCCGGTCGTGCTCGCCGAGGGCCACGGTCGCGACCTCACGCCGCTCGCCGGGTTCGAGGCGGTCGATCTTCCCGGCGTGGTGAGAACGCTGAAGGCCGTGATGGAGCGCCCGTTCGCCCTGCGCCCGCTCCGCCGTCTCGACGTGCTGACGTGGGATGGCCACCCCGTGCGCGAAACTCCAGCCGTCGACGCGCTCGCCTCGGCCGGCTTCACCATCGACGGCCCCCGCGCGAGCTGGGACGGCCACCCCGGCCCGCGGGATAAATAAACGTCGGGGGGAGCGAGTCGCCGCTCCTCCCCGACACCCCCCACCGAGGACTGAGAACGAGGAGCCAATGCACCAATCCCCAGGAATTTCCACCAAGCGCATCTACGAGCCATCGGACGCCGCGGACGGGACGCGCGTGCTGATCATGCGGCTCTGGCCGCGCGGGATCCGCAAGGACCGGGTCACCATCTGGCGCAAGGAGCTGGGGCCGGTCAAGGAGCTGCTCCGCGACTTCCTCGACAAGAAGGTCGACTGGCCGACCTACACCCGCCGCTATCTGGCGGGCCTCGAGCGCCCGGAGGCGCAAGAGGCCATCGCCGAGGTCCGCGAGCTGGCGCGGCAGGGCCGGGTCACGCTGCTCTGCGGCTGCGCCGACGAAACCCACTGTCATCGCTCCCTCCTCGCCGCCTATCTCCGCGAGCACCCGGCCTCGTAACGACTCCACGATCGAGCGAAGCCTCCGCTACCAGCGCACGCGGACGCGATAGCTGAGCTTGGTCTCGCCGTCCTTGGGGACCGGGAGGCTCCACTTCGCGGTGAACGCCTGGACCTTCTCGTGGGGGTGGGTGGCGCGCAGGACTTCCCAGTCGCCGGGCATCGGCTCGACGACGTCGACCGTGATGGACTCTTGCTTGTGGTTGCGGAGCGTGATCTCCCACTCGACCTCGTAGACGCCGCCGCCGATCTTCTTCCAGTCGCGCTGGATGCGCTCGCCGACCACGTCGAAGGCGTCGCCCATCTTGATCTTGATCTTCTCGTCCCGTGGCGTGTGATCGATCCAGTCTTCGCCGATGAGCTGCTGGCTGCCCGACGCATCGGCCTTGTAGACGCGCATGCGGCCCTTGGGCAGCGGCAGGCCCAGCCCCTTGTCCTTGCTGTTCTTGAGCTCGAGATAGACCCCGATCTTCTGATTGGAGACGGGCATGCCGTACGCCGTCCGAGAGTAGTCGGCGGCGCCGTAGTAGACGAAGTGCTTGTCGACCGGCACCTGGTTGGCCGCCATCAGCGAGAGCTGCTTCGTCTGGTTGTCCTTGACGGTGGTCCGGCCGTCGAGGGAGTAGAGGTGGTACTCGAAGAACGTCTCCTCCCCGAAGCGGCTGGCCGCCTCCGCCGCCGGCGCCTGAGCGGCGCGGCCGAGCATGGCGCGGATCTCGCCCCGATCCTTGGCGCGATTGACGTCGCCCGCGACGAGCTTGAGCGCGGCGTTCGCGTAGGTGGCCCCGCTCTTGTTGTCGATGGTGACCCAGCCCATGAGATCCGACCGCGCGTCCGCCGCGTCGACGATCACCACGTAGTCGGCCCTCCACGTGATGCCGCCCGTGAGGTACGACGCCTCGACCCGCTGGAGCGCGGTCCGCGCGTTGTGCAGACGCCAGACCAGCGTCGGCTTGGAGACGAGGTTCTCGGGCAGCGCCGGGAGCACGACCTGCCCGGGGTGGCCCATGTGAATCTGTCCGTTGATCTCGTAGACGGGGCCGTTGGTCGAGAGCAAGGTGGCGAGCTGGAACGTCCCGTTCGACTGGTACAGCCGGACGTGCTTGCCGACGTACTTCTCCATCAGCTTCGCGGTGGTGAGGAGATCGTA
>DATHGT010000125.1:0-9566 GCA_035317605.1 Candidatus Acidiferrum sp. | reverse complement strand
GGCCGCCTCGGTGCTGGTGGTGGTCGCGCTCGCGTTCTCGCTCATCGCGGGCGCGGGCTGGGCCCTGACCCAGCAGGTCTCGACGCTGGGCGAGGGCGTGCCAAAGTACACCGCGATCATCAAGGAGAAACTCGCGCGCTGGCGCCAGCAGGGCGGCGGGCGCTTTCTGGGCCGCGTGCGCTCCGGCGTCGACGAGGTCGTCGGCGAGATCGAGAAGGCGGTACCGGCGCGCGACAAGCCGGTGCCCGTGGTCGTCCAGGGATCGCAGCGAAGCCTCCTGTCCCAGGTGACCGCGGTGACCGAGCCGCTGGCCACGGTCGGGCTCGTGGCGCTGCTGGTCGTGTTCATGCTGTTCGAGCGGGCGGAGATGCGTAATCGGTTGATCCGTCTCGTCGGCTACGGCCGTATGACCCTCACCACCAAGGCTCTCGACGAGGCGAGCGAACGCATCAGCGGCTACCTGGTCGGACAGTCGATCGTCAACGCGACCATCGGCCTGACCTTCGCGGTCGGCCTCTGGCTCAGCGGGCTGCCGTACGCGCTCTTGTGGGGCGCGCTTCTCGCCGGGTTGCGCTTCGTTCCGTACGTCGGCGTGTGGCTGGCGGTGGTGCCGGCGATCCTGTTCAGCCTGGCCGTGTTCGACGGGTGGATGAAGCCGGTGTCGGTCGCCGCGCTCTTCGTGGTCCTGGAGGTGATCGTCGGTGGCGTGGTCGAGCCCATCGTGTACAGCCAGCGCGCGGGCGTGTCGAAGGTCGCGCTGCTGGTGGCCATCGCGGTGTGGACGTGGCTGTGGGGTCCCATGGGTCTCCTGCTCGCCACCCCCCTCACCGTGTGCCTGCTCGTCCTGTCCAAGTACATTCCCGAGATGAGCTTCGTGACGATCCTGGCCGGCGACGAGCCGGCCCTGGAGCCGCCGGCGAGCTACTATCAGCGGCTGCTCGCCGAGGACCTGGACGAGGCGAGCGAGATCGTCGAAGCGTTCCTGAAGGCTCAGCCCGCCGAGCAGCTCTACGACGGATTGTTGATTCCCGCGCTGGTCTGCGCCAAGGCGGACTTCGCGCGCCAGCGGCTCTCCGAGGACGGCCTGAACTTCGTCGCGCGCGGCACGCTGGAGATCGTCGAGGACGCGGCGCCGGTCGCGGCCTCGGAGCCGACGGGGGAGCGCGTGCGCGTGCTCGGCTGTCCGGCGAGGGACAAGGCCGACGAGGTGGCGCTGGAGATGTTCCGCCGGCTCGTCGACGCCGGTCGGTTCGACGTCGAGCTGGCGTCGACCGACGTGCTGGCCTCGGAGGCGGTCGCGATGGTCGAGACCTCGTCCCCGGCCGTGATCATTCTGTCGTCGCTTCCACCGGGCGGCCTGGCCCAGGCGCGTTATTTCTGCAAACGTCTGCGCACGCGGTTTCCCGACGTGAAGATTCTCGTCGGACGCTGGGGCGAGGACGGCGACGATCACTGGGACGTCCTGCGCTCGGCGGGCGCCGACCACGTGGGCGGGAGCCTGCTCGAGACGCGTGATCACCTCGAGCAGGTCGCGGCGTTGCGGCCGTTGTCTGAGTTGGGGGGGTCGGGACGACCCCCCCAAACCCCCCTGTTCGCGGAGCGAGCGAGCTGAGGCTCGAGTCGTCCATGTTGGGGGGCGCGGGGCGCTCCCCCCAAACCTCCCTGTTCGCGGAACGAGCGAGCTGAGGCTCGCTCGCTCCAGCATCGGCGCGCGATCCTGAGAACCCGCAAACCTCCGTGGTGGTTCATCGGGCCCTCGAGCGTCACGGACTATAATTTCGCTTCGTGCCTCCCGAGTCCGCGCGCTTCGGTGATCGTGCCGTCCTCTGGGGAATCGCCGCCGTGTCGGTGGCGGCGATCGCGGTGTTGGCGACGCTCATGCTGGGGCGTGCTCCGGCGGGCGTCGTGGCGCCGAGCGTCGCGGCGCTGCCGACCGTGAACGCGCTGCTCAACACGGCCAGCGCCGTCCTGCTGACGGCGGGGTTCGTGTTCATCCGACGGCGGAACGTGGTGGCTCACCGCGCGTGCATGCTCGGGGCGTTCGCGGTCTCGGTGCTGTTCCTGGCCTGCTATCTCGTCTACCACGCCCACGCGGGCTCGCGCCCGTTCGCCGGCCGGGGGTGGATTCGGCCGATCTACTTCGTGCTCCTGGTGTCTCACATCGTGCTAGCCGCCGTCATCGTCCCCCTCGCCCTCACCACGATCTACCGCGGCCTCTCGGCCTATCGTGGTCTCCCGGCCCAGATCGATCGTCACAAGCGCCTCGCCCGGCGCACGCTTCCGATCTGGCTCTACGTCTCCGTGACGGGGGTCATCGTCTACGTGTTGCTGTACCACTGGTGAGCGAAGGGGGGCCGAAGCCCCCCTTCGAGTGAGCTAACGACCGACGCCGAGCAGGAACAGGATGACGATGAGCGAGAGGGGAAGGCCCAACAGCCAGAGGATGATGAGACCCATGATTGCCTCCTAAGCGATGCGCCGCGGGCGATCCTCGACGGCGAGGTCGCGGCGACGGTGGTGAGTGAAGGTCATCGGCTCGCTCGAACCCATCCACGCGCCGATCACGGCGCCGACGAGACCGATCAGCAAGGCGGCCAGCGCCGCGAGCGCGGTGTTGCGCATCGCCTCGGCGAGATCGGGATTGACGGGCGGAATGGCCGTCGCCCAGCCCGGGGTGCCGGCGAGACCGCCGTACCAGCCACCGAAGTGCGCGCCGAACACCGAGAGCGCCACCAACATCGGCACGGTGAGCGCAAAGACGATACTGCCGTGCAAGATCGCGGGCTCCGCGCGGCGGATACCGGCGATGCGAACGGCGGCCCAGCCGCCGACGACGAACGCGAAGAACGCCCCCGCTACGTTGAACACGAGCGTGATGAACTTCACGTTCGACCACTTCGCCAGACGGCTCGACTCGTGCGCGCCGAAGGCGAATCCGATGAGCCCGATGATCAGGCCCACGGTGAGCGCGGCCAGCGCGCCGACCCAGACGGCGCTCCAGGCGATCGGCCACGCCCGCCACTCCATGGCATACCACGACGGGTACTCGCGTCCAGTTTCCATACGCTTCCCACTCCTTTCGCGCCCTGCGGCGCGTGAAGCATCTGCCGCGTTTGAAGTGCATGGACGATGCCGACGGGTTCAGCGTTGGCTTTTGAACACTTCCGTGCACGGCCGCACATGTGCACGAAAGTGCTCAGCACTCAGTGTCTGACCCCGCGAAGTGACGCGAGCGCGACGACGGCACCGGCGACGGCGAGGGGAAGGCCGAGGACGAAGCGCTGACGCTCACGCGCCCGCGCCCTCAGGGTGGCGAGGACCAAGCGATCGCCTGCGACCAGCTCGTCGCGCCCGGCCAGGAATTGACGGAGCCGCTCGCGCTCCTCGGCGGGAAGATCGCGATGGCCCCAGCGCACGTCGGCGGCGAGGGCACGGAGCTTCGCGAGCTCGCCCGTGCCGTGGGCGATCGCCGCGCGGGCCTCGGCGTCCACGCGGCGTTCGCGATCGCTCAGAAACGCGAGCTGGATCCGCGGAATGCCGCGCTCGAGGGCGTCGAGCCACAGGTGATCGGCGTGGGGCAACGCGGCGAGGGCCAGTCCCGCGAGGGCGATGACCACGCCGATGCCGACGCCGACGCCCGCGAGCGCGCGGCGGCCGTCGCGCCGCATCCGCGTCACCAGCCGCGCGAGGGCCCGCGCGAAGGCCACCAGCGCGAGCAGCGCGCCGAAGACGGCGACGACCGTGGCGCCGGCGGGCAAGTCCCAGACGAAGGACGCGCCGAGACCGGCGACACTCGCCACCACGCCGACGGTCCAGCCGATGGCGAGCCGGCGCGCGATCGTGTCCGCGAGCCACGTGCCGATCACCGCCGGCACGATCAGGTACGAGAACACCAGCAGCACGCCGGCGATCCGCACCGAGCTCGTGACCACCAGGCCGAAGGTCAGGTAGAAGACGAAGTCCCAGGCGCGCGCCCCGCGGACATCGTCGCCGAGCGAGAGCGACAGCAGCGGGCGCCGGCAGAGCCAGTGCAGGGCGCCGACCAGCGCATAGAGCCCGGCCAGCCGGACGACGTCATCGCGCGTGACGCCGAGCAGGCTGCCGACCAGCAGCTGCTTGATCTGCTCGCCGCCCTGCGCCACCCGATCGAGCACCAGCACCGTCACCGCGGCGGCCACCGCGTAGACGATCCCGATGATGGCTTCTTGATGAAGTTGGGGGGCCCCTGCGGCTCCCCCCAAACCCCCCCATCGGTTTCGCGCCCCGGATTCTCCGGGGCGGTCCTCGCGATCTCTGCTGACGTCGTTGCGCGTCGCGGGGCGGTCCTCGCGATCTCTGGTGACATCGTTGCGCGGGGCGGGCCGGTCCTTCGGTGTTCTGGTGGTGTTTTCGCGGGTCAGCGCGAACAAGAGCGCTCCGAGGACGGTGAAGCCGAGCGCCCAGGCGTAGGCGGCGTTGCTTTCGGGGGCGTGGCCGGCCAGGAGCGCGGCGGTCATTCCGAGGGCGGCGACCTGCGCGAGGGCGAGGTCGACGAAGATGACTCCGCGCGCGAGCACGTGGAGACCGAGATACGCGTGGATGCCGGTGAGCACGAGGCAGGCGAGCAGCGGCAGGAGCAGCAGATCCCAGGTCATCGGGCGAGCGCGTCGGCCAGTCGGCGGACGTTGACGTCGAACAGCGCCAGATAGTCCGTCGCTTCAGGGTCGGCGCCGACCGAGGGCACCAGCGTGATCACGCGCGCGCCGGTCTCGGCGGCGACGCGCGCGAGCACGGCGGTCGGCGCGCCGGGCTCGGCGAGGATCGCCCTCACGCCCGAGGTTTTCATCTGCGCGATCAGCGCACCGAGGTGGCGCGGCGACGGCGGCACCCCGGGCTGCTCTTCCACCGTCGCCACGATCGTGAGGTCGAAGCGACGGGCGAAGTAGGGCCACGTGTCGTGCGCCACCACCACGCGCGTGCCCGCGTAAGGACGGAGCGCCCTCCGCCAGCGAGCGAGGCGTGCATCGAGGTCGCGGAGGAAGCGCTCGCGGTTGGCGACGAAGACGCCGCGCCCGGCGGAATCGACGGCGGCCAGCGCGTCCACGATGAGCGCGGTGATCGGTCGCGCGTTCTCGGGATCGAGCCAGTAGTGCGTGTTGCCGAACGCGTGCACGTGGGGCCGGCGGTCGGCAGACAATCGCGCGGTCTCGGTGTCGAGCAGCGCGATCCCGCGCGAGGCGTCGAGGTCGCGCGGGGTCGCGCGCGCCGCCCGCAGCGCGCGGGGCAGCCAGGACTCGTGATCCAGGCCGATCCGCACGAGCACCTGCGCGGCTCTCAGTCGCGCGAGCTGGCGCGGGTGGATCTCCCGGGCGTGAGGGTCGGCGCGGGGCTCGGTGAGGCTCTCCACGCTCACGCGGTCGCCGCCCACGGCGGCCACGAGGTCGCGGAGGTCAGTCGTGGTGGCGGCGACGATCACCGTCGCCGCCACCAGCAGCGGCGTGAGCACGCCGCTCGCGCGCCTACTTCTTGACGAAGATGTTCTTGGGCACCATGCAGTGCACGCCCTTGCGGACGTCGACCACCTGGCTGACCCGGCAGTCGCCGACCATCGAGGTGAGCGCGTAGGCCTCGTCGCGGCTCATCGGCACCATCTTCTGCTCGGCCAGGAACTTCACGGTCTCGCGGACGGCGATCTTCATGGCCTCGTTCAGGTCCTCGTCGAAGCCCATCATGATGAAGTGGCTGGCCGTCTCCGCGCGCGGCCACTCGATCTTGAGATCCTTGCGGACGACCGGCTGGATCACGATCTCTCGATACGCGCACTCCAGCGCGGTGAGGTTGACCTCGCCGTTGCCCTGCCGGCAGTGCGAGTCGCCGGTCCAGATGAGTCCGCCCTTGAGGAAGACCGGGATGTAGAGCGTCGAGCCTTCCTGGAGCTCGTTGACGTCCATGTTGGAGCCGTTCTTCCACGGCCGCAGCGTGCTCGTCCGGCCCTTGGCGTCCTTGATCGGCGGCCCGGCCTTGGGCGCGGGCTCGTTGGGATCGACGCCGACCGCGATGGTCCCGGGGAAGGGCTGGAGATCGATGGTGATCCCCGGCTTGAATTCCGCCTGCCGCTTCTCCCAGTCGAGGTAGTAATAGCGGACGAAGCCCTGCGGGAATTCCGGCGCGAGCTGGCCGACGGTGGGGAACTGCGAGCCGGGCAGGTGGAAGTTGGTGGCGAAGGCCTTGGGCACGATCTTCTTGATCCGGATCTCCATCGTGTCGCCGGGCTCGGCGCCGTTGACGTAGATCGGGCCCGTGACCGAGTGCGGGCCGCCGCCGGGATTGGCCAGGCGCAGCTTGACGATGTCGTCCATGGTGGAGCCGGGCTGGATCGCGTTGTGGGCGTGCATCATGGTCTCGACGGCCACGGTGTCGCCGGAGTTGACCACGAGCTTCGGCTTCTCGTTGGGATCCAGCCAGCCCCATTGTGTCGTGTCGAGCGTGGCGGGCAGGACGTGATAGGTCCCGCCGCCCGCGGAGACCGCGCGCTCGCGCTTGGCCTCGTCCATTGGGGTGAGCTGGTAGGGCTGCTGGGCGAGGGCGTAGAAGCCCGCGCCGACTCCGAGCGCGACAATGGCCGTGATGGTCAGCAAACGCTTCATGGATGTCTCCTTGTCGAAGGCGTGAGCTTCGAGATCACCTCGGCGTCGAGGCCCGGCATCGGCATCGATGGCGAAATCGGCGGGATTCTAGCATGCTAGTCGTCGAGGGGCGGGACGGTCCCCGCCCGAGGGCGGGCCCGGCCCCGCCGTCCCAGGAGGCCCGGCGATGAACATCGACCCCGCGCGCGATGCTCTGGTGATCGTCGACGTCCAGAACGATTTCTGTCCGGGCGGCGCTCTCGGCGTTCCAGGTGGTGACGCGGTCGTGCCCGTGCTCAATCGCTACGCCGAGCGCTTCGCCGCCGCCGGCGCCCCCGTCTTCGCCTCGCGCGACTGGCATCCGGCCAAGACTTCGCACTTCAAGGCGTACGGCGGCGTGTGGCCGCCGCACTGCGTTCAGGGCACCGCGGGCGCGGAGTTTCACCCGCAGCTGAGGCTGCCCTCGGCCGCCACGATCGTCTCCAAGGGAATGGATCCGAGCGAGGACGCCTATTCGTGCTTCCAGGCGGAGACCGACGACGGCATGCCGTTCCTCGCCACGCTCGGCGAGCTGGGCGTCGGCCGCATCTTCGTCGGCGGTCTGGCGACCGACTACTGCGTGAAGTCCACGGTGGTCGACGGGGTCCGCGAAGGATTCGAGATGGTCGTGCTGGCCGACGCGATCGCCGCCGTCGACCTCGCGCCCGGCGACGGCGCCAAGGCGCTGGACGAGATGCGCGCGACCGGCGCGCAGACGATCCGGCTCGACGAGCTGGCGTGATGCGCGACCTCAGCGAGTTCGGGACGCTCGCCGAATACAACCGAAAGCGCCGCTTCGACGTCACCCCCGAGCCGCGCGGGGGAGGTCGCCGCGGCGTCGGACCCCGGCGCGCGTTCGTGGTCCAGAAGCACCGTGCGACCGCCCTGCACTACGACCTCCGTCTCGAGCACAACGGCGTGATGCTCTCGTGGGCGGTTCCGAAAGGGCCGTCGCCCGATCCCGCCGTCAAGCGGCTGGCCATGATGACCGAGCCGCATCCGCTCGAGTACAACGACTTCGAGGGCGTGATCCCCGAGGGCGAGTACGGCGGCGGCACCGTGATGATCTGGGACCGCGGCACCTGGGAGCCGGAAGTTCCCGACGTCGACCGTGCGCTCGCGCGGGGTGATCTGAAGTTCACGCTGCACGGTCGCAAGCTCAAGGGCTCGTGGGTGCTCGTGCGCACGCGCGGCACGGGCAAGTGGGCGGGCGACCGCAAGTGGCTCCTGATCAAGCACCGCGACGCCGCGGCGTCGAGCGACGACCTCACCGTACGCAAGCCGCTGTCCGTGGTCTCGCGGCGCACGATGGCCGGCATCGCGCGGGCCGCCGGTGCCAGCGCACGCCAGCTCGCGGTGGCTCAGGCCGCCGATCCGTCCCGAGCGCCAGCCGCCGCGCCCGGCGAGGCGGCCCCGTCGACGATCGCGACTCGGACGACGCCTCGGAGCGCGTCGACTCGGGCCAAGAAGCGGAGCGCGTGACCACGCGCGCGTCACCGGCGCGCGCGGCCACGCGCGTGTCGTTCCGCCTCCGTCCCATGCTGGCCACGCTGGTCGATGCGCCCGTCGATCGTCCGGGCTGGATCGCCGAGGAGAAGTACGACGGCATCCGGCTGATCGCCTACAAGGAAGGCCGCGCGGTCAGCCTCATCACCCGCAACGACATCGATCGCTCCGCCGATTTCCCCGGCGTGGTCTCGGCCATCGCGAAGCTTCCCGCGCCCACGCTCGTCCTCGACGGCGAGGTCGTGATCTTCGATCAGGCCCACGTCTCGCGCTTCACGCTCCTCCAGCGACGCGACGGGTCAGACGAGCCCGTCTACGTCGCGTTCGATTGCCTCTACGCGCGCGGTGAGGATCTGCGCCGCCGTCCGCTCGCAGAGCGCCGCCGCCATCTCGAGCGCGAGGTCCGCCCCGGCGGCGCCCTCGCCGTCGCGCGACGCTTGCCCGGCACCGGCAGCGAGGCCTACGAGGCCGCGCGACGCCTCGGCCTCGAAGGCATCATCCTCAAGGACGAATCGTCGCCCTACGAAGACGGCGCCCGGTCGCGAGCGTGGCTGAAGGTGAAGCTGCGCAACGAAGACGAGTTCGTGATCGGCGGCTACACCGCGCCCGGCGGCGCGCGCAGCCACTTCGGCGCGCTGCTCGTCGGCGCGTGGGAAGGCGGCCGCCTGCGCTACGCCGGCAAGGTCGGTACCGGCTTCACCGAGCGAATGCTGGCCGATTTGATGCGCCGTTTCCGACCGCTCGCGCGCGCGAGCTCGCCGTTCGCCGACCGGATCCCCGAGCGCGGCGCCACCTGGCTCGAGCCGACCCTCGTCGCCCAGCTCGCCTTCACCGAGCGCACCCGCGACGGCAAGCTCCGCCACCCAACGTTCCTGGGCCTGCGCGACGACAAGCCCGCCCGCGCCGTGGCGTGGACGGCGTGATCGTGGTCCGACGAATTCCCGCTGACGACCGACTACGTCAACGGTCAAACCCGATCGGGATGATAGAGGGCGACCATTGCCTCCGAAAATACGAGAGCTAATCGCGGATCTCGAAGCTGCGGGTTTCGTCAACCGCGGAGGCAGGGAAGCCACCGGAACTTCACTCACCCGGGGGTTGCGCGGCCGGTCACAATATCGGGCGGACTCGGCGACGACGCCAAACAGTACCAAGTGCGAGCCGTTCACCTCGCGATCGAGGAGTCGAGGAAATGAAGGACAGCGCCCGCTACGTGAAGATCGTCGAATGGTCCGAGGAGGATCGGTGTTACGGGTGCCACGGCGACGACGAGAAGGCCGTGTTCGACGAACTCTGCCAGATTGTCGAGGACGCGATCGAGATTTACCGGCGTGAAGGCCGCCCCCTGCCTCCGCCGACGTCGGGCCGAGACTTCGCGAACAAGATGCAGAACGTGGCGTGACGGACAGCGCAGGA
>DATHGT010000124.1:0-20935 GCA_035317605.1 Candidatus Acidiferrum sp. | reverse complement strand
GCCGCGGGCGCGCCGTCGTCAGCCGTCGTCGTCAAACCGATCGGCTCGAGCGTTTTCGTGGTCTACCAGGAATCCGGGATCACGCTCGAGTTCTCTCGGATCGTCGACCACCGAGACACGCTCTCCGCCGAGGTGTCAATCACGAGTATCGGCGCCGGCGAGATCGCGTGGTCCCGCGTGAACCTGGCCAGCGTGCAGGGCCGCAACGCCCTCATCAAGGCGGCCGAGGAGACGAGCCCAGAGGCGCCATGGCGCCGAGTGGTCGACCAATCCTGTCGACTCGTGGCTCGTCATCTGCGGAAGGGTGAACCGCTCGTCACGCTCACCGGCAAAGTGGCGTCGCCAACGCGCGAGCTGATGCCGCGGTTGTTATACGAGGGGGAGTCTACGGAGGTTCACGCCGACGGCGATACGGGCAAGAGCTTGTTCGCGCTCACCATCGCATGTGCTCTCGCGCTGGGCCGCGTGCGTCGCTCGCTCCGGCGACGTGTCGTTCAGGACATTCGATAAGTGTTTCGGGCTCGAGGAACCGTGCGTGATCCGGACCCCGGCCGATGTCCTGCCCGACTACGCCGAGACATTCTCCGGCGTCTGGATTTCATCGTTCACGCGCGACGACGGTCTCCGAACCGGCCGCGCGATTATCGACTATCCCGACCGGCCGGAATACCTCACGCCGACCGTCGGCTTCGTGGAGTCAGCCACCGTCGCCGCGCACGGCATCGTCGCGGTGCTCGCGATCCTCTCGAAGAGCATGGATGCCGACCTTCGAGCGCTCGCCGATGCTGGGCAGCTCGCATGCGCACAGATTTGCGTCCTACACCGGACGTCTGCAACGCCGATCGTGACCGGTTGGGGATTGTGCACCTGGCTGGTCGAGCGCGCGCGCGAGGCTGGTACAGCTCACCGGCTTGTCTCACGTACCCGGACAGACGCTCATCCGCCAACTCGCGCTCGATGAGCCACTGAGCCCCGAGGACCTGTGCCCGCCGAACTGGCGCTTCGCCCCGACGGGACTGCATGAGAAAGGCGCGAACACGCCCGCCGGCGCGGATATCAACCCCGGCTCGATCTCGCCGCCGAAGCGCTCGGCGCTCGGGAGCGTGTCGGTGCCCTACTCAATCCCTGGGGTCGGCCACGACGATACGTTTCTCTCGACGTTCGGTCTCCATCACGATCTAGGGTTCAAGCCGCTGGCCGTCGTTGACACCGGGAATATCGCTGTCATTTGCTAATCTGGGCAACTTCAGCAATACGACGTTCGATCTTCTGCTCCAGAAGATCAGCGGATCAACGGTTTCTTCCACGGCGGTCATCTACTTCTTCTGAAGGAGGAGTCATGAAAACGAGGACGATACCAGCGCTGGTCTTGATGCTCTGCTGGCTGCCGATCTCGCCGGCCACGGCGTTCGACCCGGTGTTACCGGGCATGGTCCTCAAGGTGCCCTACACGCTCTATGGCGGCGAGATCGTCCGCAACGTCGAAGTCAATCTCGACGAGCCGATCCCGCTCGAGGCTGCGACCGTGACATCCGGGAACGCGCTGGTCGCCGCCACGCTCATCAACGTGTCGCCCGGCACGGTGCTGGTGTTGTTGGTGAACCTGACGGGCGATGGTCAATCCGGTGAGCGCGAGGCCGGGCCACGATGCCCGCGCTGTTCGTTTCGCGAGGGGACGTGATGCCCGGGATCGATCCCTGGGCGGGGACGCCACACCGCCCAGGCGAGGATCGCGGACGACGGCACCATGCTACGGCCTGAAGAAAGAGTCCGTTCGAATCGCGAAGGTCAGGTTGATGTCCACACCGGGTCTCAGGAGGGAAGAGTCGTAACCGTTGAAGATGATCACCGCGCCGGCGAACGCCAGCGTCCCGCTCAGGTATCCACCTCCGCCGGCGGCGGAGTCGGCGTGGTCATGGACGATGAAGCTGACGCCGCACGTTTGATCGCCGGGTCCGGCCCAGTAATCGCCGACCAGGTACGTATCCGGCTGCCCGCACGTCGGGCAGAACTGCTTGGAGGCGAGCACGACGGCCACGGTGCCGCGCGAGAAGATCGCGTCCGATCCCGTCTCGGTGAATTTCAAGTTTCCGACCACGCTCGGTCCGACGAAACGGTACTCGCCGCCCACTCGACAATTGGTGGCCTCGGCCAGACCGACGCCGCCCAGGACGCACAGCGCGATGACCGCGACCGCGAGCATGAGTCCGAGTCGATAGCGCATGATGCACCTCCCTACGCCTTTTCGCCTTCTCTGGATCGGAGCCGGAGACGGTCGGGAACATAGGGTGGCCACCGCGCGAAGTCAACATTTTAGACCTGTACGCCCCATCGACCCGAGCGGGGCGCCTGGTCGCGACGCCGAAGAATCGCCGCGGCGGACGCTGGTACGAGATCACCGGCCGAGCGGTGTACGGACCGTTCCTGGCTGGTGTAGTGGGATTGGTGCCCCCGGGGTGACTCGAACACCCGGCACGCAGTTTAGGAAACTGCTGCTCTATCCACCTGAGCTACGGGGGCCCTGAACTCACGAGGCGCTGAGACGATTCTACCGTGCCTGCGACGGCGCTGTCCTGGAGTCGTCGGTCTCGACGGTGGGCAGCCAGCTTCACCGGTGCCCGTCGTGCCCGACGTCGCGCCCACGGTTGTCGCCGTGGTGGTCCGCCTCGATGTGCGCGCGCTCCCACGGGCGCCCGCCGCCCCGGTGGTAGCCAATGCGTCCTCCCCACTGACCGTACCAGCACCCGGCGCAGTGCGAGGGCGAGTAGAAATATGGGTCCGCCGCCGGTGCGACCACGCAGGCGGTCAACAGCAGCGCAACCACACCGATCATCGCGCATCGCGTCTTCATCGGGCCTCCCGTTCGATCGGCTCGATTCTAGCGCGGTTCGGCCAAGAGCCGCGGGAGCCGTCACTCGCTCACGCGCGCATCTTCCGTTGCGGTGCCTGTCCGCGCGGAAGGGACGGTCCGTAGCGCTTGCCTCGGGCGCGCGGGGTCGGCGCGCCGGCTACAGCACGTCCGACGCTTCGATCCCGCGCGCTTTCAGCAGACCGCGGAGCTTTCGGAGCCCCCCCATCTCGATCTGACGGACGCGCTCGCGCGTCAGGCCGAGGCCCCGGCCGATGACTTCGAGCGTCTCCGGAGCCGCGCCCTCCAGGCCGAAGCGGTGACGGAGCACGAGGCGCTCGTTGGGAGCGAGATCGTCGAGGACCGTGGCGAGCTCGGCGCGTTTGCGGAAGAGCGAGAGCAGGAACGCGTTGGGATCGGCGGATTCGTCGGCGATGGTCTCGGCGACCGGGCTGCGATCCTCCCCGGCCGGCGCGTCGAGCGAGACGGGAGGCCGGCGGATTTCTTCCAGCTCGTCGACCTGCTCCACGGTCGTCCCGAGGGCCTGGGCGATCTCCTCCGTGGTGGGCGCTCGGCCTAGCTGCTGCGAGAGTCGCTGCTGCGCCTTGGCGTAGCGTCCGAGCAGCAGCTCGACGTGCACGGGCAGGCGGATCATCCGGGCCTGGTTGGCCAGCGCGCGCACCACGAAGTGGCGGATCCACCACGTGGCGTACGTCGAGAACCGGGTGCCGCGCTCGGGATCGAACTTCTCGACGGCGCGCAGCAGCCCGAGATTGCCCTCCTCGATGAGATCGGGCAGCGGCAGCCCGCGATTGAGATAGCGACGCGCCACCTGGACGACGAGGCGCAGGTTCGACTCGGTCAGCCTGGTCTTGGCCGCCTCGTCCCCGGCGCGCGCGCGGCGCGCGAGGGCCACTTCTTCTTCCCGGCTGAGCAGCGGGATGCGGGCGATCTCACCGAAGTAGGCGGCGAGGTTCGTGCGGCTGGTGTCGCGGGTCTCCTCGCGGACGTCGGCGTCCTCGGCGTCGACGAGGACGTCGAGCGGCTCGTCGGGCAGCGCGGCCTCGGGGTCGTCACTCATCGGCGTCGGCGTGGTCGTCTTCGCTCGCCTCCTCGATCGTCGAACGTGGTGGCAGCGGGAGCATGTAGAGCGGGTTGTAGGCGAGTCCGGCCAGGCGGATCTCGAAGTGGACGTGGGACGCGGTGGCCCGGCCCGTGCGGCCAACGGCGGCGATCGGCTGGCCTGCCATCACCCGATTCCCTGCTTCGACCAGGTTCTCACTGTTGTGCGCGTAAACAGTGACGAACCCGTTGAGATGCTCGATTCTCACCACGCGGCCGTAGCGACCCTCGTAGTTGCTCGCCACCACGATGCCGGAGGCCGCGGCCGTCACCGGGGTCCCGAGGTCCGCCCTGATATCGATGCCCTGATGCCACCCGGAGCGTCGCCGTCCGAACTTCGAGCTGAGCTGGCCGTCGACCGGCCACACGAAGGGCGGGAGCAGGTCGGAGAAGTCCGGCAGCGCCAGCACCAGCGTTCGCGGCGGCGCGGACGGGCGCGAGACCGAGGCCACGGCCTGGGTCCGCCGCACCCGCGTGACCGGTGCCCCCGCGACGGGAATCGCCAGCCGCTGACCGGAGCGCAGGCGGGCTTCGGGACCGCTCAGGCGGTTGACGGCCACGAGCGAGGCCACGGTCACGTGATGTTGCGTGGCGATCTTGCCCAGCGTCTCGCCCGACTTGACGCGGTGAACGGTCGGCGGCGCGGCGGCGTTGCGCGGCGGGCGGCGGGGCGATTCGGCGGCGAGCGGAGCGGCCAGCGAGGCCAGGAGGGTCAACAGCACGGTGAGCAGCGCGGCGAGGCGGCCGCCGCGTCTCACGGTTCGAACTCGGCGTAACGGATGTCGAAGGAGGCGAAGCGACGGCCCGGCAAGACCCAGCGCACGGTCACGCCATCGATCCGCGACAGCGGCGGACCCTTCTCCAACTGGCGCATCAGGTCTTCGATCACCTCGCGCGCGCCCTCAGCATGGACGCGCACTCGCCCGTCCTTGAGGTTCATCACGTACCCGACCAGGCCGAGCCCGGCGGCCCGGCGACGGACGTAGTCGCGATACCCGACGCCCTGAACTCGTCCCTCGACGATCATCTCGGCAGCGGCGCGCCCGACGCTCATGTCCGATCGCTCCGCTGGGCGCCGATCGCCGGCCGATGGTATCGAATCCACCGACCGGCGATCAAGGGAATGGTCGGGGCGAGAGGATTTGAACCTCCGACTTCACGGTCCCGAACCGTGCGCGCTACCAGGCTGCGCTACGCCCCGCGTGCCGCACATTGTACAGGCTCACGCATCCCACGCATACTTGCCCACCAGCTTCACGAACGAGCAATCTCCGTGCGAGGTGATCTTCATCTGGCCGTCCACGTTCTCGACGAGGGTCAGGATCTGGCTGGTGGCGTCGCCGATGGGCAGGACCATGCGGCCGCCCGCGGCGAGCTGCTGGAACAGCGGCGGCGGCACCGACGGTCCGCCCGCAGCGACCAGGATGCGGTCGAACGGTGCTTCGTCGGGCCAACCGAGCGCCCCGTTGCCCACCCGGATCCACACGTTGGTGATGCCGAGCCCCTCGATGATTCCGCGGGCGCGCGCGGCCAGGGCGGGCAGCCGCTCGATCGAGCACACGCGCCGGACCAGCCCCGCCAGCACGGCGGTCTGGTAGCCGGAGCCCGTGCCCACGTCGAGCACTTTCTCGCCGCCCTCGAGGGCCAGCAGCGAGGTCATCAGCCCGACGATGTACGGCTGCGAGATCGTCTGGTGCTCGCCAATGGGCAGCGGGTGATCGCCGTAGGCGCGGTCGCGCAGCGCTTCTTCGACGAACAGGTGCCGGGGGACGCGCCGCATGGCGGCGAGCACGCGCTCGTCGACGATCCCGCGGCGCGTGAGCTGCTCGTCGACCATGCGCTCGCGCTCGCGCTCGAAGGGGGCGCGGCTCGGCAGCGCTACCGTCGTCGCTCTCCGGCGCGGCGGAGCTGCGAGCTGAGCGTGGCCGACCAGTCCCGCATCTCGTTGAGCGCGCGGTGGCTGGTGAGATCGAGGTGCACGGGCGTGACCGACACGAACCCCTCGTTCAACGCCTCCATGTCGGAGCCCTCGAGCAGCTTCCATTCCGGCTCGCCGCCGCCGATCCAGTAGTGCTTGCGCCCGCGCGGATCCATCTGCTCGACGATCTTGCCGCTGTACACGCGATGCCCGAGGCGGGTCACGCGCATGCCCTTGGGCGGCTCGGCGGGGACGTTGACGTTCAGCAGCGTCTTGGGCGGCAGGCCCTCCACGAGCACGCGGGCGGCTACCAGGCGCGCGGCCCGCCCGGCCTCGACGAAGTCACCGCCGGGGACCAGCGAGACCGCGATCGAGGGCACCCCGAGCAGCAGCCCTTCCATCGCCGCCGACACCGTCCCCGAGTACGTCACGTCGTCGCCCACGTTCGTCCCGTGGTTGATGCCGGAGGCGATCAGGACGGGACGCTCGGGCAGGAAGCCGAGCACGCCGAGGTTGACGCAGTCGGAGGGCGTGCCGTTCACCGCGAACCATCGCTCGCGCACGGGCTCCACCCGGAGCGGCCGGTGCAGCGTCAGCGCGTGGCCGCACGCGCTCTGCTCGCGCTCGGGGGCCAGCACGTGGACGTCGCCCAGGTCCTCGAGGGCGGTGGCGAGCGCGGCCAGACCGGCCGCGTGCACGCCGTCGTCGTTGGTGACCAGCAGGATGGGCATCAGGGAAGAAAATGGTCGGGGCGACAGGATTTGAACCTGCGACCACCGGACCCCCAGTCCGGTGCGCTACCGGGCTGCGCTACGCCCCGAAGGGATGTCATCTTCGCAGAAAGCGCGCGGCGCTTCAAGAAGTCAGGCGCGCGCGCAGGCGCGTGAGACGGTCGCGGATGCGCCGGAGCGCGCCCGCGTAGGCGGCTTCCTTGAGTCCGAACTGGAGCTGCTCCGGCCCCTTGCGCGACTCGGCGAGCAGGCGCTTCTTGGCGCCCTCCAGGGTGAGCCGCTCGTCGTAGAGCAGGGTGCGGATGCGCTGGACCAGCTCGAGGTCGCGCTTGCGATAGACGCGCTGCCCGGCCGGGTTCTTCTTGGGCCGCAGCAGCTTGAACTCGGACTCCCAGTAACGCAGGACGTACGCGGGGACGCGCGTGATCGACTCGACCTCGCCGATCCGGTAGTACAGCTTCTCGGCGGTCTCCGTGGTCACGCCGTGGTCTGGCTGTTGATCCGTTGCTTGAGCCCTTTGCTCGGCTTGAAGGTCAGCACCTTGCGCGCGGTGATCTCGATGCTGTCGCCGGTTTGCGGATTGCGCCCGCGCCGCGACGCCTTGCGGCGGATGCGAAAGTGCCCGAAGCCGACGATCTTCACGTCCTCGCTCTTCTCGAAGCAGCGGAAGATCATGTCGAAGACGGATTCGACCACGGACGCCGACTGCCGCTTGGACAGCCCATGGGCCGCGACCGCGTTGACCAGATCGTTCTTGGTCACGGTGTCGGCTCACCTCCTCGGAGCGCGAGACTCACTCGTTGCCTCGTGCGATGAAGGGTTTGAAGCCCTTGTCCTCGAGCTGCTTCACCGCGTCCACGGCGGCGGTGCGGTCGGCGAAGCCTCCCACCCGCACGCGATAGAGCGCCTGTCCCACCGCCGGGGTCGAGGCCGCGGCCGGAGCGGACGCGGGCGCCGGGGCCGGACCGCCGATGCGCCGCACCTGCACGCTGAGCCCGGCGTCGGCCAGATCGCGCGACAGCGCCACCGCCTCGCGCAGGGCCAAGCTCGGGCGGACGACCACGCCGTTCGCGGTGGCCTCCCCTTTCAGTCCCTTCGGGGCGAGTCGGGGCTCGACGTCGGCGGCCGACGCTCCCGACACCACGACGTCGTAGCGATCGGCCGACGCGCGCGGCGCGGCCGCGCCGGCGCCCACGCTGCCGGTCGACGACTCTTCGACGCGAAAGCCTTGCTCGCGCAGGCGCGTGCCGACCCGCTTGGCCGTCTCGGCGTCCTTGAACGCGCCCACCTGCACCCAGTACGCCCGGCCGCTTCCGCCACCCGCCGCTTTCGGCGCGCTCGCCTTGGTCGATTCCGCGGCCTTCGGCGTCGGCTCCGCCGGTTTCGTCGCGGCGTCGGCGGCTTTGGGGGCCGGCTGGTCGGCCTTCGCCGACACCTTTTGACTGTCGCCAGCTTTCGAACTCTCGCTCGCCTTCGGCGCGTCGTTCGCTTTGGCGACCATCGTGGCCGATTTCGCCGGGACCGATTTCGTCGCGGCCGACTTTGCCGTCGGCGTTTTCGCGGCCGGCGCCGCGGTGGGTGTTTCGGACTTCGCTCGCGCCGTGGCCGCCGAGGACGGCGGCGTGGCCGGCACCGCCGTCGGTGCCGCGGGAGCGGCGGTGGCGGCGGGAGACTCCGCCGGGGCGGCGGCCGCGGCCGAGGGGGCTGGAGGCGCGGCGGCCGGCACGGCCGGGGCCGCGGTCGCGGGAGCCGTGGGCGGCACCGTCGCGGACTTCGCCGTCGAGGTCTTCAGGGCCGAGGTATCGAGCACATACGGGACGGCGACGGCGGCAAGCACACCAAGAACGAGCACGGCCAGCAACACGCGGAACCACAGCGCGGAGAAGATGCTTCGGGAGGATTCTTCCTGTTCGTCTACGTCGAGGTCGTTATCGCCCAATCGCCCGGAATCCCGGTCAGGGCTCATCGCGCCCCCTTTCGGATGACACGGCGTCTGAAACCATGAGTGTCATCTTAGCATAGGGGTTGGCGTTTTCACTCTTTCTGGAGCGTCCGCCCGCATGAACATGAGGTCCCCGATGGTCGCGTCGGCCGAGCTTCCCGTGTCGTTGGCGTCGATCATGACCGCGACCGCGCCCACCCGCGGGGGCGGACGCTGGAACAGCGTCTGATAGTCCTGGGCCACGTTGCGCCGCTGCCGCTGCCAGCTCCCGCGATGGGTGCCGCCGGACTCCACCACGACGATCTTCACGTTCGGCGCCCGCGCGCTCGTCACCATCGTCCCCACGGGCGCCGTCGTATCCCACACATAGCCGATCACGTCGCTGCGCGTGCGCGGCGCCGGCCACCGCGGAAACACCACGTAGATCTGCGCGGCCTGATCGTCGCGCAGGCGATCGCGCACGTCGCCCCCGGCCGGCAGCTGCGTGACCTTCCACGACCACGCGAGCGTCGGGAACTCGTCGAGGCTGACCACCACGTCGCGGTAGAGCGCGAACGACGTGCGCGTGCTGCGCAGGCGGAAGGCCAGCGCGCGCTCCCCGCGCACCAGCTCCACCTCGGCGCGCCCGGCGAACTCGCGCAGCTGCCAGCCGGACGGTACGCCTTCGATCGGCACCCGCGCGGGCGGATCGTCGGACATCGGCACCCGCAGCCCCTCGGCGTCGGGAACGAGGACCTGTCGGCGGGTGGCGATCACCGCCGGCGTGGATCCTCCGGCCATGCGCCGCATCAGCTCGCGGGCGTCGAGCGCGGAGGTGGGGACCGCGCGGCCCAGGTATCGCGTGCGGGACCGCGGGCTGGCCAGCACCACGGCCACGACGGCCACCATCACGATCATGAGCGCGGCGACCACCAGAAGCGCACGCGTGCTCCGCGACACGCGCAGCGTGGCCAGCAAGGTGCCGGGCCGCTCAGCGACGCGCACCGCGCCGTTCCATGGGCGCGCTCCGCGCGCGCTTGCTCACCGCCTTGCGGAACGACACGCGGATCGGAGACCCCGAGAACCCGAACGCCTGGCGCAGCGCGTTCGTCAGATAGCGCTCGTACGAGAAGTGGATCTCGTCCGGCCGGTTGACCCGGAGCGCGAACGTCGGCGGATTGGTCGTCACCTGCGCGGCGGAGTGAACGGTCAGCGGCACGCCGCGGATCGAGAGCGGCCGCCGGGCCACGGCCTGGCGCACGGTCTCGGTGACGGCGGCGTCGGCCACCCGGCGCCGCGCCTCGCGCGCCACGTGATCGATGGCGTCGAAGAGATCGGCGATGCCCTCCCCGCGCACGGCCGAGGTGAAGCACACCGGCGCGTAGTCGAGGAAGGTCAGGCGGTCGCGGATCTGCTCCATCACCTCGGCCCTTCTCACCAGGCCCGGCGGGACCAGATCCCACTTGTTGACGACCAGCACGGCGGCCCGCCCCGCTTCGTGGGCGTAGCCCGCGATGTGCGCGTCCTGCGCGGTGACCCCCTCGGAGGCGTCGATCACGATCACCGCGGTCCGGCAGCGCTCGAGGCTGCGCAGCGCCATCACCACCGCGAGCTTTTCCAGCGGCTCCTCGACCTTGCCCTTGCGGCGGATGCCGGCGGTGTCGACGATGACGTACGGCCGGCCGCCATGGACGAGCGTGGTGTCGACGGCGTCGCGGGTGGTGCCCGGACGGCGGTCCACCAGTACCCGCTCGGTGCCGACCATGGCGTTGACCATGGAGGACTTGCCGACGTTCGGGCGTCCGATGACCGCGAGCGTCAGGGGCTCGCCCCCGGCCTCCGCGTCCGACGTCTCGGGGGCGCGGGCCCGGATGACTTCGAGCAGCTCGGCGACCCCGCGGCCGTGCTCGGCGGAGACGGGCATCGGCTCGCCGAAGCCCAGCCCGAAGAAGTCGGACGTGGCGGCCTCCTGGCCGCGGCCACCCTCGATCTTGTTCGCGGCGACCACGATCGGCCGGCCGGCGCGACGAAGCATCCGCGCGATCTCGAGATCGAGCGCGGTCACCCCCTCGCGGGCGTCGACCACGAAGACCACGACGTCGGCCTCCTCGACCGCGATCATCACCTGGCGGAGCACGGACTCGACGAGCGGCTCCTCGGAGCTGGGATCGAGGCCGCCGGTGTCCACCGCCGTGGCCTGCCACCGCTCGAACACCACCGGCCCGTACAGCCGGTCGCGCGTGACCCCGGGCACGTCACGAACGATAGATTGCCGCCGTCCGATCAGCCGGTTGAACAGCGTGGACTTGCCGACGTTGGGGCGCCCGACCAGGGCCACGATCGGCCGGAGCACTCACCGACCTCGACGGGCGTGGAGTGCGGCGAGCAGCGCGCGCGCGGAGGGTTCGACGGCGCGCACGGGGACGCCGAGGTCGCGGGCGAGATCGTGCGGGGTCAGGTCGTCGAGGAACACGCCGTCGCGGTCGCGCAGCATCGCCGAGGGGATCAAGACTTCTTCCCCGAGGTCGCCGAGCGTGGAGAGGTGCCGCTGGACGTCCGCGCCCGTGAGCAGGCCGGCGACCGCGATCGCGCGGCCGAAGAACTCGTTGGGGACCGCCGCGACCCGCGCGTCGATCCCCTGGGCGGCGAGCGGAGCCAGCCGGCGCGCCAGCCGCGGGCCGTACATCTCGCCGGTCACGATCGTGACCGCCCGTCGACGTCCGGAGGCGTGCCGGCGTCGCCACGCGCGCGCGAGGTCGTCCTCGAACTGGCGCACGAGGCCGATCCCGTCCTCGGCGATCGGAAACCCCTCGTACGCCTCGGCGGGCGGGAGCGGCGCCTCCGCCATCAGGTAGATCTCGTCGGCCAGGAAGATGAACCGGCTGCCGAGCGTGGAGAGAAACCGGGCCTGCCACTCCCCCGCGGTCGCGACCAGCTCGCGCGCCTCCCGCGGGGTGAGGCCGCGCAGTCGTGGCAGCCGCTCGCGGTGACGGGTGAGGCCGACCGGCACCACCGCCGTGGTGGCCACGTGCGGATGGAGCGGCGCCAGCTCGTGGACGGTGCGCTCGAGGTGCTCACTGTCGTTCCACTCCGGGCAGAGCACGATCTGCGCGTGCATGCGGATGCCGGCCTTGGCCAGCCGCTCGAGCCGCGGCAGGATCGCCGCACTCAGGCGCGGGCGTCCGAGCAGCTCGTGGCGGAGCGTCGGATCGGTCGCGTGGACGGAGACGTAGAGCGGCGACAGGCGCTGCGCCTCGATGCGGGCCAGCTCGTCCTCGCCGAGATCGGTCAGCGTGATGTAGTTGCCGTGCAGGAACGAGAGCCGGAAGTCGTCGTCCTTCACGTAGAGGCTGCGCCGCATACCCTTGGGGAGCTGGTGGATGAAGCAGAACACGCACTTGTTCGCGCAGGTGGCGATCTCCGACGGGGTGGGCGCGGCCAGCTCCAGGCCGAGATCGGGACCGCGCCGGACCAGCACGCGCTCGAAGGGCGCGCCGTCACGGACTCCCCTCAAGGCCAGGCGCTCGTCGCCGGCCTGGAACTGGAAATCGATGGCGTCGCGGAGCGGGGCGCCGTTGACGGCGAGGATGCGATCGCCGGCGACGAGGCCGGCCCGCGCGGCGGGCGTGCGCGATCGGATCGCCGCGACGACGACACCCTCGGCCGACGGCGGCGCGGCGCGCTCATCGGAGCAGAGGGGCTTCATCCGTCTCCACGTGCTCGGCGGCGTTGAGGACGTGCACGCCCTGCCAGATGTAGTGCAGGCCTGACATGATCGTGAAGGCCGCGGCCAGCCACATGACCACCGACGTCCCCAGGGACACGCGATAGTACCGGGACAGCAGCGCCACCAGCACGGTCAGGATCTGAAAGAACGTCGCGGCCTTGCCCGCCCACGTCGGCCGCGGATAGATCCGGCCGCCCACCATGTGGATCAGCAACGCGCCCACGATCAGCATCACGTCGCGGCTGAACACGACCGCGGTGATCCAGAACGGCAGCGCCTTGAGCCAGGTCAGGGTCACGAACGAGGCGATGAGCAGGAGCTTGTCGGCGAGCGGGTCGAGGAACGCGCCGAGCCGGCTGGCCATCCCCCGCGACCGCGCCACCCAGCCGTCGAGGAGATCGGTCAGCGCGGCCGCCCCGAAGACCAGCAGGGCGAGGCCCAGCTTTCGATAGACGAGGAGCGTCACGAAGACGGGAATCAGGACGATGCGGAGAATGGTCAGCCAGTTCGCGAGGCCCATACGGCGTCAGCAGTGTACGGCTACTCGCGATAGGACGCCAGCGACGGCAGCAGACCGGGCGGCAGCTCCACCTGGAGCGCCACGTGTCCGTCCTCGTCCTTCCGGGACAGCACGCGGCCCTGGGCGTAGCAGGCGGCCAGGGCCGCGCCGTCGCCGTGCGGGATGCGCAGGCTCACGGGCCGGTAGGCCGGCAGCGCGCTGTCGATGGCCGCGAAGAGGTGCGCGAGACCCTCGCCGGTGTGAGCGGAGATCGCGACGCCGCCACGATCGCCGAGCACCGCGTCCACGGGATGGCGCGCCTCGAGCCGGTCGATCTTGTTGAGCACGAGCACGGTCGGGCGATCGGCGACCTCCAGCTCGGCCAGCAGCGCGTCCACGGCCGCCATGTGCTCGAGCATGGCGGGATGACCCGCGTCGACCACGTGCAGCAGCACCGCGGCCTCGCTCAGCTCCTCCAGCGTGGCCCGGAACGCCGCCACCAGCTCGTGGGGCAGCTTGCGCACGAAGCCGACGGTGTCGGTGAGGATGAAGGGGGCGTAGCCGTCGCGGTTGACGAGCCGCGCGGCGGGATCGAGGGTCACGAACAGACGGTCGGCCGCGGTGAGGCTCGACCCGGTGAGCCGGTTGAGCAGCGTGGTCTTGCCGGCGTTGGTGTAACCGACGAGGGCGACCACGGGCAGGCCGGACCGGCGCCGGCCCTCACGCTGCAGGCGCCGGTGCGCCTTCACCCGCTCCAGCTCGCGCTGGATCTTGATCACGCGCCGGCGGATCACGCGCCGGTCCGACTCCAGCTGGGTCTCGCCGGGACCCCGCGTGCCGATGCCGCCGCCGAGGCGCTCGAGGTGGGTCCACTGCCCGACCAGCCGAGGCAGGAGATACGTCAGCTGGGCCAGCTCGACCTGGAGCTTGCCCTCGCTGGTGCGGGCGCGCTGGGCGAAGATGTCGAGGATCAGCGCGGTGCGGTCGATGACCTTGATGCCGAGCGCTTTCGAGATGTTGCGCTCCTGGATCGGCGAGAGCGGATCGTCGCACACGAAGAGGTTGGCCCCGTGCGTCTTGGCGTCGGCGCCGATCTCTTCGACCTTCCCCTTGCCGAAGTAGAGTCCCGGTGCCGGCGCCGGCCGCTCCTGCATCATCCGGTGCACGACGGTGGCCCCGGCCGCCTCGACGAGTCCGGCCAGCTCGTCCAGCGATTCCTCGACTTGCCAGCGGCGTTCCGATGGCAGCCTCAGCGCACCGATCACCGCGCGCTCCCGAACGCGTTCCGTCCCATTGCCGTTTTTCAGCCGACGACTCCTTTCGCGTTCTCGGCCCGTTCAGCCAGCACACGCGCGATACCCGCCGCGCCGCCGCACAGGGCGACATCGAGCCACTGGATCTCGGTCTCGCGCGCGAACCACGTCCACTGGCGCTTGGCGTAGCGCACGGTGTCGCGCTGCATCCGGCGCAGCGCTTCCGCCTCGTCGAGCTCGCCCCGCAGGACCAAGACCATCTCACGATAGCCGATGCCCTGCATGGCCGGCAGCGACGGATCGTAGCCGCGCGCGAGCAGGGCCTCGACTTCGCGGGCGAGGCCGTCGGCCATCATCGCGGCCGCGCGGGCGCGCAGCCGCGTGGCCAGCACGTCGCGGGGCAGCGTGAGTCCCACGTAGAGCACGTCGTCCTCCGCCGCGGGCGCGTCACGCCATCGGCGCTGTTCGGTCCCCACGGCGGCGCCGGCCCGCAGCAGCTCGAGCGCGCGCACGATCCTCACGTGATCGTTCGGGTGCAGGCGATGGGCCAGCGCCGGCGCCTCGCGGGCCAGGCGCGCGTGGAGGACGCCGCCCTCCACCGCGGCCAGCTCGTACAGCTCGCGGCGGAAGCCGGGATCGGCGGGCGGCGCCGGATCGAGTCCGCGCACGAGCGCGCGGATGTAGAGGCCGGTGCCGCCGACCACGACGGGCAGGCGGCCGCGCGCGCGGATGGCCTCGATCGCCGCGCGCGCCTCGCGGGCGAAGCGCGCCGCGTGATAGCGGTCGTCGGGATCGCTGACGTCGATGAGGTGATGCGGCACGGCCGCCCGCTCCTCACGCGTGGGCTTGGCGGTGCCGATGTCCATCCCGCGATAGACCTGCCGCGAGTCGGCGCTCACCACTTCGATGTGCATCCGGTTGGCCAGCGCGACGGCGGCGGCGGTCTTGCCGACGCCGGTCGGCCCCGCGATCACGAGCAGCGGCGGCTTCACCAGACCCGCTTGACCTCGCGCCGGACGTCGCTCATCGAGATCCGACTCATGGTCGGGCGCCCGTGCGGACAGAAGTACGGGGCCGCGGTGGCCGACAGCTCGCCCACCAGCCGCTCCATCTCCTCACCGCTGAGCGCGGTGTTGGCCTTGATCGCGGCGCGGCAGGCCACGAACGACAGCACCCGGTCGAGCACGGGCTCGCCCGCTCGCGGTCCCGAGAGATCGTCGACGGCGGCCTCCACGAGCCGCCGCGGCTCGTCGGCCTTGAGCAAGCCCGGCACCGCGCTGAGCACGATGCTGTCGCCCCCGAATCCCTCGAACGCGAACCCGAGCCGCTCGAGCGGGCCGCGCCACCGCTCCAGCAGCGCGCGGGCCGCCGGCGCCAGCTCCAGCGGTTCGGGGAACAGCAGCTCCTGCGACGGCGGCGCGCCCGACGCCAGCGCGGCTTGCAGGCGCTCGTAGATCACCCGCTCGTGGGCCGCGTGTTGATCGACGAAGAAGACTTCGTCCTCGGACGCCGCGACCACGAACGTGTCCTGGACCTGCCCGAGCACGCGGCCGAGCGCGGGGCGGCCGTACGGCGCCGCCGCTTCGTTGAAGAGCGCCGCCTGTTCGGCCGGCGCGCCCGCGCCCTCGGCGGGCGCGCCGAAGGCCCACTCCGGGCGCGAGGGCAGCTCGACCGCGGGCACGACGGTCCGCTGCCGCAGCGCTTCGCCGACGGCCGCCATCACCATCTCGTGGACGAGCCTCGGGTGGCGGAAGCGCACCCACGCCTTGGTGGGATGCACGTTGACGTCGACGTCGGCCAGGTCCATCGAGATCCAGAGTGCCACCAGCGGGAACCGGTCGCGCGGCAGCGTGGGCCGGTACGCGGCGAGCACGGCCTGGAACAGCGCGGGATCCCTCACCGGCCGGCCGTTGACCACGAGCACCACGTCGTCGCGTCCGCCGCGATGCAGATCGGGGGGACTGGCCAGCCCGTGGACGTGCACGCCGTGCTCGGTGCGGTCGACGTGGAGCAGGCGGCCGGCCACGTCGTGGCCCCACAGCGCGCCGATCCGCGAGCGCAGATCGCGCGCGCTCGGCGCGGTGAGCACCGGGCGCCCGTTGTTGGTGACGCGGAACTGCACGTCGGGATGCGCCAGCGCGAGCTGGGCCACCGTGCGCAGGCTCGTGGCCAGCTCGGTCTGCGGCGACTTGACGAACTTGAGCCGGGCCGGCGTGTTGTAGAAGAGATCGCCGATCGCGATGCTGGTCCCCGCGTCGCCGGGCACGGCGAGACGGCTGGCGATGACCCCGCCCGCGCCTTCGATCCGGGTGGCGTCGGTGGACGAATCGGCGCTCCGGCTCGTGATCGTGAAGCGGGACACCGCACAGATCGCCGGCAGAGCTTCCCCGCGGAATCCGAGGGTGTCGATCGCGTCGAGGTTCTCGTCGGCGAGCTTGGAGGTCGCGTGACGCTCCAGGGCCAGCTCGAGGTCCTCGGCCGTCATCCCGTGACCATCGTCCGTCACCCGGATGAGCGCCGCTCCCCCGTCTCGCAAGTCGACGCCGATCACGCAGGCCCCGGCGTCGAGCGAATTCTCCACCAGCTCCTTCACCGCGGAGGCCGGCCGCTCCACGACCTCGCCCGCCGCGATCTTGTTCACCAGGTGCTCGGGCAATCGTCGGACGCGGGTCACTCGCGACGCCCTCCCAGTCCTTGCTGCCATTTGGCGAGCAGGTTGAGCGCCTCCATGGGTGTCAGATGCGCCAGGTCGAGACGTGCGATCTCGGTGACGATGGGATCGGGGGGCGCCGCGAAGAGGCCGAGCTGCTCGGCGTCCCGCACGTCGGCGGTGCGCTGTCCCGCCGCTTCCAGCTCGCCGAGCAGGGCGCGCGCGCGCGTGATCACGGAGGCGGGCAGGCCGGCCAGCCGCGCCACCTGGATCCCGTAACTGCGATCGGTCCCGCCCGGCCGCACCTTGTGCAGGAAGATGATCTCGTCGTTCCACTCGCGCACGGCGGCGTGGAAGTTCCGCACGGCGGCGAAGCGCTGGGCGAGCTGGGTCAGCTCGTGGAAGTGGGTGGCGAACAAGACCTTCACGCCCGGCTGATCGTGCAGGCGCTCGACCACGGCCCACGCGATGGCCAGACCGTCGAAGGTCGACGTCCCGCGGCCGACCTCGTCGAGCAGCACCAGGCTGCGCGCGGTGAGGTTGTTCAGGATCGTGGCGGTCTCGACCATCTCGACGAGGAACGTGCTCTGGCCGCGGCCGATGTTGTCCTGGGCGCCGACGCGGGTGAAGAGCCGGTCGACGACGCCGATGGTGGCCTCGCGCGCGGGCACGAAGGCGCCCATCTGCGCCATGACCACGATGTGACCGGTCTGGCGCAGGTAGACGGACTTGCCGGCCATGTTGGGTCCGGTGAGGATCACGATGCGCGCGTCCGCGTCGAGGCGCGTATCGTTCGCGGTGACGGTCTCCCCCGCCCGCGCCTCGAGCACGGGATGACGCCCGTCGACGATCTCGATCGGTTCATCGGCCGTCACGCGGGGCCGGACGTGGCCGCGGACGTGCGCGACCTCGGCGAGCGCGGCCATCACGTCCAGGCGGGCCGCCGCCCGCGCGGTGCGGAGGAGATCGGCGGCGCGCGCGGCGACCCGGCGCCTGACCTCCTCGAACAGCTCGTACTCCAGCCGGCGCCGGCGCTCGTCGGCGCCGAGCACGCGGCTCTCGTACTCCTTCAGCTCCGGGGTCACGTAGCGTTCGGCGCCGGTCAGGGTCTGGCGGCGGACGTATTCGTCCGGCACGCGCGCGGTGTGCGCGTGGGTCACCTCGATGCCGTAGCCGAAGACCCGGTTGAAGCGCACCCGCAGGCTCGGGATGCCCGTGCGCGCGCGCTCACGGTCCTCGAGCCCGGCGATCCAGGCCCGCGCCTCACGCGCGTCCTCGACGATTCCGCGCAACGCCTCGCTCCAGCCCTCGCGGATGAGGTGACCGTCGTGCAGCGTGGCCGGCGGCTCGTCGACCAGCGCCTCGGTGAGCAGCGTGCGCACGTCGTCGAGCGGAGCGAGATCGTCTCGCGCGGCCGACAGCAGCGCCGGCACCAGATCGGCGCAGACGTCCCGCAACTCCTCGAGCGGGGTCAGGCACGCCCGCAGTCCCACCAGGTCGCGGGCGTGCGCGACGCCGAGGGTGGCCCGGCTCGCGAGCCGCTCGAGGTCGCCCACGCGGGCCAGTCGCGCGCGGATCGACGCGCGCCGCGCGGGGTCGTCGACGAGGGCGCCGATCGCGTCCTGGCGCGCGGCGATCGCGTCGGGATCGAGCAACGGTCTGAGCAGCCACTGGCGCAGCAGCCGCGCCCCCATCGGAGTCGCCGTCGCATCCAGCACGCCGAGCAGCGACTCGCGAGCGCGGCCGTCGCGCGACTCCACCAGCTCGAGGGTGTCCACGGCCGTGGCGTCGAGGATCATGGCGTCGGCCGGGGCCAGGCGCTGGAGCGCGGTGAGATGACCGAGCGCTCCGCCCTGGGTGGCCCGCACGTAGGCAAGGGCTCCCGCGGCGGCGGCGAGCCCGGCGGCGAGATCGGCGACGCCGAACCGCTCGAGCGTGGCCCCGCCGAAGTGCTCGCGGAGGTCGTCGGCGGCTCGGCGGGGCGCGAAGGCGGCCGCGTCGAAGAACGTCAGCGTTGCGCCCGCGGATTCCAGACGGCCCAGCACGTCGGCGGCTCCGCGCAGGCTCTCGGGCACCACGATCTCGGCGGGCCGGCGCAGGAGGGCCGCGGTCAGCACGGTGTCGCTGTCGGCCGCGTCCTGGCCCACCAGGAAATCTCCCGTCGACACGTCGACGAGCGCGACGCCGACCCCCTCGCGGGAGCGCGTCACCGCGAGCAGGAAGTTGTTGGCGGCGCCCGAGAGATACGCGGTGTCGGTGACGGTGCCGGGCGTGATCACCCGCACCACGTCGCGCCGCAAGAGCTTCTTGCCCCGGCCGGGGGCTTCCATCTGCTCGCACACCGCGATCTTGCGGCCGGCCGCCACCAGCTTGCCGATGTAGCCGTCGCCGGCGTGATGGGGAATGCCGGCCATCGGCATGCCCTGGCGCGCGGTCAGGGTGATCCCGAGCAGCCGCGCTCCCGCCTCGGCGTCCTCGAAGAACATCTCGTAGAAATCGCCGAGACGGAACAACAGCAGGTAGTCGGGAAAGCGCCGCTTGACGTCCTGGTACTGGCGCATCATCGGCGTGGCCGTGGCGTCAGCCATGGAGCCGCCGCGTGAGACGATCGTAGGTATCGGGCAGCGCCTCCGGCAGCACGCGGACGTCGCCGACCACGGCCACGAAGTTGGTGTCGCCATTCCAGCGCGGCACCACGTGCAGGTGCAGGTGCTCGGCGATGCCCGCGCCGGCCGCCCGTCCCTGGTTGAGGCCGACGTTGAAGCCCTCGGCGCCGTACTCCGCGCCGAGCAGCGTGGTGGCGCGGGCGATCAGGGTCATCAGGTCGGTCAGCTCGTCGCGGGTGGCCTCGTCGAGCGCGGCGATGTGGCGATAGACCACCGCCATCAGGTGTCCGGAAGCGTAGGGATAGGCGTTGAGGATCAGGTAACCGTGCTCGCCGCGTTCGAGGACGAGTCGGGCGCGATCGTCACCGGCCCGCGGGGCCTCGCAGAAGACGCACTCGCCGGAGGGCCGGGGCCCGGCCACGTAGCCCATTCGCCAGGGCGCCCAGAGGCGCTTCACGCGGCGGCAGGCCGCCTCAAGTGTTCACGAGCTCGCGAAGGCGCTTACCGACCTTGAAGAAGGGCACGCGCTTCTGGGGAACGTCGACGTTGCTGCCCGTCTTGGGATTGCGGCCTTTGCGGGAGTTGCGATGCCGGATGCGGAAGCTGCCGAACCCGCGCAGCTCGACCTTGTCGCCCTTGGCCAGCGCGTCGGTGATGTTGTCGAAAATGGTGTTGACGATGGTCTCGGTCTCTTTCTTGGTCAGGTTGGACACCTTCGAGACTTCGTCGATCAGCTCGGCTTTGGTCATGCTCGGCTTCGCCTCGCTCGGCAACCCCCTGAAAATCTCGTCCGACCGTAGCACGCCCCTTCGCAGAATGTCAACCAACGCAAATAGTTAGGAGGCAGCAGGTCGGTGATCAGGGGGGTTTGGGGGGCCCTTCGAGGCCCCCCATGTCACTCGATCGGGTCAGCGTACTCGATCGAGTCAATCGAGTAGATACAGTAGGGTCTTGAAGGCAGGCAGCGTCGGTAGCAGCGTCGTCCCCTTCCCGAGCCCCAGCTGGCTGCGCAGGAGATCCATCACCGAGAAGCGACGGCGCGGCGGGATGACCCGCGCGGGGGTCGGCAGCCCGGCGAGCTTGGCCGCTCCGTTGACCGCTTCCTCGAGGCCCCCCAGCTCGTCCACCATGCCCAGCGCCTTGGCCTGCGCGCCCGAGAACACGCGGCCATCGGCGAACGAGACCACGCGGGCGCGATCGAGCTTGCGGCCCTCGGCCACGGCGTCGATGAACTGACCGTGCACGTCGTCGAGCAGCGCCTGGAGCACGCGCCGCTCTTCCACGGTCATGGGGCGCGAGATGTTCCCGACGTCCTTGAACTGGCCGGACTTGATCACCACGTACTCGACGCCGACCTTCTTCATGAGGTTCTCGAGGTTGGCCATCTGCATGATCACGCCGATGGAGCCGGTGAGGGTGCCGGGGTTGGCGTAGATCGTATCGGTCGCGGAGGCGACGTAGTAGCCGCCGGAGGCGGCGACGGCGCCGAGCGAGGCCACCACGGGCTTGCCGGTTTCGCGCAGCCGCTGGACGGACCGGACCAGCTCCTGGGTCGGCGCCACCACGCCGCCCGGGCTGTTGATGCGCAGGACCACCGCCCGCACCAACGGATTGTCTCGGTGGCTCTTGAGGTCGCGCACGATGTCGTCGACGTCGAGGA
>DATHGT010000123.1:0-16688 GCA_035317605.1 Candidatus Acidiferrum sp. | reverse complement strand
CGCTGCGCCATCTGCCGTTCGAGGTGGAGCGCCTCAAGCAGGGGCACTGGCACACGACCGTCGGCACGCGTCTCGAGGGCAACACGCTCGGCATCTACGCGTTCGGCCACATCGGAGCGGCGGTGGCGCGGGTCGGACGGGCGTTCGGGATGAAGGTCGTGTGCTGGGGCCGCGAAGGCTCCACGGCGCGCGCTCGTGCCGAGGGCTTCGAGGTCGCGGCCAGCCGGGAGGCCTTCTTCGAGGAGGCCGACGTCCTCAGCCTGCACCTGCCCGGAGGCAAGGAGACTCGCGGCATCGTCACGGCCGACGATCTCGCGCGCATGAAACCAACAGCGCTGCTCGTCAACACGAGTCGCGCGCCCATCATCGCGGAAGGAGCGCTCGTCGCCGCGCTGGCCAAGGGCCGCCCGGGTTTCGCGGCGGTGGACGTCTACGAAACGGAGCCGGTTGTCGGCGCCGCGCATCCGCTGCTCACGATGAGCAATGCGCTGTGCACCCCCCACCTCGGCTACGCGGAAAAGGAAGGATACGAGGGCATCTACGCCGGCGGAGTCGACCGGCTGCTGGCGTGGGCCGCGGGCAAGCCGATCGACGTGATGAATCCGGAAGCGCTCGAACGAAAGAAGCGGTGACGACCGCTTCCCGATCGCGGGGTGTGGCTCGCAGAGCCACTTGACACACCGGCTGCTTTGGATCACTCTCGGACGCATCGAGCGACTCTGTGGCATCCGATCTGAGTGAGCGGATCATCGGCAGTGTCGGTCCACGAATCAAGAGACCACCACAAAGGAGACAAGCATGAGGTTCAAAGTCATCCCCACCGTAGCCGTATGTGGAGCAATCGCTCTTATGGTGGCATCGGCGATGCCCGTCACCGCCGGTGCACCTGCTACAGCGCCAGGTCAGAACAAGCTCCAATGTTTTGATGGCACCACCGACGGTGGTTTCGGCGGGACATGCACGCCGAATTCCAGCGGTGCGAAGGGTTCAGCGACACTCAACCTCAGCAGCAGCAGTGCCACCGGCGACTACGCCGGGGTGTACACGCTCGAGAGCAACCTGTACGGCGCGCTCCTCACTGACATCACTCAGCTTTCGTACCACTACACTGGCACGATTGCTGCGCAGCCGGGAAACCTCAGCTACAACATTCCGATCGACACGGACGGTAATGGCACGACGAATTTCTACGCGTTCGTCGACGCTTTCTATTGCCCTGGCGTGAACGGGGTCGTGGACATCGTCAAGGATTCGGTGTGCGTGATCTACGAAGGGGGTGTTACACCCCGCGCAAACTGGGCGGCTTTCCTCGCGGCGAATCCGGGCGCGAGAGTTGCGATAGACAACTTCGTCTTCATTGTCGCGGAGCGCACACCGAGCGAACCGTCTGCAATCTGGACAGTCAACAACGTCAAGTTCGGCAAGGCAGGAAAGTAATAGATCGTACAGGCTGTTGACAAAGTAGGCGCAATCAACAGGTTTAAGAAGAAACCCGCTCAACTGGGCGGGTTTCTTCGTTCTTGCTCGACCTTCCCGATCGTCTTGATGTCGGCGGCCAGTGTCGCGGCCCGCCGGCCGAGGGACGTGATCTGCGCTGCCGCAGACTCGCCCCGGCAGGCCGGCTCGAAAACGCCCCTTGAACGGGCTATCCCCCCCGCGCGGGCTTGAAGCCATCGCGACGGGATGGACGGTCCTGATGCGCCAACGCACGACCGCTCTCGCGGCCGATAACGGTCTTCGACTCGGGCTGTTCGGCGCCAATTGCTCCAGCGGGAGGACCTACGCCACGCTCCCCGAACGCTGGGAGGCCAGCTGGGAGAACAATCTCGAGCTCGCGCAGATGGCGGACGCGATGGGGATCGAGTGCATGGTGCCCATCGCCCGGTGGCGAGGCTATGGCGGTGACTCCAACCCGAACGGCTCCAGCTTCGAATCGATCGCGTGGGCGTGCGGCCTGCTCGCGGCCACCCGTCGCCTCCACGTGTTCTGCACGGTCCACGTTCCCCTGCATCATCCCCTCGTGGCCGCCAAGCAGATGGCCACCGGCGACCACATCGGGCGAGGCCGGCTCGGCGTGAACATCGTCTGCGGCTGGAACGAGGACGAATTCCAGATGTTCGGGGTCACCAAGAAGGAGCACGACGCTCGCTACGCGCAGGGCGACGAGTGGTGGACGATCGTCAAGCGGATCTGGGCCGGAGAAGAACGGTTCGACTACGAAGGGGCGTACTACCGACTCCACGGCGTGGAGGGATCCCCGCGGCCCTTCGGAGGGACGGCCCCGGTGATGATGAACGCCGGCAGCTCCGACACCGGGCGCGGGTTCGCCATTCGCCACTCGGACCTGCATTTCGACGCGGTCGAGACCCCGGAGGCCAGCACCACGCGGATCGCCG
The DNA here is from genome assembly GCA_035317605.1 of Candidatus Acidiferrum sp. Taxonomy (GTDB): domain Bacteria; phylum Methylomirabilota; class Methylomirabilia; order Rokubacteriales; family CSP1-6; genus DATHGT01. The sequence continues at coordinate 14,292 of DATHGT010000123.1, read as the reverse complement.
AGACCAAGCGCCTGGCGCGTGAGCGCGGCCGCGAGATCCAGGTGTGGACTCCGGTCGGTATCGTGTGCCGCCCGACCCAGGCGGAGGCCGACGACTATCTGCAGCACGTCGTCGATCACGCCGACCTGGGCGCGATCGGCTATTTGGCCGACCTGCACGCGAAGGAAGGTCGCCTGGGCAGGGATCCCCAGCGCTTGGTACACAGCGGGCACAATCCGCTCGCGCGGCGTGTCCTCGCGCGGGGGTCCTACTGCGTCGTAGGCGACCCCGACGCGGTCGCGCGGGAGTTTTCCCGGCTCCGGGCGGCGGGTCTGGATGGTCTGGCCATCAACTTCGTGGACTACCTGAAGGAACTGCCGTATTTCGCCGCCGAAGTCTTGCCCCGCCTCGACCGGCTCGGTCTGCGATCGATGCGCGCCGTATCCGGCGAGCCGTCGCACTGACGAGTCGCATCGAACCGGCCCACCGCTGGCGGGCAGGTGGCCGAGCTGGGTCCGCGAAGAAATGATTGATCACCGCGTGTCCGAGTGACGTCCAGGCTAGACTGGGTGCCGCTCGCAGCCGGGCGGGCGCGGTCGGCGCGACCGGACGCTGATGAGCGGTGGGCCGGTGGGTCCGGCGGTCCCGCCGAGCGCGAGGCTCGAGGCTCGATGGCCCGGACGCGGGGTTCGGGGGAGCGAGAGCGCGGAGGGCGTTCATGTCGACGCATCGTTGTCTGTGCTTCTTGCTCGCGTTCATCCTGCTCATGGCGAGCCCTACCGTCACGACAGCCAGGGATGTCTGTGCACCCGGGCTGATACCGCCCGCCGATGCGACGAAAATCTGTGAGCAGGTGTGCTCGGCGGCCCAGCCACTCTCGCAGTGGAATGGACAATGGAACAACGACTCACCCACCTGTCATTGGTTCTGGTACGGGCAGTACGGCGTGTGTGGATGCGACCCCATTCCGTGCCGGTGCACCAACGATGGCGGGCAAACCTACTGCGATGAGTCTCTGACTCGGGGAGGTCCGAATACCTGTTCCTCGAACTGCAATTGCACGGAAGGCAGACGATGCGTCAACGGCTGGTGTCAGGGAACCCCGGGCGCTCCCTGTTGTGGCGACTGTCGACCGCGATATCAGACGTGCATGACGTTGTGTAACACGGTCCCCATCCAGGAGCGGGGGGACTGCCAGTCGCTGTGCGGCGGGGATTTGAATACGTGCACCAGCGGCTGTCAGCAATGTCCGAAGTAGGCAATCCGCGGCCTCCGCGTCCGGCTCACGCGCCCGGCGCGACTCGGCCGTCTGACCGGCTCGACCTGAGATCGATGCGCGCCCCATCTCGGGCGCCGTCCCCCTGACGGGCGGGGAGCTTGCCCTCAGGCGCGGGGAATCTCCGCGCGCATGTCCATGGGCGTCTTGCCGGGCGGCAGCGGCGGGCGCCGCACCAGGTCGTCGAAGGTGAGTCCGGCTTCGTAGTCGCGGATCAACTGCTCCGGATCGAAGATGACGCCGATGGGGTTCTCGGCGAAGTCGGGTCCCGTGAAGTACGCGTGCGCTTCGTCCATGGTGGCGAAGTTGTCGATCTGGAGCTCGACGCGCAGCCCGTCCGGGTCGCGGTAGTACATCGACGTCGTCGGCCCGTGGTTGATGCATCGGGCCGGCTCGATCCCCCTGGTCTTGAGCCGTCGGTACGTCGCCAGCAGCTCACCCAGGCCGGCGTAGGTGTAGGCGATGTGGTGCACGCCGGCTGCGGCCGGATCCGGAGCCGCACTGCCGGGGGTGTTGAGGACGGCCACCCGGTGGTGCTCGTCGTCGTAGGTGAGAAAGGCGATGAAGTCGTTCCGGAAGGCCACGCGAGCCTGCAGCACCGCCGCGTACCACTCGATCACCGCGTCGAAGTTGGCGGTCTTGAGCACGACGTGGGCGAACTTGTCCGGGGCGATCCGCTGCGTGGGCGCGGGAAGGGTTCGTGGAGCGGTGGCCGTCGTCGTCATCGTCATCCTCCGTCAGGTCCGTCGTGAACGACCTCCATCATAGACGCGTCTAGCGCCAGACGCGTCGCGCTATGCTTCCCGGCACCATGCATGAGGACCTCGGGCCGCGACTCTTGGAATACCTGCGGGCGGCGCCCCGGTGTTCCCAAGTCGACTTCGCCGAGACACCCCTACCAATTTCCGGGGGATTCGACACCGCGATCTTTGCCTTCCGCCTGAACGGGGCGGCGCCGGCGCTGTCCGGGCCGCTCGTGCTCCGCGTGCTCGCTCCGCATCACGATCCGCTCCGCGCGCTGCGCGAGCGCGCCGTCCAGAACGCGGTGGCGGACATGGGCTTTCCCGCGCCGCGCGCGCCGCTGGCCAGCGCCGACCCGGGGATCCTCGGTGGAGCCTTCCTCGTCATGGAGCGGCGCCCCGGCCGGCCGCTGCTCGCTGCCCGGCGTCTCGGGATCGCCGCCCTTCTCGTCGAGACACATCTTCGGCTCCACGCCCTCCATTCCTCCCCACTGCTCGGCGCACTCGAGCGGGCGGTGCCGGGCTCGAGCGTGCTGGTATCGCTGGACGGCCACCTCGGTCAACTCGAGGCGCGGATCGGCCGCAATCTTCATGGTCTTGCGCTGGCCATGCGCTGGCTCCTGGACCATCGTCCGGATCCGGAAGGGCCGCGCGCGATCTGCCACGGCGACTTCCACCCGCAGAACCTGCTCTTCGACGGACGAGAGATCACGGCGGTGCTCGACTGGCCCAACGTGCTGGTCGCCGATCCCGCGTACGACGTCGCCGCCACCCGGGTGATCCTCGAGCAGGTGCCGCTGGAGATCTTGTCCGTGAGCGGGCCCGCGCGCTGGACGGTGGCGGCGGCCAGGCGCCTGCTCGTCGCGCTGTACCTGCGAGGGTATCGTCGCCAGCGACCGCTCGCCGCGTCCGCGCTCGGTTACTACGAGGCCCTCGCGTGCATGCGCGGGCTGGTCCGCACCGCAGAGCACCGGATCGGCGCTCACCAGCCGGTCAACCCGCTCGACGCCTCGAGCTTCGGAGATCGGCTGGCGGCCCGCTTCGCGAAACTGACGGGAATCCGGCCTGAGCTGGGGCCCGCGAAGGGCTGACTCGCCGCTCGGGCTCAGCGCACCGTTTCCTTGGACAGGTCGAATACCTTCTCGGCCATCGTCGCGAACATGCGCCAGCCCCACTCGTGGCGGCGCGTGAGGTCGAGATCGTCGGCGTACCAATCCAGGGTGACGTGTCGCACACCGAGCGACTCGAGCTGGGTGAAGTCCTCGTGCAGCTGTTCGAGCGTGCTCGTGCCCGCCTGGCGTTGCGGATCGGTGACGGGCGAATCGGTGATCCGGAATCGCAAGCGAGGACACAGCGCGGGCACGGGCCGGGCGGCGTCTGCCGCCACGCGCGTCAGGCGCGGGATCCCGTCCTCCCGTAGCCACGACACCGTGAAGCGGTTGGGATGCCACGCGTCGCCGAAGCGGACGGCGCGGCGAACCGCCGCGTCGGAGGCGCCCCCGACCCAGATGGGCGGGTGCGGCCGCCCCGGCCCCGACGCCGAACGGATCCGCGACACGTCGCTGAATGAAACAAAAGTTCCCTGGAACGAGGCGGGGTCCTGGGTCCACAGGGCCTTGATGGCGGCCAGGTACTCGTCGGCCATGGCGCCCCGGCGATGAAACGGCACCCCCATGGCCTCGGCCTCCAACCTCGAGTTGGGATTGCCGACCCCGACCCCGAAGATGAACCGCCCGCCGCTGAGGGAGTCGATGTTGGCGGCCAGTCGCGCCGTGAGGATGGGATGACGGTAGGGCAGCACGCAGACCGTGGTGCCGAGCTGCACCCGCCGCGTCTGCCCGGCCAGCCAGGCCAGGGTGGCGAAGGGATCGTAGAAGGGCTCCGGGTAACGCTGGCGGACGTCCGGCGTCATGGCCACGTGGTCGGAAATCATGATGGAGTGGTAGCCCAGGTCCTCGGCGAGGCGCGCCCATCTACCCAGCGCGTCCGTGCCGACCCCCGGCCCGAAGTTGAGGATGTTCACGCCGACTTGCATGGACGCACCTCCTCCTTGTCACTCCCGCGGAAGCGACTACTCGCTCAACCACTCGGACAGCGTCTCGACGGACGTGAACAACGCGTCCGGCTCCGCCTCCCGGAGCTTCGGGATCGATGCCGCGTCGGCCCACGCGGCGGCGATCGACACGACCCCGGCCTCGCGCGCCGCCACCACATCGTGGGGGGAATCGCCGACATACGCGACCTGCGAGGCATCCAGGGTCCATCGCGTCACCACTCGGCGAATCGATTCGACCTTGATGCTGCCGGCCGGCGACCCGACCTCCACCGGCTCGAAGGCGTCGGCGAGATCGAGCCGCCGCAAGGAAATGCGCGTGCTGTGCGGTCCCTTGCCCGTCACCGGGGCCAGCGGGCGGCGTCCGCGGCGTAGGCGAACCAGCAGGGCGTCGATGCCCGCGAACGGTCGTTGACGACGCGTGTCGGCACCACCTGCCGAATGACTCCCTCCTCCGACGGTCCAAAGAGCGCACTGATCTGGTCGTCGGTCCATTCGTGACCCACGTACTTGGCGAAGGCTAACCGATAGGCGTCGAAGCAGACGGGGAGGGTGTCGGCCAGGGTCCCATCGAGATCAAAGATGATCCCCCGCGGTCGGTCAAGGCTACTTGGCACAGTCGTCGGCTACGGCTCGAACGTGAACTCGGCGGTCGCGAGGGGCGCGATGAGGTTCTGGGTCCCGGCCGCGGTGACCCCGGCGAAGAGCAATGAATCGCCCTCCGGGAAATTCGCAGGAAGCGTGGTAACGAAGGCGTCCACTATCGTGACGTCGAGCCCCTGCTGGATCTCGGCGTTTCTGACCAGAGGCTGGAATTTCTCGGGCTCGCTCGTCTTCGCGGTCACCCCGGTGAGCGGAGAGAGGCTCGTGATGAAGAAGACGGTGACCCCATCGGGCAGGAGACGACCGAGGTAGAAGTCGATCCTGCGTGTCGGCGCGCCATTCGTCACCCTGAGCCGTGCTCGGAGGGTGTCGCCGGGTCCGAAATCCGTTTCGTTCAGGTCGAGCGCGGCGAAGGTCCCGCCCGGCGGCCTGACGAGCCGGGGAATCGTGTCGCTCACGTCCTGGACGATCTTGGGTCCGCTCACGCTCCCGTCCATGTAGAAGTCGACGAACGCGTGACACCCAAAGACCTCAGGGCAGAAGCCGCCGGTGTTCGTGGTATTGGCCGAGAGATGCCCGGGGAACCCCCTGACGAACGTGTCCTCTTCCAGTGTGACGTAGGGGCCATTGCCGGGGACGGATCCGATGAGGGTCGCGACCGCCACGACGCCGACACTGGTTCGTTCGGCCGGGGTCAGTCTCCCGTAAGCCTCGTCGGCATACACGTTGCCGTTGGAATGAGCGACGAGGATCACCTTGTTCCTGAGCGCCAGCTCCAGCCTATACGAGCGGACGTTCGCGTCGACGGCGTCCGAATCGAAGTCCAACGGCGTCGACGTCGAGTTGTAGGCGAGCGCGAAGTTCAGACAATCGCCCTGACGCTGCGGGCCGAGACGTTGCGCGAGAGCATTGAGCGAGGCGTTGGCGTCAGGCACCGAATTGTCGACGCCATTGACGAAGAACACCGTCGTCGCGGGCTGCGGGCAGGCGGCGAGCGCGTGTACGGACCATCCGATGGAGACGCACAGGAACAGGAGCGCGGCGACTGACGTGCGCAACACTGCTCTATACGCTCGTGCTGTTGGGGATGTTCGACGGCAGGAAGTACGGGTAGGCCAATAGCCCGGCTTGACCCTGCCGCTGCAGGTTGCGGCGTGTGATCTCGGGCTTCACCGTATCGTTCAACTCCCCGAAGTACCGCTCGCACACGGCCTTGGCATCCGGGAAGAGCTGGTCGGCGTAGTCCAGCAGGCGATCATAGTGGTAGCCCGCCAGCGAGTAGGACACCTGTACCTGCACCGCCGTACCGGCCACGGGGGGTAGACAGGCGAGCAGCTGGGCCTGGTCGATGGGATCCGTCTCGAGGCGTTTGGGCATGAAGTAGGGCGCCCCCGGGTAGTTGGGCATGAAGGTGGTGTAGTCCACCTGGGGGAAGTTCACGGCCGCGTGCTGCGGGCCGGCCGTCCACAGCAGCCGCTGCACCACCGTCACCAAGGTCGCCACGCGGTCGATCGCGGGCAGGCTGGTCACGTTGCCCACCGTGCGCAGCTCGTTGGCCCAGGCCTGCAGCTCGTAGTCTCCCGTCACGTCCCCGTCATTCTTGTAGTACAGCGCGACGTAGTCGCGGGCGTATTTCCCCAGCACGTCCCACACGAGCATGCCGTCGTCCCGGTAAGGGAAATAGGGGAGCGAAGCGCTGTCCATGCCGCGCTTGTCGAGCTGCGCCGCGAAGTCCAGCTCGTCAAAATTCCAGATCCTGTAGGCCGCGCTGATGAGTCCGCTGGCGCCGAGGGCTTCGTCGTCCTTGCCGCCCACGCCGCACTCGAGGAGCTGGTTGAGGAGGCCCTCGGGGCCGACCTTGAGCAGGGTCACCTTGCCGAGCTGATTGATGACCAGCAGCGCCGCGAAGTGCATGGAGAACAGCACGTACAGCGGGTGCGAGGTGGCGAGTTGGCGATGGGTGGAAATGGCGAACGCCTCCTCGAGCAGGTGAGTCATGCCGAGGTGGTTGACGGACTGGTTGTAGCTGACGTCCGCCGCCTGCACGAACAGGCGGGCCATGAGCCACCGGTTGGCGTTGCCGGGAGCGCCCGCATCGGCGGCCAGCAGCACGTCCACGTCGTTGGTGCCGGGCTGATCGAGCTGAATGGCCGCGAGGTTCAGACCCGGGAAGTCATCCGTCTTCACATACAGGACGATTGGGGCCCACGGGCGCTTGCCCGCGAACACACCGACGGCGTCCGGGTCGGCGGTGATGTGACCAAGCGCGGCGTAGTCGCACACGAACAGCCTGCCCTGCTTCACGGCATCATCCAGCGTCACACCGGGCAGAAAGTAGGACACGGTGGCGTCGGTGATCTTGGAGGACAGCAGGGCGCGCAGCGTCGGCCAGGCCACCCCCACGCTCCCATCGGTGGTGACCCGCTGGATCAGCATCGGGTTGAGGCCGGCCAAACGCTGGGAGGCGAACACTCGGTCGTCCTGCCACCGGCCGGTCACGTCGGGCACGCCGAAGATCTCGAACACCTGGGCGAAGTCGGGGATGCTGCCCAGCGTGTCCTGGTCGCTGCCGGAGGTGGAGTGAGAGGCGGTGAGCGCTTCGATGCGGGCCACCAATTCCTCGCCGGCCTTGAAGGTGCCGTCGACGTGCCCCACGTCCTGCTGGAGGTGGCGCAGCAAGGGTGATTCGAAGAGGGCGCTGAGCGCGGGGACGGTGGCGTCGAGGGACTTGTCGTTGGTTCCGAGCCGACGCAATAGCTTCCAGATGGCCAGGTTGACGGCGATGCGAGCGAGGTTTTCGGCCTGGCCGACGAACCAACTGCCGCCGAGGTCAACGGCCGCCGCGATGGCCGACGAGAGAGTGGCCATGGGCATGGGCACGCCTTGCCAGTGCTCGTAGTCGTACACGAGCGAGGAGGCGGTGAGTTCCAATTTTCGGCGCGCTTGCTGCCAGGCCGTGTCGTGTTGGGGCAGAGAGGGAGCCTGTGTGGATTCGGTGGTCGGGTCAGACATGGTGGCTCCTTTTGTGTTCGCTGGGTCGGGGGCGCAGTGTCCCCCGCACGCTCCGCTGGTGTCAAGGCAGAAGACGCGGAAGTCCCGAGAGCGCAGCGCGCGGAAGGCCTCGGGCCGGCACATTCAGCGCCGTTCGGACTGCGGCACCTCACGCAGCCACTGGAGGAAGCGCCAGCGGTGGCCCTCGAGGTCGAGCGCCTCGTAGACGCGATAGTCACGCAGGTGATCGTGCAGCCGGCTTACGATCTCGGCACCAGAGGCGAGCGCGCGCTGGTGGTGCGCGTCGATGTCGTCGACGTGCACGGTGATGTACTGGCTCGCGGTGCCGGCCCTCTTCGGGCTGAACGCGCCATGGGCGCCCTGCGCGCCGAGCCCGATCATGCCGTCGCCGAACCCGACCATCGTGTGGTCGATCGCGCCGTCCGCGCGCACGCCCCGCGCGGCCGGGACCTCGTGGAACCCGAACGCGCGCTCCAGGAACGAGAGCGCGGCACCGACGTCCTCATACGGAAGCCGCGGAACGATCGTTGGTCGTCGCATGGGCTGGACCTCCTGTCGGATTGCGGCCATGAGCACTGCCTTTCCCCGGTCGAGCGCCGCCAGCTCGAACGCGGCGTCGCGCCGTAGCTTCCTCGCCAGGTCCACCGGCTTCATCGCGACCTCACCCTATTTTCCCCGCCCGGCTCGAGCAGTTCGCGCAGACGCGCGCGGGCGCGGTTGAGCCGCGAGCGCACCGTGCCGATCGGCAGCTCGAGAGCCTCGGCCACGCCCTGGTACGAAAGGTCCTCCCACGCGAAGAGCAGGAGCGCCTCGCGCTCGCCGTCCGGCAGCGCCTCGATCGCGTCGGCCACGCGCGGGAAGAGCAGGCGGGCATCGAGCGCCGCGGCGCCCGCGCGCCGGTCCGCCGCCTCGCCAGCCACCGCCATCCGGGCGCTCGCGCGAAGCCGCCGAGCCTCGCCGCGCCGGTGCTTGAGCAACAGGTTCGAGCCGATCCCGTACAGCCAGGGGAGCGCGCTCGCGCGCGACGCGTCGAACGTCTTGCGCCGCTCGAACGCGATCCGGAACAGCTCGCCGACCAGCCCCTCCGCGACGGCGGCGCCCGCCCGGCGGCCCAGGAAGCGGAGCAGGGTGGCGGCGTGGCGGTCGTAGATGAGCCCGAAGGCCTCGGGGTCGTCCAGCGAGCGTCCGATCACGTCGGCGTCCGAAGGAGAACTCACCTTCTTCTCTTTCCCGATCGCGGGGTGTGGTTCGCGGGCGCAGCGAAAGGAAGGTGTGCTTACCGGCGCGGAGGTCGCGTGAGTGCTCTTCGCCGGCCAGTAGCCTTGCGGAAAGGGGGGGTCATTCTAATTAGTTGGTTCGCGGCAACCCTGGCGAGCAAAGCACTACTGCAGCACCAACTCAAACTCGTCCTGCCGCCCCAACCGGATGATTTGGCCAGCCTTGCACACCAGTTTTTGATTGGCAGGCAGACGTTTTTCTCCGGGGATCGCGAATGTGCCATTAGTGGAGCCGAAATCTGTGACTTCGAATCGCTGAGACCCCTCGAGGTAGACAATGGAGCAATGTTTCCGGCTGATGCCGCTGTTCTCGCTGAACACCAGACCCGCCTCTCCCACTGCGTTTCGGCCCAAGATCAGGCCGTTCAGGGGGATAAGGATCGATCTGCCCGCATGTTCTCCGGCGCGACCTCTGATGGCAGGACTCTGTGCGACCGAGGTGGGTCCGACCTGCCTTTGCGGGGGCCTGCCACCTCCGGCATGCGGGGGAGCGGTTGGGCGCCGATGTAGAAAAGTCCGCGCCGCCAGCAAAAGCAACACGAGCATCAAGCCAGCTGCGCCAACCCAGACCAGGGTGGCGTTCTGTTCAATCCAGGTACGTGGTGTTCCCCTGATCTTGGGCAAAGGCAAGCCAAGATCTTTGAGCACTGGGAGAACCACCGCAATATCCTGTGCCCAACCTATTCCACCAGCGGCCCTGTCTTTGGGCCCAAAGCTGACGACGCCGAGGACCTCACCATGCTCGTTGTAGAGCGGACCACCGGAATTCCCAAAACTCATGGCAGCATCTGTTTCGATTACAGGTACGCCCTTCAACCCTTTTGCTCTGGCTTCATCACTGAACCCGGGAGCTTCGCCACCCAATTTACTCACGATACCCTTCTTGATCGTCGGTACATATTTCGCAGATGCCACGGTGTCCCCCGACGCTCCCGGAAACCCTACCGTATAGACGACGTCGTTGACCTGTGCCGAGCTGCCCAGGGCAAACGCTACAGTCGGCCTGTCCCCTAGGGGTCGAGCCAATTTCAATACCGCCACGTCAACACCCGTTAGACGCGCATTGTCGTTGTGCCATGACGCCCAGACGATGTTGGAGACATCCACTTTGATTAAAGCTTGTGCCTCTTTACCCATGTACGCGATGTATAACTTTTGCGTGATGCCTGCAAAGCGGGCCTTGGCGCCTGACGCTGAGAGGTCTTCAATCCAGGCCAAGATGTATTTCTTGGCGAACTCAGGGTCACTTTGTAGCCTCGGCAATAAACCGGGATTCTGTCTCAGATGCTCGTTCATCTTCTGTTCCATTTCGGGTGGCAACTTCCCTTTTTGTGAAATATTCTCGGTGAAGGCGTTGCGCAAGGCGTCCTTGAGGACCTTGATCTTGTTATCGGAATGGCAAGAGTCGATGACATGATTGTTGGTTATGACGTATTCGGACGCAATGAGAAACGCTGAGCCGCTTCCCGCCAAGAACGGCAGGCCTTCGAACTCGACATCGCACCCGACAAAAACGACGCTTGCCAGCATGTTGTCATGAACCGAACCGGCGAAGGACACTCCGAAGGCAAGCAGAGGCGCCGCCAGAACCAAAAGCATCAACGGTTTACGAAGGTTCATATGGTACCTCGAGTGAGTTCGAGCCGCTGCGCCATGAAGGCGAAAGCCGGCCCGGCTCTGAGCTCCTGGGCTGGCTTGCGGCCAGTTGGATGTTTCAGTTTCCACAAGGATAACGGGACAGGGTTTCTCGGTTTCGCCGACATATCTGCCGAGCAATCCCGATGCACCGGCGATGATCTCAGCCGCTATCGTCTCTTCGGTTCCGGATGGACCGCCAAGAGAACGCTGAGTCCCCTGCGTAGCGATAGCTCGCGATGAGCGTATCGACATGAACACCCTCCGCGCCCTCGCGCCCCGTCCCCGGCACGTCCGCCCAAAGCCACACGCGGAAGCCCCTGGAGGCGCAGGCTCAGTGAACATTGGCCGGCTGGCGCGCCCACCGCAGCGCCGACCGCGTCAGCCCGGTTGTGAGCGGGATGCTAATGCGCGCGCGCCGCCGCCGTCAAGCGACAAATGAACCGGAAAGGTGGATCGGCCGGATCAGCACCCATGGCGCCGTCCGGCGCGCCGGCCAGGAGTCGATCAGGACGCGCCGGCGCCAGCTGAGGGGCCGGGGCTTGGCCCTGAGGGGCCATCCCCAGGTGCGCGAGGAGCTTCGGGATCACGGCGGGATCGTGCAGGGTGGCGATCGGGCGGAGCCGGCCCTCACAGTAGGCACACGCGAGAACATCGATGGCAAGCGCCCGGTGCATCAGAGCCGCCCATGTCCAGGGCTGACACGGAATCCGCCGACGGCGTTCGGCCGATCGCCTTGTGCAGCTCGGTGAGCGTCACCTTTCGACCGTGGAGCGGCAGGAGCGTGTCCACGGTCATCCGGTGGCGCGCGATCATCTCGGCCAGGTTCACGCTGAACGGGTTCGGGGGCGTCGGGTAGGACGCGTTCGGAGCGAGCGGCGTGAACGCGTCCGCCTGGATGAGGATCCTGTCCTTGGGCAGGTACACGAGCACGAGCCCGTCGTGGTGAGGATTGTCCGCCACGTGGTGAATCTAGACGATGCGCGTTTCGTCTCCGAGCACGCGGCGTCCACGGAAGCCTTCCGGGCCACGGTGCCGTCAATGTCTTTGTCACTGACGTGGACGCGCTGTATCAAGAATTGAAATCGCGAGGTGCCAGAACGCTGAACGAGCCGAGGGACTACCCCTACGGCATGCGCGATTTCGACATCAATGACCTTGACGGTAACCAGCTGTGCTTCGGGATGGAGTCGAAGCAGCAGCGAACGGTTACTCGACCTTCCCGATCTTCTTGATGACGTCGGCCAGGCGCGCGGCGTCGGTGTCGAGCCACGGCTTGAACTCATCGGCGTCCTGGTAGGCGGCCGGTGACGAGAGCTTCTCGAGCGCGGTCCTGAACGCCGGATCGTCGACCGCCTGTCGCGTGGCGTCGCGGAGCACCTTGATGATCGGGGCCGGCGTGGCCTTCGGTACGAAGAGCCCGATCCAGAGGTAGTACTCGACGTCGTAGCCGAGCTCCTTCAGCGTGGGGACGTCCGGGAAGGACTCGTGCCGCTTCACCGACGTCACCGCGAGCGGGCGGATCTTCCCCGACTTGATATGCGGCACCGCGGGGCCGATGGTCGATGCCCACAGGTCGGCGTGGCCGCCGAGGACCGCGGTCGTCGCCGGACCGCCACCCGTCGTCGGCAGGTGACGCATCTTCAGGCCGCCCGCCGCGTACAGGATCATCTCCATCGGCACGTGCGTCGCCCCGTACAGGCCGGCCGAGGCGAACGTGATCTGGCCCGGACGCTTCTTGGCGTCGTCCAGCAGCTCCTTCATGCTCTTCCACGGACGCTCCGCGTTCACGGCGACGATGAGCGGATCGGCATTGAGGCGGGCGATCGGCGCCAACTGGTCGCGCGTGAACGTCGGCGCGCGCCCGAAGAGCTTGTCGACCTCCGGCAGCGTGTGCAGCGACGGCACCGTGATGAGCACCGTGTAGCCGTCGGGCTTCGCGACCGCCACCGACTGCATGCCGACCGCCCCCGCGGCGCCGGGCTTGTTCGCGATGATGACCGGCTGCTTGAGGACTTTCGCGAGCGCGGCGGCGAATGGCCGGCCCGAGAGATCGGCCTGGCCGCCGGGCGGGTAGGGGTTGACGATCGTGATCGTCCGCGATGGAAACGGCTCGTCCGCGGCGGCCGGCACGGCGCCGAGCAGCACGAGGACCGCGACGACGAGGAACCTGATCATGCGCCCTCCATGGATTGATCTTCCCTAGAATATACGCAGACGAGCAGGCCCTTGCCGCGGCGCGGGCGGAGCTCGGCACGAAGACCTTGAAGGACATCGTCAACGAGGCGCTGCGCCGCGTGGCGCCGGATCGACAGCATCGGGTGTCCAGAGCGTTCGACACGCTGTCGAAGGCGAAGCTCCGGGATCGCAGCGAGGGCGCTGACCCACATGGTCGACACCAGGCCTCCTTTCCGCTGATCGAGACGGATGCCTCGCACGTTCAGCGGGCGCGCGAAATCCAACGGCTCCTTGCCGACCTCTTGATCGCTGCCGCGGCCGAGCAGAGCGGCCTCATCCTGCTTCACTACGACGCGGACTTCGACCTGATCAGCCGGGTCACCGGCCAGCCCTGCGAATGGGTATTCTCCGCCGGGACCATCGACTGACAAAGACCCTCCCTTCGCGGTCATCCCGCCCTTCGCGTGATCACCGGGAGCCACGCTGCGCTCCTCGGTAAGAACTACACGGCCAAGCAGAAGAAGCCTACCTCCGCTCGGTGGCACCGCCTGGCAAGTACCCGTCGCTAAGGCACTTCTGGAATGCGGGTCGGGCACGCCAGATGCACACTGTTGGGCTAACCGGAGGAGACGATCATGCTCAGACGAATGATCATCGCGTTGTCGCCTCATGCGTTGCTCCTTCTCACGGCGGTGGCCGGCGTTTCCGCTCAGCAGCTTGAGGTCCCTCAACAAGACCGGCGCACGCTCGCGCCGGAAGAACAGCGATCGCGGCCGCGCATGCCGGGAGCTGACCTCTCCCCGCACCAGGCGCCGGCGCCCAATGAGCCGGGCTTCGTGGCCCCTCTGACGAAGGAGACTGCAACAGGCCGGATGGGCGTTGCGGGCTGGACGTCTCCGAACCCGCGGGTGGGCGCGCGCGGCGCCTCGGACTCACAAGATACCGGCTGGCTCGGCTTCGGCTTCGGGATGGTGTGGGGCGGCTCCCCTCGAGGAACCATAACGCGCTGAGAGTCGGCGGCGGGGGCCGCTCAGCCCGCGGCCTGGTCTTGTGGGCCACGCGCCACGCGGGCGCGCCCGCACGAGAACCGAGCGCGATTCGCTCCTGGACCCGCGCGGCAATCCGCTCGAGCACGACCCTGACTTCGTCATCGAGCGTGTCCCCCTCGTCGGGAGTGTGGAAGACGCCATCGAAGAGCAGCGTATCCGCCGCCAAAGCGCTGGATGACGGTCACGCATCCCGACCGCCTGTCAGGGATTCCGGCGCGCGCGGTGACGCTGGAAGCCAGAAGCACGCACACGTACACGCTGAGCACCGCGCGCGCCAGCGCGTGATCCCACGCCAGGCGTCTACGACATCGCCGGCAAGTGCAAGAGCCTGATCTTCACCCGCTACATAGCGGAGGAGGCCATGAACGTCAGGCGTCACACCAAGTTCGTGCGTGAGGGTGCCTACGGTGCAGAGGTCGACGTCGAGCTCATCGACGAGGGCAACGGCTGGTCGCCGTATCTGTCTCTCGACGACGCTCGAAAGCTCGAC